>JAJYSG010000029.1 GCA_021793675.1 Actinomycetes bacterium | reverse complement strand
GGACGGCCGGCCGTACCCCGCGTGGTCGACGCGGACGCACATCGGCGTGCGAGTGTTCCCACCAGTCATTACGTGTGCGCCGACCCGTTCGGCGCGTGCCGAGGAGGGCAAGTGACCATCAAGGTCGGCATCAACGGCTTCGGCCGTATCGGGCGCAACTTCTACCGGGCGCTCATCGCCTCCGGTGCGGACGTCGAGGTTGTCGGGGTCAACGACCTGACCGACAACAAGACCCTGGCCCACCTGCTCAAGTACGACACGGTGCTCGGCAAGTTCGACAAGACCGTGGAGTACGACGACGAGAACATCATCGTCGACGGCAAGAAGATCCGCGTGCTCGCCGAGCGCGACCCCGCGAACCTCCCCTGGGGCGAGCTGGGCGCCGACATCGTCATCGAGTCGACCGGCTTCTTCACCGACGCGACGAAGGCCAAGGCGCACATCGACGGCGGTGCGAAGAAGGTCATCATCTCCGCTCCGGCGAAGAACGAGGACGCCACGTTCGTCATGGGTGTCAACCACACCAGCTACGACCCGGCGAACCACCACATCATCTCGAACGCGTCGTGCACCACGAACTGCCTGGCCCCGTTGGCCAAGGCGCTCAACGACTCGATCGGCATCGTGCGTGGCCTCATGACCACCATCCACGCCTACACCGGCGACCAGAACCTGCAGGACGGCCCGCACCGCGACCTCCGCCGTGCCCGCGCCGCCGCGCAGAACATCGTCCCCACCTCGACCGGTGCCGCGAAGGCCGTCGCCCTCGTGCTGCCGGAGCTCAAGGGCAAGCTCGACGGCTACGCGCTGCGCGTGCCGGTCATCACGGGGTCGGCCACCGACCTGACGTTCACCGCGCCGAAGGAGACCACGGTCGAGGAGGTCAATGCGGCGGTCAAGGCTGCTGCGGAGGGCGCCCTCAAGGGCCACCTGAAGTACGTGGACGACGAGATCGTCTCGAGCGACATCGTCACCGACCCGACGCAGAGCATCTTCGACTCCAAGCTGACGAAGGTGATCGGCGACCAGGTGAAGGTCGTGGCCTGGTACGACAACGAGTGGGGCTACTCCAACTCGCTCGTCGCGCTGACCGTGTACGTGGGCGAGCGGCTCTGACCGTCCGGTAGCAGCACCACCAGCCATGCGTCCGCGTGCGCCCCGGCCTCACCGCCGCTCGGCGCACGCGGACGCTGCTGCGTGGACCCTCGGCACCCTCCCGCGGCCGAACCCGGCCCGCGACGTCCTGACCAGGTAGGAGACATGCAGACCATCGACGACCTCGGCGACCTGCGCGGCAAGCGCGTGCTCGTCCGTTCCGACTTCAACGTCCCGCTCAAGGACGGCGTCATCACCGACGACGGCCGCATCCGGGCCGCACTCCCGACGCTGCAGGCGCTGCTCTCCAAGGGCGCCCGCGTCGTCGTCACCGCGCACCTCGGGCGCCCCACCGGTGAGGGCTTCGAGGCGAAGTACTCGCTGGCGCCCGTCGCCACGCGGCTGGCCGAGCTGCTGGGCCGGCCCGTCGCGCTGGCCGGCGACCTGGTCGGCGAGTCGGCGAAGTCCACCGTCGCCGCGCTGCAGGACGGCGAGATCGCCCTGCTCGAGAACGTCCGATTCGACGCCCTTGAGACGAGCAAGGACGAGGCCGTCCGCGGCGCGCTCGCCGACGAGCTCGCCGCGCTGGCCGACGCGTTCGTCTCCGACGGCTTCGGGGTGGTGCACCGCAAGCAGGCGTCGGTGTACGACGTCGCCAAGCGGCTGCCGCATGCGGTCGGCCTGCTCGTCCTCAAGGAGGTCGACTCGCTCCGCAAGGCGACCGAGAGCCCGGAGCGGCCCTACGTCGTCGTGCTCGGGGGCGCCAAGGTGTCCGACAAGCTCGGCGTCATCTCCAACCTGCTCGCGAAGGCGGACCGCCTGGTCATCGGCGGCGGCATGGCGTTCACGTTCGCCGCCGCGCAGGGTCACTCGGTGGGCAAGAGCCTGCTCGAGGCCGACCAGATCGAGACGGTCAAGGGCTACCTCGCCACCGCGGCCGCCAAGGGTGTCGACATCGTGCTGCCGGTCGACGCCGTGGTGGCCCCGCAGTTCGCGGCGGAGGCCCCGGCCACCGTCGTCGGCATCGACGCCATCCCGGACGACCAGATGGGGCTGGACGTCGGCCCGGAGACGGCGCGGCTGTTCGCGACGAAGATCGTGGACGCCAAGACGGTCGTCTGGAACGGCCCGGCGGGCGTGTTCGAGTTCGAGGCGTTCTCGGCCGGCACCCGTGCCGTCGCGCAGGCCCTCGTCGACGCGCACACTGCGGGCGCGTTCACCATCGTCGGCGGCGGTGACTCGGCCGCCGCGATCCGGATCCTCGGCTTCGACGAGGCCGACTTCAGCCACATCTCCACCGGTGGTGGCGCTTCCCTGGAGTTCCTCGAGGGCAAGAGCCTGCCGGGCATCGCGGTTCTGGAGGACTGAGCACCATGGCTGGTCGCACCCCGCTCATGGCGGGCAACTGGAAGATGAACCTGGACCACCACGAGGCGGTCCACACCGTGCAGAAGCTGGCCTGGTTGCTGCAGGACGCCAAGCACGACTACGCCTCCGTCGAGGTCGCCGTCATCCCGCCGTTCACCGACCTGCGCAGCGTGCAGACCCTGGTCGACGCCGACAAGCTCGGCATCGTCTACGGCGCGCAGGACGTCTCGACGCACACGTCGGGCGCGTACACCGGTGAGATCTCGCCGCTGTTCCTCACCAAGCTGGGCTGCACCTACGCGGTGGTCGGCCACAGCGAGCGGCGGCAGTACCACGCGGAGGACGACGCGCTCGTCGGCGCCAAGGTGACGGCGGCCCTGGCCGCCGGGCTGACGCCGATCCTGTGCATCGGCGAGCCGTTGGAGATCCGCAAGGCCGGCACGCACGTCGCGCACACCCTCGCCCAGCTCGACGGCGCCCTGGCGGGCCTGACGGCGGAGCAGGTCAAGCAGGTCGTCGTCGCCTACGAGCCCGTGTGGGCCATCGGCACCGGCGAGACGGCGACGCCGGAGGACGCCCAGGAGATGTGCGAGGCGATCCGCAACCGCATCGACGCGCTGTACGACGTCGACACGGCGGACGCGGTGCGCGTGCTCTACGGCGGATCCGTGAAGTCGTCGAACGTCGCCGCGATCATGGCCAAGGCCGACGTCGACGGCGCGCTCGTCGGCGGCGCGAGCCTCGACCCGGAGGAGTTCGCGAAGATCGTGCGCTACCAGGCGCACGCCGTCGCGCTCTGACCCTACGGATCGGCGGGGCGGACGAGACCGCCCCGCCGATCTGTGCCCCAGGACGTTCACCAGCAGGGCGAACGTCGCTTACCCTTGATGGCGTCCCGTACCGCTCAGTGAGGAACAGCTTCCCGTGACCGTCCTCCGCATCGTGCTTCAGGTGCTGCTGGTGCTCACCAGCCTCCTGCTCGTGCCGCTCGTGCTGCTCCACAAGGGGCGCGGTGGCGGTCTGTCGGACATGTTCGGCGGCGGGATCACCTCGAACGTCGGGTCGTCGGGCGTGGCCGAGCGGAACCTCAACCGCCTCACGGTGATGGTGTCGCTGTTCTGGGTGCTCGTCATCACGGGGCTCGGCCTGCTGGAACGCTGGAGCTGAGGAGCCATGGCGAGCGGAAGTGCCATCCGGGGGTCGCGCGTCGGTGCCGGCCCCATGGGCGAGGCGGAACGCGGCGAGGCGGCCCCTCGGGTCTGGATCTCCTACTGGTGCGCCAACGGGCACGAGACCCGGCCGAGCTTCGCCGAGGAGGCCGTCAACGAGGCGCCCACCACGTGGGACTGCCCACGGTGCGGCTTCCCGGCCGGGCAGGACAAGGACAACCCGCCCGCGCCGTTCCGCAACGAGCCGTACAAGACGCACCTGGCCTACGTGAAGGAGCGGCGGTCCGACGAGGACGGCGCCGCCATCCTGGACGAGGCGCTGGCCGCGCTGCGCGCCCGCCGGGGCCGCTGACACCTCGCGCATGCGGGTGGTCGCCCTCCCGGTCGTGCTGAGGTATGGCACCGCCGGCCTCGGCTCTCGTCCGACGCTCGGCGTCGTGATCACGCCGCTCGTCGTGCTGGTGGTCGTCATCGCCGTGGTGGTCGTGCGGCGGGGTCGGCACCGGCCCTGAGTCAGGCGGGGATGCTGCGCGCCGCTGCGAGGTCGACGAGCCAGAGGGTGCGCTCGGTGCCGTAGGCGCCCGCGGCCGGGGTCCCGTCGACCGCTGCGCCCGACGAGAGCGCCTTGGCGACCGCGTCCGCCTTCTCCTCGCCGGCGGCGACGAGCCATACCTCGCGGGCGGCGCGGATCGCCGGATAGGTCAGCGAGACGCGGCGCGGCGGCGGCTTGGGGGAGTCGTGCTCGCCGACGACCGTGCGGGCCTCGTCGTGCAGCGTGGCGTGGCCCGGGAACAGCGACGCGACGTGGCCGTCGGGGCCCATGCCGAGGAGCAGCACGTCGAACTCCGGGACCGCCGGGCGCGCACCGGACGTCGCCACGCGGCGGGAGGTGACCCCCGCCAAGCCGAGGGGTGTTCCCGAGGATGCACCGGGCGCCTCGCCAGAACCCGCGGCGATCGCGTCGTCCAGCGGGGCGACGCCGCCGCTCGGGGAGGCCTCGTCCACGTCGTCGTCCCGCGCCGAGAACCGCGCCAGCTCGTGCGCGTAGGCGGCCGCGGCCGCGTCCTCGTCGGGCGCCGCCCCCTCGGCGGGCATGGCGTGGATGTTCGCGGGCGGGAGGGGCAGCGCGTCGAGCAGCGCCTCGCGGGCCTGGAGCTCGTTGCGGTCGGGGGAGTCGGCGGCCACGAACCGCTCGTCGCCCCACCAGACGTGGACGCCCGACCAGTCGACCGCGTGGCGCACCGGCGAGGCTGCGACGGCGCGCAGCGTCGCGATGCCGACGGTGCCGCCCGTCAGGACGACGTGCAGCGGCGACCGCACCGACTGCAGGTCGATGAGGCGGACGAGCAGGCGCGCGGCGGCCGCCTCCGCGAGGGTGTCGGCGTCGGGGTGCACGACGACGTCGAGGTGCCGCTCGCGGGCACCGGCGTGGCGACCGCGCGGGGCGTCGGGCGTGAAGACAACGGGCAGTTCCCCGTGCTCGGGAGTCGGGTCGTCCCCGAGGAGCCGGGTCGGGGCCTCGTCGACGACCGGCTCCCAGGACACGCCGGACGCGGTGGCCTCGTCGGGCGCGCTCACACCGGGACCTTCGCCAGGCCCTTGGTGATGACCTCGCCGTAGACCTCGTCGGCGTCGAGCCGGCGCAGCTCCTCGACCAGGCACTCCTTGAGCTGCCGGATCGGCAGCGCGATGCGGTGCGACGGCTGGCCCGGCTGGTGCAGCTCGGCCGTCTTGCCGTCCGGCCGGTCCAGCACGATGGCGCCGCCGGACCGCTCGAGGCGCACCTCGGTGATGGCGGGTGCACCGGGGATGCGGTCGATCTCCACCGGGCAGCGCAAGGCCCATCCCAGCCACGCCGCCATGAGGTCGAGCGACGGGTGGCTCGCCTCGCCCCGCACCACGGCCTTGTGCACCGGCTCGAACGGCGGCTGGTCGAGCGTGGCCGCGATGAGCCCGCGCCACAGCGTGGCGCGGGTCCAGGCGAGGTCCGTGTCACCGGCCGTGTAGGTGCTGGCGAGGCGGCGCAGGGTGGACGTCGGGTGGCTGCACTGCGTGGTGTCCGTGATGCGCCGCACCCCCATCTTGCCGATGGGGTGCTCGGCCGGGTCGTCCGGCACCTCGAACGGCCACCAGACGACGATCGGAGCGTCCGGCAGCAGCAGCGGCGTCACCAGGCTGTCGAGGTGGTCACGCAGCTCGCCGGCGGGGTAGAGCAGGACCACCTCGCTGGCCCCGGCGTCGCCGCCGAGCCGGATCTGCGCCGCGAGGTGCGAGTCCGAGCGCGCGTCGATGGTCGACAGCACGATGATCCGGCAGGGGTGCTCCCGACTGGCCGCGTTGGCGGCGTCGATCGCCTCCTCGGGGTCGTGCGGACCGGCGTCGATGACGAGCGTGAGCACGCGCCCGAGGGCGACCGCGCCTCCCTCGTCGCGTTCCTCGACGAGACGCCTGTTGATGTCTCTGGTCGTGGTGTCGGGCAGATCGATGATCACGGCTGCCTCCAGGTGCGTCCGTCGCGCGCCATCATCTCGTCGGCCGAGGCCGGTCCCCACGAGCCTGCGGGGTAGGGATCGGGCGTGCCGTGCTTGTGCCAGTAGTCGATCACGGGGTCGAGCACCTTCCAGGACAGCTCGACCTCCTCCTGCTGCGGGAACAGCGGCGGATCGCCGAGCAGCACGTCGAGGATGAGCCGCTCGTAGGCCTCGGGCGACGTCTCGGTGAACGCGTGGCCGTAGCCGAAGTCCATCGTCACGTCCCGGACCTCCATCGCCGTGCCGGGCACCTTGGCGCCGAACCGGACGGTGACGCCCTCGTCGGGCTGGATGCGGATGACGATGGCGTTCTTGCCCAGCTCGGACGTGTCGGAGGACTCGAACGGCAGGTGCGGCGCCTTCTTGAACACCACGGCGATCTCGGTGACCCGGCGTCCGAGGCGCTTTCCGGCGCGCAGGTAGAAGGGCACGCCGGCCCAGCGGCGGGTGTCGATGTCCACCCGGATCGCCGCGAACGTCTCGGTGACCGAGCTCGGGTTGAAGCCCTCCTCCTCGTGGTAGCCGACGACCTTCTCGCCGCCCTGCCAGCCGCCGAGGTACTGCCCCCGGGCGGTGTGCTTGCCGAGGTCCCGCGGGAGCCGCACGGCCGAGAGCACCTTGGTCTTCTCAGCCCGCAGGTTGACGGCGTCGAACGATGCCGGCTCCTCCATCGCGGTGAGCGCGAGCAGCTGCATGAGGTGGTTCTGGATGACGTCGCGCGCGGCGCCGATCCCGTCGTAGTAGCCGGCGCGGCCCGCGATGCCGATGTCCTCGGCCATCGTGATCTGCACGTGGTCGACGTAGTTGGAGTTCCAGATCGGCTCGAACATCTGGTTGGCGAACCGCAGGGCGAGGAGGTTCTGCACGGTCTCCTTGCCCAGGTAGTGGTCGATCCGGAAGATGTCGTCCGGACGGAACACCTGGGACACGATGTCGTTCAGCTCGCGGGCGCTGGCCAGGTCGTGGCCGAACGGCTTCTCGATGACCACCCGTCGCCACGTACCCTCCCGGGGCCGCGACAGGCCGGACCGCGCCAGCTGCTCGCACACCACCGGGAAGGACGCCGGCGGCACCGACAGGTAGAAGGCGTGGTTGCCGCCCGTGCCGCGGTGGACGTCCAGCTCCTCGACGGTGTCGGCGAGCCGGTCGAACGCGCCGGGCTCGTCGAACGTGCCCGCGACGAAGCGGATGCCCTCGGACAGCTGCCGCCAGGTCGCCTCACGGAACGGCGTCCGCGCGAACTCCTTGACCGAGTCATGAACGATCTGCGCGAAGTCCTGGGTCTCCCAGTCCCGGCGGGCGAACCCGGTGAGGGCGAAGCCGGGTGGCAGCAGGCCACGGTTGGTGAGGTCGTAGACCGCCGGCATGAGCTTCTTGCGCGCCAGGTCACCGGTGACGCCGAAGATCACGAGTCCGCACGGGCCCGCGATGCGGCGCAGCCGACGGTCCCGCGGGTCACGCAGCGGGTTGCTGCCGGGTGCGACGCGGGCCGGGCTCACCGGGTGGCTCCGGCGGCGTCCAGCCCCGAGCGCACGGTGTCGCGCAGCTGCTGCCAGGAGGCGACGAACTTCTCGACGCCCTCGGACTCGAGCGTGGCGGTGACCTCGTCGACGGAGATGCCGACCGCCTCGACGCCGGCGATGACGGCCGCCGCCTCGTCCGACGTCCCGGTCACCGTGTCCCCGGTCTGGCCGTGGTCCGCGACCGCGTCGAGCGTCGCCTCCGGCATGGTGTTGACGACCCCGTTCACGACGAGCTCGTCGACGTACTTGGTGTCCGGGTAGGCCGGGTCCTTGACGCCGGTCGACGCCCACAACGGCCGTTGCGGGCGGGCGCCGGCCGCCTGCAACGCGGCCCACCGCGGCGTGGCGACGACCTCCTGGTAGGCGGCGTACGCCAGCCGGGCGTTCGCCACGGCGGCCTTGCCGCGCAGCTGCGCGGCCTGCGCCGTCCCGAGCGCGTCCAGCCGGGGGTCGATCGCGCTGTCCACGCGGGACACGAAGAACGAGGCCACCGACCCGATCGGCGCCAGGTCCAGGCCGGCCGCCTTCGCCTGCTCCAGCCCGGCGAGGAAGGCGTCCATCACGGCGCGGTAGCGCTCGATCGAGAAGATGAGCGTGACGTTGACGCTGATGCCCTGGGCCAGCGCCGCGGTGATGGCGGGCAGCCCCTCGACGGTGGCCGGGATCTTGACGTAGAGGTTCGGGCGGTCGACCTGGGTCCACAGGGCGCGGGCCGATGCGACGGTCCCGGCCGTGTTGTGCGCCAGCGCAGGCTCCACCTCGATGGACACCCGGCCGTCGACGGTGCCGGAGGCGTCGTAGGCGGGCCGGAGCACGTCGCACGCGTCTCGCACGTCGTCCGTGGTGATCCGGAACACCGCCTCGTCGAGCGATGCGCCGGCGGCGGCCAGCTCGGCGAGCTGGCCGTCGTAGTCGGAGCCGTGCGCCAGGGCGTGCGCGAAGATCGTCGGGTTCGACGTCACCCCGACCACGCCGCGTCCGACGAGCTGGGCGAGCCCGCCCGAACGGATGCGGCCGCGGGAGAGATCGTCGAGCCAGACCGCAACCCCGGCCGCTGCGAGCCGGTGCAGGGGGCTGTCCTGCCGAGTCATGTGGTGCCCCTTCTGTGGAACCCGGCCGGGCGGAGACCCGCCCGGCCGTGGGGCGCGGCACCTACGCGGCGCCGCCCCTCGTCTCCGCGAGCGACGAGCGCGCGGCCGCCGCGACGGCGTCGGCCGTGATCCCGTACTCCCGGTACAAGGTCTCGTAATCCGCGGAGGCGCCGAAGTGTTCCAGGCTGATCGCCTTGCCGTGGGCTCCGAGGTACCGGTACCACGACAGCGCGATGCCGGCCTCGACGCTGACGCGTGCGGGGACGGACGACGGCAGCACGGACTCGCGGTACGCCTCGTCCTGCTCGTCGAACCACTCGAGGCAGGGCGCCGACACGACGCGCGTCGGGATGCCCTCGGCCTCCAGCGTGGTCCGGGCCTCCACGGCCAGCTGCACCTCGGAGCCGGTGCCGACGAGGATCACCTGCGGCGCACCGCCCGTCGCCTCCAGCAGCACGTAGGCGCCGCGCCGCACGCCGTCCGTGGTGGCGAAGCCCTGCTCGCCACGCGGGAACGTCGGCACGTTCTGGCGCGTCAGGATCAGGCCGACCGGGCCGCCCCGACGCTCGAGGGTCACCTGCCAGGCGGCCGCCGTCTCGTTGGCGTCCGCCGGCCGGACCACGGACAGGCCTGGGATGGCCCGCAGCGCGGCCAGGTGCTCCACGGGCTGGTGCGTGGGGCCGTCCTCGCCGAGGCCGATCGAGTCGTGCGTCCACACGTAGACCGTGGGGATGCCCATGAGGCAGGCGAGCCGCACCGCGCCGCGCATGTAGTCGGAGAACTGCAGGAAGGTGCCGCCGTAGGCGCGCGTCAGGCCGTGCAGCACGATGCCGCTGATGATGGCGCCCATGGCGTGCTCACGGATGCCGAAGTGCAGCGTGCGGCCGTACTCGTCGCCGGCGAACTCGGCGCTCGAGCGGTGGGCCGGCAGGAACGACGCTTCGCCCTTCATCGTCGTGTTGTTGGAGCCGGCGAGGTCGGCCGAGCCGCCCCACAGCTCGGGCAGCACGGGGGCCAGGGCGGACAGCACGTTGCCCGAGGCGGCGCGGGTGGCGACGTCCTTGCCGGCCGGGAAGGACGGCAGCGCCTGCGTCCAGCCGGCGGGCAGCTCGTGGGCCACGAGCCGGTCGAGGAGGGTGGCGCGGTCCGCGTGCTCCGCGCGCCATGCGTCGTACGCCTGCTGCCAGGCCGCGCGCTCGGTCGCGGCGCGGGCGGCGAGCCTGCCACGGGTGTGCGCGATGACCTCCGGGTCCACGTCGAACGAGGTGTCGGGGTTGAAGCCGAGCTCCTCCTTCAGGCCCCGGACCGCATCGCTGCCCAGCTTGGAACCGTGCGCCGCGTGCGAGCCGGTCTTTCCGGGCGTGGGCCACGCGATGAGCGTGCGCAGCGCGATGAAGGTGGGTCGGTGGGTCTCGGCCTTGGCCTCGGCGATCGCGGCCGCGAGGGCGTCGACGTCCTCGCGGTACTCGCCGCCGGCGGTCCAGTCCACGACGAGCGTCTGCCAGCCGTAGGCGGCGTAGCGGGAGAGCGTGTCCTCGCCGAACGCGATGACGGTGTTGCCCTCGATCGAGATCTTGTTGTCGTCCCAGACGACGACGAGGTTGCCGAGCTCCTGGGTCCCGGCGATCGAGGACGCCTCGCCGGACACGCCCTCCTCGAGGTCGCCGTCGGAGGCGATGACCACCACGTGGTGGTCGAACGGGCTGGTGCCGGGCGCCGCGTCGGGGTCGAGCAGGCCGCGCTCCCGGCGCGCCGCCATCGCCATCCCGACGGCGGACGAGATGCCCTGGCCGAGCGGGCCGGTGGTGATCTCGATCCCCTTGGTGTGCCCCCACTCGGGGTGCCCCGGGGTCTTGGACCCCCACGTGCGCAGCGCCTCGAGGTCCGCGAGCTCCAGGCCGAAGCCGCCGAGGTAGAGCTGGATGTACTGCGTCAGGCTGGAGTGCCCGGCGGACAGCACGAAGCGGTCGCGGCCGAGCCAGGTGGGGTCTGCCGGGTCGTGGCGCAGCACGTCCTGGTAGAGCAGGTAGGCCAGCGGTGCGAGGCTGATGGCCGTGCCGGGGTGGCCGTTGCCGACCTTCTCGACCGCGTCAGCCGCGAGCACCCGGACCGTGTCAACCGCCCGGATGTCCAGATCGGTCCAGCCGACCGTGGTCGCCAGGGGAGCCTTCGCGTTCACCGCACCTCGATTCCTTCCGGGCCGCGCCCGGGTCGTGTGAGCACCGCCGGGCCGGCAGACCCGTGGACTGGGCGAGCCGCCCTCGAGGGCGGCCCACACCTGCACAGCGAGCCTATCCCGGGCCACCGGAGAGGCGCCCGGCGGCCCGGTGGGACCGTCGCCCATCCCGCCTGGGACTGAAGTCCCATGTAGCATGGCGGTGCCGATGCTTGGTGACCGGCTCTCCGACGACGAACGGACAGGCGTGCGACTCTCCAGCCCGGCCGCTCTGGCCGCCTCGGCGGTGAGTCCTGCCGGACCGGCACCGGTGCCGCCGACGCCCGCCGTGCGGGCCCGGGGACGGCGGGCCACGATCGGCGCCTACCTCGCGCTGACGAAGCCCCGTGTCATCGAGCTGCTGCTCGTCACGACGTTGCCGACCATGGTGCTCGCGGCACGTGGGCTCCCGTCGCCGGCGCTCGTCGGCGCCACGCTGGCGGGGGGTGCTCTGGCGGCCGGGTCCGCCAACGCCCTCAACTGCTACCTCGACCGCGACATCGACGCGATCATGCACCGCACGCGCCGTCGGCCGACCGTCACCGGCGCCGTCACGCCGGTGGCCACGCTGGTGTTCGGGGTCGCGCTCGGCCTGGTGGCGCTGACGTTGCTGTGGCTGGCGGTCAACCCGATCTCGGCCGTGCTCGCCGCCGGTGCGATCGCCATCTACGTCGTGGGCTACACGATGCTGCTCAAGCGGCGGACGTCGCAGAACATCGTGTGGGGCGGGGCGGCGGGGTGCATGCCGGTGCTCATCGGCTGGTCGGCGGTGACCGGCGGGGTGTCCTGGTCGGCGGTGCTGCTGTTCGGCGTCGTGTTCTTCTGGACGCCGCCGCACTACTGGCCGCTGTCGATGAAGTTCCGCGCGGACTACCGGGCCGCGGGGGTGCCCATGCTGCCCGTGGTGCGCCAGGACGCCCAGGTCGCCGTCCAGATGGTCGGCTACGCGCTGGCCATGGTGGCGTGCTCGCTGCTGCTCGTCCCGGTCGCGGGGATGTCCTGGGTGTACGCGGTCGTCGCCGCGGGCCTGGGCGCGTGGTTCGTCGGCTCCTGCCTGTCGCTGCTGCGCCAGGCGCGCGACCCGGAGCACCACAAGCTGCGGGCGATGCGGGTGTTCCACCACTCGATCACCTACCTGACGCTGCTGTCCGTGGCGGTCGTCGTCGACGTCTTCCTGCCGCTGTAACCTCGCGTCCATGCCGGACGGCGGTGCGCTCGCGCAGGCGCTGGAGGCCTACCTCGCCCACCTCGACGTCGAGCGCGGGCTGTCGGCGAACACCTTGGCGGCCTATCGCCGGGACCTGTCGCGGTACGTCGACTTCCTCGTCGCCCGCGGGATCGGCACGCCGGCCGCGGTCGCCGAGCGGGACGTCGAGGACTACGTGCTCGCCGTCCGGACGGGCGCCGACGGGCGTGCCGCGCTGTCGGCCTCGTCGGCGGCGCGTGGCGTGGTGGCGATCCGCGGCTGGCACCGGTTCTGCGTCCCGGAAGGGCTGGCGTCGCAGGACCCGGCGCGGGAGGTCCATCCGCCGGCACGGCCGAAGCGACTGCCCAAGGCGCTGTCGGTCGACGACGTGCGGCGCCTGCTGGAGGACGGCGTGCTCGGGGACGGTGCGGTGCCGCTGCGGGACCGCGCCCTGCTCGAGCTGCTCTACTCGACCGGGGCGCGGATCTCGGAGGCCGTCGGCCTCGACCTCGACGACATCGACCTGACGCCCGGAGAGGGTGCCGTGCGGCTGTTCGGCAAGGGCAGCAAGGAGCGCGTGGTCCCGGTCGGCTCGTACGCCGCACAGGCGGTCGAGGCTTACGTGGTGCGGGCGCGGCCGGCGCTGGCGGCCGCGGGTCGCGGCACGCCGGCGCTGTTCCTCAACGTCCGAGGTGCGCGGCTGTCCCGGCAGAGCGCGTGGGCGGTGCTGCGCACCGCCGCCGAGCACGCCGGCCTGGCCACCGCCGCACACGTGTCTCCGCACACGCTGCGTCACTCGTTCGCGACGCACCTGCTGCAGGGCGGCGCGGACATCCGG
This sequence comes from Actinomycetes bacterium, assembly GCA_021793675.1. Taxonomy (GTDB): domain Bacteria; phylum Actinomycetota; class Actinomycetes; order Actinomycetales; family Cellulomonadaceae; genus Cellulomonas. The sequence continues at coordinate 10,531 of JAJYSG010000029.1, read as the reverse complement.
GTGGTGCAGGAGCTGCTCGGGCACGCGTCGGTGACGACGACGCAGATCTACACGATGGTGTCACCCGACCTGCTGCGCGAGGTGTACATCGCCAACCACCCGCGCGCGACGACGTCCGCGCGCACCGGCCAGTCGGCGGGGCGGTGACCGGCCGCTCCGGTAGGTTGGCCGCGTGAGTGCCCAGACCGTCGCGGTCGACGCCGTCGGCCGTCCGATGCCCGAGTTCCCGGTGCCCGCGCCTCTGACCGCTCACGGCCCCGCGCGCGTCATCGCCCTGTGCAACCAGAAGGGCGGCGTCGGCAAGACGACGACGGCGATCAACCTGGCCGCGGCCCTCGCCGAGTACGGGCGGCGCGTGCTCGTCGTCGACTTCGACCCTCAGGGCGCCGCCTCGGTGGGCCTCGGCGTGCAGCCGCACGAGCTGGACCGCACCGTCTACAACCTCATCATGGACCGCGGCATCGACTACACCGAGGTGCTGCGGCCCACCGCCGTGCCCGGCCTGGACCTGCTGCCCGCGAACATCGACCTGTCGGCCGCCGAGGTGCAGCTGGTGAGCGAGGTGGCGCGCGAGTCGGCGCTGTCCCGCGCGCTGCGGCCGGCGCTGGACAGCTACGACGAGATCATCGTGGACTGCCAGCCGTCGCTCGGGCTGCTCACCGTCAACGCGCTCACCGCCGCGCACGGCGTGCTCATCCCGCTGGAGTGCGAGTTCTTCGCGCTGCGCGGCGTCGCGCTGCTCGTCGAGACGATCGAGAAGGTCCGCGACCGGCTCAACCCACGGCTGCAGGTGGACGGCATCCTGGCCACCATGTACGACTCCCGCACGCTGCACGCCCGTGAGGTCGTCGCGCGCGTGCACGAGGCGTTCGGCGACAAGCTGTTCCAGACCGTCATCGCCCGCACCGTGAAGTTCCCCGACGCCACCGTGGCCGCGGAGCCCATCACTACGTACGCCCCGTCGCACACCGGCGCCGAGGCCTACCGTCAGCTCGCCCGTGAGCTCGTCGCGCGTGGCGACGCTGCCTGAGCCGGACGAGCCGGGTCCCGTCGGCGGCACGGGGTTCGAGGTCCATCTCGACGTCTTCGAGGGGCCGTTCGACCTGCTGCTCGGGCTGATCGCCAAGCATCGGCTCGACATCACCGAGGTCGCCCTGGCGCAGGTGACGGACGAGTTCATCGCGCACATCCGCGCGGCGGAGGGCGCCTGGGACCTCGGGCAGGCGTCCGAGTTCCTCGTCGTCGCCGCCACGCTGCTCGACCTCAAGGCGGCGCGGCTGCTGCCCGCCGGCGAGGTGGAGGACCAGGAGGACCTCGAGCTGCTCGAGGCGCGTGACCTGCTGTTCGCCCGGCTGCTGCAGTACCGCGCCTACAAGCAGGTCGCGAGCGACCTCGGGACCCGGCTCACGCAGGAAGCACGCCACCGGCCCCGCGCCGTCACGCTGGAGCCGCAGCTGGCGGCGCTGCTGCCGGAGCTCGTGTGGTCGCTCGGTCCGCAGCAGCTGGCGGAGCTGGCGGCACGCGTGCTGGCGCCGCGTCCCGCGCCGGTGGTCGACATCAGCCACATCCACGCCCCGGCGGTCAGCGTGCGCGAGCAGGCGGCGGTGCTCGCCGGGCGGCTACGGCGCGGGGGGACCGTGACGTTCCGGTCGCTCGTCGCGGACGCCGGATCGACGCTCGTCGTCGTCGCGCGCTTCCTGGCGCTGCTCGAGCTGTTCCGGGAGGCGGCCGTCGCGTTCGAGCAGGCGGCGCCGCTCGGCGAGCTGACGGTGCGGTGGACCGGGTCCGACGACCACGTCGTCGCCGCCAGCGACTTCGACGACGGGCCGGCCACAATCCCTGACGCCACCGAGGAGACGATGCCGTGAGCGAGCCCGACGAGCAGGACGAACGGCCGCCCGCGGCCGGTGACCAGGACGAGCGGCCGCCCGTGGCCGGTGACCAGGACGAGCGGCCGCCCGCGGCCGACGAGCTGGCGTTCGACGTGGACGACCTGCCCGGTGGCGCCCGCGCGACGATCGAGGCCGTGCTCATGGTGGCCGACGAGCCGATCCCGGCCGTGCGGCTGGCGGCCGTGCTGGCCGTGCCGACCGAACGCGTGCTGGCCCTGCTCGGCGAGCTCGCCGCGGAGTACCGCGGCACCGGCGGCGGGCCGGTGCGGGGCTTCGAGCTGCGCGAGGCCGGGGGCGGCTGGCGGATCTACTCGGCACCGGCCTACGCGGACGTCGTCGGGCGATTCGTGCTGGACGGTCAGCAGTCGCGGCTGACGCAGGCCGCGCTGGAGACGCTGGCCGTCGTCGCGTACCGCCAGCCGGTGACCCGGGGACAGGTGTCCGCCGTCCGCGGGGTCAACGTCGACTCGGTGGTGCGGACCCTGGCGAGCCGCGGTCTGGTCGCCGAGGTGGGCACGGATCCGAGCAGCGGTGCGCTCCTGTACGGGACCACGGGATACTTCTTGGAGCGGATGGGCCTGACGAGCGTGGACGAGCTGCCCCCGCTGGCGCCCTACCTACCGGAGTTCGACGCTCTGGAAGGCGCCGAGCAGACCGGAGGAGACACATGAGTGGACAGCCCGGCCGCGGGAGCGGCCGGAACGAGAAGCAGCCCGTGCGGGACGTGCACGACCCGCAGGGCGTCCGGCTGCAGAAGGTGCTCGCGGCGGCGGGCGTGGCGTCCCGGCGGGCCTCCGAGGAGCTCATCGTGGCGGGCCGCGTCACGGTCGACGGCATCGTGGTGCGCGAGCTCGGTGTGCGGGTGGACCCCGACCGTCAGGTGATCCACGTCGACGGCGACCGCGTGCAGACGAACCCCGACCTCGTCACGCTCGCGTTCCACAAGCCGGAGGGCGTGCTCTCGACGATGAGCGACCCCGAGGGTCGCGAGACGGTCGCCGACTACGTCCAGGACCGGCCCGAGCGGTTGTTCCACGTCGGCCGGCTCGACATCGACTCCGAGGGCCTGCTGCTGCTGACGAACGACGGGGAGCTGGCGCAGCGGCTGACGCACCCGTCCTACGAGGTGCCCAAGACCTACCTGGTGGACGTCATCGGGCAGGTGCCCGCCAAGCTCGGTCCGCAGCTGCTCAAGGGCGTCGAGCTCGAGGACGGCCTGGTCACGGTGGACTCGTACCGCATCGTCGACATGATCCCCGGCCAGAGCCTCGTCGAAGTGGTGCTGCACGACGGCCGCAACCGCGTGGTCCGGCGCCTCTTCGAGGAGGTGGGGTTCCCGGTGATCCGGCTGGTGCGCACCAAGGTGGGCCCGATCCGGCTCGGCGAGCTCAAGGCCGGCCGGACGCGGGTGCTGAGCCCGGCAGAGGTCGCGTCCCTGCAGCGGGTGGTGGGTTTGTGACCATCGCGACGAAGGGGCCGGTGCGCGTGGTGGGCACCGGCCTCCTCGGTGCCTCGGTGGGCCTGGCGCTGACGCGCGAGGGCGTCGAGGTGCAGCTGTCGGACCCGTCCCGCACGGCGTTGGCCCTGGCGCGCGACGTGGGGGCGGGCACGCCCGCGCGGCCGGACGGCCCAGAGCCGGCGCTCGTCGTGGTGGCTGCGCCGCCGGACGTCACGGCGGACGTGGTGCGGGCCGAGCTGGCAGCGCACCCGCACGCGGTCGTCACGGACGTCGCGTCGGTCAAGGGCTACGTCCTGGAGGAGCTGCGGGCGGCCGGGGTCGACCTCGCGCGGTACGTCGGCTCGCACCCGATGGCGGGACGGGAGCGGTCCGGGCCGGCCGCAGCGGTGCCCGACCTGTTCCTCGGCCGGCCGTGGGTGATCACGGACTCCGGCTCGTCCGACCCGGAGGCGCTGCTGGCCGTCCGGTCCCTGGCCGTGGACCTCGGGGCGGTCCCGGTGCCGATGGCCGCCGCCGCGCACGACGCCGCGGTGGCCACCGTGTCGCACCTGCCGCAGCTCGTCGCGAGCCTGGCGGCCGCGCGGCTGCGAGGGCTCGACGACGCCGCGCTCGGGCTGGCCGGGCAGGGCCTGCGGGACGTGACGAGGATCGCCGCCAGCGACCCCGCGCTGTGGACGTCGATCCTCGCCGCCAACGCGCTCGCCGTCCGGTCGGTGCTCGTCCCGCTGCGCGACGACCTGGACCGCGTCGTGGACGCCCTGACGAGCGCGGCGCTGGCGACCGGTCCCGAGGACGTGGCGCCGGGCACGCTGGCGGCCATCGCGGACGTCATCGCGGCGGGCAACGCCGGCCAGGCACGCATCCCGGGCAAGCACGGCGGCCGGCAGAGCTCGTACGCCGTGGTGACCGTGCTCGTCCCGGACCAACCGGGCGAGCTGGCGCACCTGCTCGCGGACGTCGGCGCGGCCGGCGTCAACCTCGAGGACCTGCGGATCGAGCACGCCGCCGGGCGGGCGGCCGGCATGGCGGCCATCTCGGTGCTGCCGGACCGCGAGGAGGACCTGGTCGCGGCGCTGGCGGAGCGTGGCTGGCGGCTGGTCGAGTGAGCCTCGTCGTCGCGATCGACGGTCCGTCCGGCTCCGGCAAGTCGTCGGTGTCCCGGGCGGTGGCGCGCCGGCTCGCGCTGGCGTACCTGGACACGGGTGCGATGTACCGGGCAGCCACGTGGTGGTGCCTCTCGGAGGGCGTCGACCTCGCGGACGTGGCCGCGGTGGCCGACGAGGTGCGCCGGCTGCCGCTGGTCATGGGGCTGGACCCGGTGCGTCCGTCGGTGCACGTCGCCGGTGTCGACGTCGCCGGACCGATCCGTGAGACGTGGGTGTCCGAGCAGGTCAGCGCGCTGTCGACGAACCTGGCGGTGCGCGCCGAGCTCGTCGCACGGCAGCGTGACCTCGTGGCGACCGAACGGACCGGCGGCTTCTCGTCGGGTCGGGGGGTGGTGGCCGAGGGCCGCGACATCACCACGGTGGTGGCGCCGGACGCCGAGGTGCGGGTGCTGCTCACCGCGAACGCGGCGGCACGGCTCGCTCGTCGTGCGCTGGAGGTCCACGGCGCGGCCGACGAGGCGGCGGTCGCCGCGACGCGCGACCAGGTGCTGCGGCGCGACGCCCGCGACGCGACCGTGGTGGAGTTCCAGCGTCCGGCCGAGGGCGTCGAGCTCGTCGACTCCTCCGACCTCGACCTCCCGCAGACGGTCGAGGCGGTGCTCGACGTCGTGGCACGGCTGACCGGCCGGCGGGCATGACGGCTCGGCGACCGGCCGGCTGGGTGCCGTCGCCCGCGGGGCCCGCATGGGCCCGCTGGGTGGGACGGTTCGCCAGCCGTGTGGTGTGGAACGCGCGCGTGGTCGGTGGCGGACGCGTCCCCGGCGAGGGGCCGGTGGTGCTGGCGGCGAACCATCTGACGCTCATCGACGGGCCGGTGCTCATCGGGGTGGCCCCGCGGGCCCTGCACGTCATCACCAAGCAGGAGCTGTTCCACGGGCCGGTGGGGGCCGTCCTCTCGTGGGCCGGGCAGATCCCGGTGGACCGGTCCAACGGCCGGGCGGCGCTGCAGTCGGCGCTCGGCGTGCTGCGCCGCGGTGGCGCGGTCGGCATCTTCCCGGAGGGAAACCGTGGTCGCGGCACGGTCGAGGGCGTGCGCGCGGGCGCCGCGTGGCTCGCGGTGCACGGTGACGCGCCGCTGGTGCCGGTGGCGATCCTGGGCACGCGACTGACGGGGGAGTCGCTCGGGCACATCCCCGGGGTGCGGCGGCGGCTGTACGTCGAGTTCGGCGAGCCGATCGCGCCCGCGACGCAGGGCCCGGCGCGTGAGCGCATCGCGGCCACGAGCGATCGGCTGCGGGACGCCATGGTCGCGTTGGCCACCGAGGCCTCGGTGCGCAGCGGCCTGACCCTGCCGGCCGACGACCCCCGCCACCCCACGGCGTGACGTCCGGCGTCGTCGTCGGCGCGGTCAGGGACAATGGGGCGGTGAGTTCCCCCGAGTTCCCCTCTCCCGGCGCGCCCGACGCCCCCTTCGACCAGGCCGAGGTCTCACCGTCCGACGGGCCTGAGGAGTCCGGCGAGGCGACGGCGGCGCCCGACGAGGCGCGTGAGCGTGCGCTGCGCGCCGGGCTGTCCGAGTACGAGCTCGACGAGGACGACCTGCTGCTCCTCGAGGGGCACGGTGACGACGGCGAGGCCGCGGGCACGGGCCGGGCGCTGCCCGTGCTGGCGGTGGTCGGCCGGCCGAACGTCGGCAAGTCGACGTTGGTCAACCGGATCATCGGGCGGCGTGAGGCCGTGGTGCTCGACACGCCGGGCGTGACCCGGGACCGGGTGCGCTACCCGGCGGAGTGGGCCGGCCGGGAGTTCGTGGTGGTCGACACCGGCGGCTGGGAGGTCGACGTCGCGGGCATCGAGGCGCGGGTCGCCGAGCAGGCCGAGGTGGCGATCGCGGAGGCCGACGCCGTGGTCTTCGTGGTCGACGCCACGGTGGGCACCACCGACACCGACGAGCAGGTGGTGCGGCTGCTGCGGCGGGCCGGCAAGCCCGTGGTGCTCGCCGCCAACAAGGTGGACGGGCCGTCCGTCGAGTCGGAGGCCGCGGGGCTGTGGTCGCTGGGGCTCGGTCAGCCCTGGGGCGTCTCGGCGCTGCACGGGCGCGGGACCGGCGACCTGCTCGACGCGATCCTCGCGGCGCTGCCCGAGGAGTCCGCGCACGGCACGGCGATCCCGGACGGCCCGCGGCGCGTCGCGCTCGTCGGCCGGCCCAACGTGGGCAAGTCCTCGATGCTCAACCAGCTCGCCGGGGCGCAGCGCGTGGTGGTGGACGAGGTCGCCGGCACCACTCGCGACCCCGTCGACGAGCTCGTCGAGCTCAAGGGCAGGCCGTACGTGTTCGTCGACACCGCGGGCATCCGCCGCCGGGTGCACCAGACGACGGGTGCCGACTTCTACGCGTCGCTGCGCACGCAGGCGGCGATCGAGAAGGCCGAGGTCGCGGTGGTGCTCGTCGACGCCTCGGACGAGCTGACCGAGCAGGACACCCGCGTCATCCAGCAGGTGGTGGACGCCGGGCGGGCCCTGGTCATCGCGTACAACAAGTGGGACCTCATGGACGACGAGCGTCGCCACTTCCTGGAGCGCGAGATCGAGCAGGACCTGGTGCAGGTGCAGTGGGCACCTCGGGTCAACCTCTCGGCCCTCACCGGGCGCCACACCGACCGCCTGGTCCCCGCGCTCGAGGCCGCGCTGGCCTCGTGGGACACGCGGATCTCGACGGGCCGGCTCAACGCGTTCCTCGGCGAGCTGGTGGCGGCCCACCCGCACCCGCTGCGTGGTGGCAAGCAGCCGCGCATCCTCTTCGCCACCCAGGCGTCGACGCGTCCGCCCCGGTTCGTGGTCTTCGCCACCGGGTTCCTCGACCCGGGCTACCGCCGGTACATCGAGCGTCGGCTGCGCGAGACGTTCGGCTTCGAGGGCTCGCCGATCGTCATCTCGGTACGGGTACGGGAGAAGCGCAAGCGCTGAGCGGTCAGCCCGTCGCGATGGCCCCGTGCAGCACGCCGGGGTCCGGCAGCGAGCCGGGCTCGTGGAACCGGGACAGCAGCGCGCGCGCCGCGTCGGTGGCGTCCCACACGTTCCACAGCAGCACGCCGACGAGGGAGGCGTGCTCGGTGTAGTAGACGACGCCGGTCTCCTGGGGGACGGCCCAGTCCTCGACGAGCTCCAGCTGCGCGTCGAGCCGTCCGACCGCCTCGTAGCCCAGGTCGAAGATGTCGGAGTAGAAGAACGGCGTGTGCGTGTAGGGCTCGAGCGGACGGCCGGTGACGGTGGCGGCCATGTTCGCCCCCGCGGCGCGACCGGAAGTGGTCGCCTGGTCCACGTGCTCCACACGCCGCTGGCCGAGGATCGCGTCGGGATAGCTGGCGACGTCTCCGGCGGCGAACACCGCCGGGTCGATGGTGCGCAGGAAGCGGTCGACGACGACGCCGTCGTCGACCGGTAGCCCGCAGGACTGCGCCAGCTCGGTGTTCGGCTCGATGCCCAGCCCGAGGACGACACCGTCGGCGGCGAGCGCCACCGGCGTCTCGCCCGCCTGGACGTGGACCGTGACGGTGCCGACGGAGGAGCGTTCCAGCCAGCGCGCCTGCGTGCCGGTCCGCACGTCCACGCCGTGCTCGTCGAACGCCCGCCGGATCCGCGCGACGAGCCCGGCGGGGTACTGCCGGGCGCCGACCTCGGCGTCCGGCGTGAGGAGCGTGACCTTGGCTCCGGCCATCGCCAGGCCCGCCGCGATCTCGGTGCCGATGAACCCGCCGCCGACGACCACCACGCTGCCGGCCGCCAGGGCGCGGGCCCGGTGGTAGTCCCCGATGGTGCGGAAGTAGACGACCTGCGGGGACGGGCCGAGCGTGAGCTCCCGCGGCCGGCCCCCGGTGGCCAGCAGCAGCGCGCGGTAGCCGAAGACGTCGTCGTCCGCCGTCACCGTGCGCGCGGTCCGGTCGATCGCCGTGACACGCGTGGACAGGTGCAGCTGGGCGTCGGTGGCGCCGTCGGTGCCGAGGAACGGTTCGTGCGCGGAGGGGTCGCGCCAGAGGTCCTTGGAGAGCGGGGGACGCTCGTAGGGCGGGTCGGCCTCGTCGCCGAGGATGGCGATGCTCCCAGAGGGGTCGAGCTGGCGGATGCCTCGCGCAGCCGCGTCCGCCGCCATGCCGCCGCCGACGATGACGTAGTCGTAGTCGAAGCGCATGCGCTCACCGTACGGGTGCGGACGCCGCAGGGCGCGTCGGTGAGCGCTCGTGACGGTTGTCCGTGCTGCGTCGTGGGAGGGTCGAGGTGCGGGCCTCTCGGCGGCCGGGCGGTGGTCGGCCTGCCGATCCCCAAGAACCAGGTGGTCGCCTAGGTCAGCGCCACGCCCTGCACCACGCCGTGCCGGCGGCGGTCCCGACCCCGCGGCGAAGCGCATGAGGCCGTGCTGGTGGCTCACCCGTGTGCGTGGCCGCTCGCGGGCGCCGACCCTGCGTGACGGGCAGCTCGCGCTGACGACGTCGCTGCGATCGGCGTCGTCCGTCCGGCGCGGGGACCTGGCCGCGGGACCTTGGCCTCTCGCCCCTCCCGGGCCCCGGGCCGACAGTGCGAGCGTGGCTGCGCGCCGAGGCGACACCGGGTGGGGTCCGCTGTACCGGGCGGGAGCGGTCGCGGCGGCCGCCGCGGTCCTGCTCTACGTCGTGGGGTTCGTCGTCGCCTTCGCGGCGCCGACCGCGGCGACGTCCGGCGGTGCCGCGCTGCTGCAGGACGTGACGGACCACCGCACCGTCTACATCGTCCGCCAGCTCGTCTGGCTCCTCCCGAGCCTGCTCCTCATGGTGGTCTTCCTGGCCCTGGTCATCGCCGTGCGCGGCCACGGCCGGGCGCTGGCCGCCGTCGCGGGGATGGTCGCCGTCTCCTCCTGGGCGATCTCGTTCGCGTGGCCGACGACCGGCGACGGCTCGTTGGCGATGGTGGTGCTGAGCGACCGGTACGCGGCCGCGACCACGGACGCCGCCCGTGCCTCGTACGTGGCGGGGGCGGAGCTGCTCAGCGCCCTCAACAACGTACCGGCGGCGATCGGCGTGCTGGAGACCCTCGGGATCCTCCTCGTCGCCGTGGTCATGCTGCGCGGCACGTTCGGCAGGGGGCTGGCGATGCTCGGCGTGGTCACCGGGGCGGTCGGGATCGTGTCCGAGATCCTTCGGCCGGTGATGGGCGCGGCGTACGCCGGCTACGGCGTGCTGCTGTTCGTCTGGCTCACGTGGGTCGCCGCCGCCCTCTGGCGGCTCGCGGATCGAGCCTTCGTCGAGCCCGCGGCGGGCGAAGTCGTCGGCGTGACGGCCTGACTACCCGTCTGACGACGCCGAGGTGCGGCCCTCCCGGCGTGCCGGCTGGCGTGGCGAGGTCGGGGCTCCGGTGGTACTCAGGTGCCACCGTGCACCGTCCTGGTGCGCCCGATCACGCGCGGAGGCCACCGGGTGCTCCGCCCGTCCACGCCGGATCCGCCCGCACTTCAGGAATGGGACACAGCCATGAAGGGCTTCAAGGACTTCGTCATGCGCGGCAACCTCGTCGAGATCGCCGTCGCGTTCATCATCGGCGCCGCCTTCGGCGCGGTCGTCACCGCCTTCACCAAGGTGATCATCGAGCTGCTGGCCAAGGCCGGGGGCGCGCCGAACTTCGACCAGTGGCGGCCCGGTGGGCTGGTGTCGGTCGGCCCCTTCCTGACCGCCCTCGTCGCGTTCCTCATCCTGGCGTTCGTCGTGTACTTCTTCGTCGTCAAGCCCTACGAGGCCGCCAAGCGGCGCTTCTCGCGAAGCGCCGAGACCGACGCCGCGCCCGACGAGGACACCGTCCTGCTGCGCGAGATCCGCGACGCGTTGGTGCAGCGCAACCAGCCGCTCGCCTGACGGGCCCGCGCCGTCACAGTGCCGTCCACCCTGTTTCCGAGGGGCGGGCGAGCGGTGGCGTGTGAGGTAGCATTCTCGGCGGCCCTGCGGGGCCGGCGGGCTGTGGCGCAGCTTGGTAGCGCACTTGACTGGGGGTCAAGGGGTCGCAGGTTCAAATCCTGTCAGCCCGACAATGAAAGTCCAGGTCAGGGGCTT
>JAJYSG010000063.1 GCA_021793675.1 Actinomycetes bacterium | reverse complement strand
TCCCGGGCACTCCGGGCCGGTCGAGGCTGTCCGCGTCATCGGGCGCTCGGCGGCTGGCGACGGCGCGCGCATCGCGGGGGAGACCGCCCCCGTGACGGCCCGTCGCACGGTCACGCCCGCGATGCGTATGCTGCCCAGACTGCCCCTCGCCCCGCGACTCACCGGGCTGCACGGCGCGCACGAGGGCTCCCGGCCGGGGCAGGGCGGCGACTTCCGCGACATCCACCCGTTCGCTCCCGGCGACGAGCTGCGGCGGGTCGACTGGCGCGCGACGGCTCGGGCGGCCCGTCGCCCGGGGGAGCTGCTCGTGCGCCGCACCCACACGCTCAGCGACGCCTCCGTGGTGCTCGCCGTCGACACCGCGGAGGACCTCGGCGAGGTCGTCGCCACGTGGGGCGGAGACGACCTGTCTCGCGCGGGAACGACCTCGCTCGATCTGGCCCGCGAAGCCGCCCGGTCGCTCGCCGCGGCTGCGATCGCCGTGGGGGACCGCGTCGCGTACCACGCGCTCGCGCCCGGGGGACGGTCGGTGCGCGGCGCAACGGGGTCCCGGCACCTCGCGCGACTCACGACCGCCATCGCGGCGACGGGGGCCGCTGGCGACGACCGTCGGTACCGGCGTACGCCGCCCGTGCCCCACGGATCCGTGATCGCCGTGCTGTCGACCTTCTTCGACGGCGCGGCCGCGGAGCTCGCGCTGATGTGGCGTGCGGCCGGTCATCGCGTCATCGCGGTCGACACGCTGCCCGATCTCGACCGCGGGCGGCTGTCCCCGCAACAGAGCCTCGCCCTCCGGATCGTCCTCGCCGAACGCGAGGACATCTTCGCGGGGCTCGCCGAAGCGGGCGTCGAGACGCTGCGCTGGGCCGCGGATCCGGCGGTCGCGCTCACCGCGCTGGCCCGCGCACGCACGGGAGGGCGACGATGAAGGACGACGTCCTCCTCATCGGGCGCGCCGTCCCGGGGGCGCTCATCCGCGTGGCCGGCGTTGGCGTCGCGATCGTCGGCGCGTGGCTGGTCGGCGCGCCGCTGTTCTGGGTCGTCGTCGCGGCCGTCGCCGCCGTCGTCGGCGCCATCGTCCCGCGCACGATGTTCGCGTGGATCGCGCTCGCCGCGATCCCGGTCGCCCTCGTCCTGCAGTCGCCGGACCTCGGACGCACGTGTGTCGCCATCGCGGCGCTTCACCTCGGTCACGTGCTCGCGACACTCAGCGGCGTCGTCTCCCTCCGCTCACGCGTGGCGCTGCGGGCACTTATCCCGACGACACAACGCGTCCTCATCGTCCAGTTCGTCGCACAGGCGGCCGCGCTGTTCGCCTTCGCGATCCCGGCCGCGGACGGGCGCGGTGCCGCATGGATCGCGCCCGTCGGCGCTCTCGCGGTCGCGGCGACGGCCGTGATCCTGGTTCGCGCGATTTCGCAGCAAAAACACGGTCGCCGCTGACCCACGCGAACAAAGTTTCGAATAGGATCGAACTCGTGCCGATTATCCCCGTCTCCTCAGACCAGAAGATCACCGTGCGCGGTGCGCGCGTGCACAACCTCAAGAACGTTGATCTCGAGGTGCCGCGCGACAAGATGATCGTCTTCACCGGGCTCAGCGGATCCGGCAAGTCGAGTCTCGCGTTCGACACGATCTTCGCCGAGGGACAGCGCCGATACGTCGAGTCGCTCAGCTCCTACGCGCGGCAGTTCCTCGGACAGGTCGACCGCCCCGACGTCGACGCGATCGAAGGGCTGAGCCCGGCGGTCTCGATCGACCAGAAGTCGACCAACCGCAACCCGCGGTCGACCGTCGGCACGATCACCGAGATCTACGACTACATGCGCCTGCTGTGGGCCCGTGTCGGCATCCCGCACTGCCCCGTGTGCGACGCACGGATCGAACGGCAGACGGTGCAGCAGATCGCCGATCAGCTCATCGCGCTGCCGGACGGCACCCGCTATCAGGTCGTCGCCCCCGTCGTGAGCCAGAAGAAGGGCGAGTTCGTCGACCTGTTCGCCGAACTCGGCGCCAAGGGCTTCTCACGAGCCATCGTCGACGGCGACGTGATCCAGCTCTCCGAGCCGCCGAAGCTCAAGAAGTCGTACAAGCACGACATCGCGGTCGTCGTCGACCGGCTCGTCGCGCGCGGCGAGAGCATCATCGGTCGCGTCACCGACTCGGTCGAGACCGCCCGCGACCTCGCCGGCGGCGTGATCCAGATCAACTACGTCGACGAGTCCGGCGACGAAGCGTGGCAGTCCTTCAGCGAGAACCTCGCGTGTCCGAACGGACACCAGGTGCAGCTCACGGAGGTCGAGCCGCGCACGTTCTCGTTCAACGCGCCGTTCGGCGCCTGCCCGGCCTGCTCGGGACTCGGCACGAAGATGTCGGTCGACACCGACCTCATGCTCGGCGACGACGAGCTGTCGATCGACGAGGGCGTCATCATTCCCTGGACGACCCAGGGGAAGGGGCTCTCGCAGTACTTCGAACGACTGCTCGTCGGCCTCTCCGACGACCTCAACTTCTCGCTTCACACGCCGTGGGCGGCGCTTCCCGAGGTCGTGCGCGAGGCGGTGCTGCACGGTCAGGACTACAAGGTCAACGTGCGGTACAAGAACCGCTGGGGGCGCGAGGTCCGGTACGCGAGTGGTTTCGAGGGCGTCGTGCCGTACATCGAGCGGCAGTACGCGCAGGCCGAGACCGACACCCAGCGGGCGCGATGGGCCGACTATCTGCGTGAGATCCCATGCGCCGTGTGCGGCGGTGCGCGCCTGAAGCCGGAGGTGCTCGCGGTCCGCGTCGACGGGAGGTCGATCGCCGAGGCGGCCGACCTCAGTCTCGACGATGCGATGGAGTTCGTGTCGTCGATCGAGCTGACCGAACGCGAGGCGATGATCGCGGCGCAGGTGCTGCGCGAGATCCGCGTGCGCCTCGAGTTCCTGCTGCGCGTCGGACTCAACTACCTCACGCTGAGCAGGTCCGCCGGTTCGCTGTCGGGCGGCGAGGCGCAGCGGATCCGTCTGGCGACGCAGATCGGTACGGGCCTCACCGGCGTGCTGTACGTGCTCGACGAGCCGTCGATCGGACTGCATCAGCGCGACAACCGACGCCTCATCGGCACGCTCGAGGCGCTGCGGGATCTCGGCAACACACTCGTCGTCGTCGAGCACGACGAAGAGACGATCTTCTCGAGCGACTGGGTCGTCGACATCGGCCCACACGCCGGTGAAGGCGGGGGAGAGGTCATCCATTCCGGTCCCTCCGCCGAACTGATGAAGGACGAGGGGTCGATCACCGGCGACTACCTCGCCGGTCGGCGCGAGATCCCGACGCCCGATTCGCGGCGTCGTGTCGATCGCGGCCGCGTGCTCACCGTGACCGGCGCACGCGAGAACAACCTCAAGAACGTCGACGCGACCATCCCGCTCGGCCTGTTCACCGCGGTGACGGGCGTGTCGGGATCCGGGAAGTCGACGCTGATCAACGACATCCTGTACCAGGTGCTCGCGCAGAAACTCAACGGGGCGCGCACGGTGCCCGGCAAGCACAAGCGCGTGACGGGCCTCGATCACCTCGACAAGGTCGTGCACGTCGACCAGGCGCCGATCGGACGCACGCCGCGGTCGAACCCCGCCACGTACACGGGAGTGTTCGACCGGATCCGCACGCTGTTCGCCGAGACGCCGGAGGCGAAGGTTCGCGGTTACCTGGCGGGACGCTTCAGCTTCAACGTCAAGGGCGGACGCTGCGAGGCATGCTCGGGCGACGGCACGCTCAAGATCGAGATGAACTTCCTCCCCGACGTGTACGTCGACTGCGAGGTGTGCGAGGGCAAGCGGTACAACCGCGACACGCTGCAGGTGCACTACAAGGGCAAGAACATCGCCGAGGTGCTCGAGATGTCGATCGCGGAAGCCGCCGAGTTCTTCGAGCCGATCCAGGCGATCCACCGATACATGAAGACGCTCGTCGACGTCGGGCTCGGCTACGTCCGGCTCGGTCAGGCCGCCACGACGCTCTCGGGCGGGGAGGCGCAGCGCGTCAAGCTCGCGACCGAGCTGCAGAAGCGCAGCCGCGGTCGCAGTATCTACGTGCTCGACGAACCGACGACCGGTCTGCACTTCCACGACGTCCAGAAGCTGCTGCAGGTGCTGAACGGTCTCGTGGAGAAGGGCAACTCGGTCGTGGTCATCGAGCACAACCTCGACGTCATCAAGTCAGCCGACTGGATCATCGATCTGGGCCCCGAGGGCGGATCCGGCGGCGGCACGATCGTGGCGACGGGCACCCCTGAGCAGGTTGCGACGATCGAGGAGAGCCACACCGGGCGCTTCCTCGCCGAGACGTTGGGACGCGTGGAGCGGAAGCGCAGCGCATAGCGATGGCCGACCAGCTCGCGTACAAGCCCGCGGCGGGGGAGATCCCGACCAACCCGGGCGTCTACCGCTT
>JAJYSG010000062.1 GCA_021793675.1 Actinomycetes bacterium | reverse complement strand
CGTCCGTCAGGAGATCGAGGAGTTCGACTACCCGTCGCGCCCGTGGACGGTCCGGCACGCGGAGGGCGGACATCCGGTGCTCGACGTCCTCGTCATCGGTGGCGGCCAGGCCGGCATCACGGCAGCGCTGCGGCTGCGCCGGGAAGGCATCCGCGACATCGAGGTCGTCGACTCGGCGCTGTCCGGCGACGAGGGGCCCTGGACCACGTGGGCGCGGATGGAGACGCTCCGGACGCCGAAGACCCTCCTCGGTCCCGAGGCCGGGATCCGGGCGGCGACCTTCCGCAGCTGGTACACCCGGCTGTACGGCGCGGACGCCTACGCGCGGCTGGGGCTCGTGCCGCGCGAGACGTGGCAGGAGTACCTCCGCTGGCTGCGCACGGCCGTCGGTGTCCGGGTCACGAACGCGACCACCGTGACAGCGCTGCGGCCCCGGGGGGCGCGGTGGCTGGTGGAGCTCGCCGGACCGGAGGGCCCCCGCTCCGTCGTCGCCCGGAAGGTCGTCGCCTGCACGGGTATCGCAGGGGCCGGAGGGGCCGCGGTCCCCGCCGCGCTCGCCGAGATCGCCGACGCCCGCGGGAGCCTGTGGGCGCACAGCTCCGACCTCATCGACCTGCCCTCCCTCGAGGGTCGGTCCGTCCTCGTCGTCGGCCTGGGGGCCTCCGCCTTCGACAATGCCGCCGCGGCGCTCGAGCACGGCGCGACCGTCCTCCAGGTGGGACGACGAGCCACGCTCCCCAGCGTCAACTCCCTCCGCCACCTCGAGAGCAAGGGTGTCTTCCGCGGGTTCGCGGCGATGCCCGACGACGTGCGGCTCGGCTTCCTCCGGCGGGAGCTCAGCCTGCCCATGCCGCCACCGCCCCACTCCGTCGAGCGGTGCCAACGGCACGCCGGCTACCGGCTCCGGCTGGGCACCGAGGTCACGAGCGTCCACCGGGACGGCGGGGGACTGCGGGTCGAGACGACCCGCGGCTCGTCCACCGTCGACTTCGTCATCGCGGCGACCGGCTTCCAGGTCGACCTCCGGCAGGTCCCGTGGCTGGCCGGCGTCGTCGACCAGGTCCTGCTCTGGGGGGACGTCCACGAGCTCGGCGCGGACGGGGTCGACCGACGGATCGCGCGCTACCCCTACCTCGACCCCGACCTGAGCTGCCGTCCCCAACCCGGGGCGAGCCCTGCGGTAGCGAACCTGCACCTGATGAACGAGGCGGCGCACGCGAGCGTCGGGCCGATCGCGCTCGGCATCAACGGGCTGCCGTGGGCGAGCGAGGCCGTCGCCCACGGCATCGCGAAGGACCTTGCCGCCGAGGACGGCCCGGCCCTGCTCGAGCGCTTCCTCACCGCCACGGCCGAGGAGGTCCACGCGACATGACGGAGCAGCAGGTGCGGGACGGGGCCCCGCTGACCCGACCCGTGACGGACGACTCCGCCCTCGGGCGCGCTCTGGCCGCCCCGTCGCTGGAGCGGACGCACGGCCGGAGCCTGTTGCTCGGTCGCGCCTTCTCGGTGGTCGCCGTCGCCGCGGCCGTCGGGCTCGTCGTCGTCCTGGCCCGCAACCCCGCGATGGACTGGCCGACCTTCGCGGAGTACCTCTTCGACGAGCGGGTCGCGGCCGGGCTGCGCATGACGCTGGGGCTGACCGTGACGGTGACGGTCGCGAGCTTCGTCCTCGGCACGGTCGTCGCGGCGATGCGGTTGTCCCGTATGCGCGGGGTCAGCGCGATCGCCTGGGCATACGTGTCCGTCTTCCGGACGATCCCGCTCCTCGTGCAGCTGCTCCTGTGGTTCAACATCGGCTACCTGTTCCCGTCGATCGGGCTCACACTGCCGTTCACCGACCTCTCGTGGAGCGTGCAGACCAACAACCTCATCTCGGCCACGACGGCGGCGTTCATCGGGCTGACCCTGCACGAGACCGCCTACGCCGCCGAGGTCATCCGCGGGGGCATCCTGTCGGTCGAGCGCGGCCAGCACGAGGCGGCCCACGCCATCGGCCTGACCCGGACGCGCACGCTCTTCGCGATCGTGCTGCCGAGCGCGATGCGCTCGATCATCCCGGCCGGCATGGGCCTGCTCATCGGCACCCTCAAGCACACCGCGGTGGTCAGCTACCTGGCGGTGTCGGACCTGCTGTACGCGGTCCAGCTGATCTACAACGCGAACTACCGGGTGATCCCGCTGCTCATGGTCGCCGTCTTCTGGTACGCGGTCTGCACGACGGTCCTCTCGGTGCTCCAGCACCTGCTCGAGCGTCACTTCATCTCGCGCTACACGAGGGGGCGGTGAGCATGCTGCCGGTCCACGAGCCCGCGCCGACCACGGAGCCCCGGCCGATCCTGCGGCTGCGGGGCGTGCAGAAGAGCTTCGGTGACGTGCACGCCGTGCGAGGGGTGGACCTCGACGTCGGGCGCGGCGAGGTGGTGTGCATCGTCGGTCCCTCGGGATCCGGGAAGTCGACCCTCCTGCGCTGCGTCAACCTCATCGAGCCCCCGGACCAGGGTCTGGTCGAGGTCGACGGCACTCTCATCGGTTACGAGGAGCGCCGCGGCCGGCCGCGGCGGGTCAGCGGCCGCCGGCTGGCCCACCAGGTCGCCCGCATCGGGATGGTCTTCCAGCAGTTCAACCTCTTCGCGACGATGACGGCGCTGGAGAACGTCGCCTACGGTCCCCGTCGCGTGCTCGGCCTCAGCGCGACGGAGGCGAGGGTCCGCGCCGAGGAGCTGCTCGCCCGCGTGGGCCTCGCCGACAAGGCGGCCTCCTACCCGCGCCAGCTCTCTGGAGGCCAGCAGCAGCGCGTGGCCATCGCCCGCGCACTCGCCATGGAACCCGTCGTCCTCCTCTTCGACGAGCCGACGAGCGCGCTCGACCCCGAGCTCGTCGGCGAGGTGCTCACCGTGATGGAGGAGGTCGCCCGGACCGGCACCACGATGCTCGTGGTCAC
Organism: Actinomycetes bacterium; assembly: GCA_021793675.1. GTDB lineage: Bacteria > Actinomycetota > Actinomycetes > Actinomycetales > Cellulomonadaceae > Cellulomonas. The sequence continues at coordinate 1,581 of JAJYSG010000062.1, read as the reverse complement.
CCACGAGATGTCCTTCGCCCGGCGCGTCGCCGACCGGGTGATCTTCTTCGACGACGGCCACGTGGTCGAGCACGGCACCCCCGCAGACGTCCTCGACAGTCCCCGCAACCCTCGCACCCGGGCCTTCCTGGCCGAGGTGCGCTGACCCTTGGAGCTCCGCATGGCAGTCTCACGTCCCTTCCTCACCATCGCCGCACTGGGCGGTCTCACGCTGCTCACGGCCGCCTGCTCGACGGGAGCCGCTCAGGCCGACGGTGACTCCCCGTTTGCCGGCCAGACCATCCAGGCCACGATCCAGTTGGACTGGGCGCCGCTCGCCTTCAACGGTGACGACGGTGAGCCTGCGGGCATGTACCTCGACCTGCTCGACGCCGTCGCGGATGAGCTCGACGCGACGATCGAGTGGAACGAGACCACGTTCTCCCAGGTGGTCCCCGGCGTCCAGAGCGGGAAGTACGACATCGGCGTGGGGGCGGACGCGACGCTCGAGCGGCAGGGGGTCGTCGACATCGTCGCGACCCAGCAGGCCGGTCATTCGTTCCTCACGCGCGCCGAGGACGGGCTCGAGGTCGGTGACGACCTCGCCGAGCTGTGCGGTGCGACGGTGGCGGTGCTCGCCGGCCAGTCCACCGTCCCCGTGCTCGAGGAACGCTCTGCCCGGTGCGAGGCGGACGGGCAGCCGGCCATCGAGCTCGCCACCTTCCCTGACCAGGCCTCGGCCCAGCTCGCCGTGCAGAGCGGGCGGGCGGACCTCGCGACCGCCTACCGGGCGTTCATCCAGCACGCCGTCGAGACGGAGTCGGACCTGGCAGCGACCGGCCCGGCGATCACCTCGGGCTACACCGGCATGGTGTTCTCGAAGGGGAGCGGAGAGGCCGAGGCGTTCGCCGAGGCGCTGGACGCGCTCATCGACAGCGGTCGGTACGGGGAGATCCTCGCCGAGCACAACCTCACGGCCATCGCGATCGACGAAGCGCTCGTCAACCCGGCCGAGTAGGCGGGCGGCCGAGCTGGTCGCTCGGGCTGCCCGAGCGGGCGGCTGTGCCTCCCGCTCAGCTCGCCGAGGTGGCCGTCCCCCTGATGACCGGGACCTGTAACCCCAGCGGTCGCATGACGGCCGTGGTGCAGGCGACGTGCGCGAACCCGGCCGCCTCGATGACCGATGCCGTCTCGCGGTTGGGGCGGCAGTGGCCGAGCTGGAGGCGTGCCCACCCGTCCTGGAGGCGCCGGCTGAACGTGCCCTTCGGTGCGCCGACGTGCTCCAGGAACACGAACGGCGAGCCGGGGCGGAGCACCCGCCGGATCTCCTGCAGGCACCGGGCGGCGTCGGTGACCGAGCAGAGGACGAACGTCGCGACGACGGCGTCGACACTCGCGTCCGGCAGGGGGATGGCCTCGGCCGGGTCGCGGTGGAGGGTGATCTCGCGTCCCAGGCGCCGTGCGGTGACGCGGATGCTCCGGTGCTTACGTGCCGCCGGCTCCAGACCGGTCCACTCGACGTCCGGCCGGTAGTGCGGCAGGTTGACCCCGCGTCCGGGCCCGATCTCCAGGACCCGGCCCGAGACCGTGGCGAGGAGTGAG
>JAJYSG010000061.1 GCA_021793675.1 Actinomycetes bacterium | reverse complement strand
GAGAGCACGCCGTCGGTCCGCGCGTGGACGGACAGGTGGACGGTGGGCGGCTCGGTGGCGTGCAGCACCGTCATGGCGCGGGTGGCGGCGAGCGGGTCGGGGAGGCGGTGTCCCGGGTGCAGGCCGTGGCGCAGCGCGAGCCGGCTGCGGCGCTCGGCGTCGTCGATGTGTCGCATGCTCACGAGCCGGCGACGAACTCCTCGGCGCGGCTCTTCGGCCGCCCGATGACGGCCCGGTCACCACGCACGAGCACCGGGCGCTGCATGAGGCGCGGGTGCTCGACGAGGAGGTCGGCCACCTGTTCCGGGGTGGTGTAGTCCTCCGCGGCGAGCCCGAGCTCGGTGAAGAACGCGTCCTTGCGGACGAGGTCGGCGGGCGGGTCCTCGAGCTTGGCGAGGAGGTCGAGCAGCTGTGCCCGGTCCAGCGGCTCCCTGAGGTACTGCACGACCTCGACGCCGGTGCCTGCCCGTTCGGCGGTGTCGAGGGCGTGGCGCGACGTGGAGCAGCGCGGGTTGTGGAGGACGGTGAGCTCGGCCATGCGCTCGAGCGTATCTGGCTGCGCGCCGCGGCGGCGGGCTGCCACGATGGATGTGCACGGCCGTTGTGGCCTCGGACCCAGGACCGCACCGGCAGCCGACCCGACGGAGGGTGACGATGAGCGGAGCGGCAGAGTTCGACCGTGGGGCGGCGGTGACGCGTTCGCTGCTCGGCTGGGGCGTGGTGGCGGGTCCGTTCTACCTGGGCCTCGGCGTGGTCCTCGCACTGACCCGGCCCGACTTCTCCCTGACGCGGGACGCCCTGAGCCTGCTCCTCCTCAGCGAGCTCGGCTGGCTCCACGCCCTCAACCTCGTGCTGTCCGGGCTCATGAGCGTGGCCGCCGCGGTGGGACTGGCCCGCACGCCCCGCATGCCGCGGGCGGTGGCCGTGCTCGTGGGCCTCTACGGGACCTGCCTCGTGCTCAGCGCCGCCTTCCCGCCCGACCCGAGCGAGCACTACCCGCCGGGCGCGGGCGGCGGGGAGCTGACGGCGGCGGGCATGGGGCACCTCGCCCTCGGCGCGGTCGGGTTCCTCGGCATGGCGGCGGCGGCCGTGGTCGCCGGTGGCTGGTTCGCGCGCGGCGGCTCGGGCGCCGCCGCGTGGTCGCGGCTCGCCGGTGTGGTCATCGCCGTGGCGTTCGTCGCCGGGGCCGCGCTCGCCGCACGACCGGCCGGGGTCGGGCTCATCTGGCTGGCCGTGCTCGTCACCTGGGCGTGGCTCGCGGCGGTCTCGGTGGCCGCCTACCGCGCCGTCCCGCACCCGGACATCGCCCGGCGCGGTGGTGAGCGCGGTTCATGAGGACGTGCGGCGCGAGGACGTGCTGCGTGGCAGCCCGGCCGCCACGAGCCCGGCCACCGCGATGACCGCCGCCGCCGTGAGCACCGTGCCGCCCCACGCGCCGGACTCCCACGCCTGCCCGAGGACCACGCCGCCCACGGAGGAGCCGAGGTAGTAGGCGAGGGTGTAGGTGCCCGACCCGTCCGACGGGCGCGGGCTGAGCCGCGCCGAGCCCGCCGACGCCACCGCGTGGACCATGAAGAACCCGGCGGCGACCACCGCCAGCCCCACCCAGATGAGGACGAGCGAGTCCGGCAGCGTGAGGAGTACGCCGGCGAGGCACGCCGCCAGCCCGACGAGCGTCGTCGTCCGCAGCCCGACGCGGCGCTCGAGCCGACCGGCGACCGACGACGTCGCCGTCCCCGCGAGGTAGGTGAGGTAGAACATCGAGCCCAGCCCGGTGCCGAGGAGGAACGGCGGGGCGTGGGTGCGGTAGGCGACGACGTTGTAGATCCCGACGAACATCGCCATGCCGAGTCCGCCCAGGAGGTACACGCGCAGGCGCGCAGCGCGGCCCGCCCGGGGTGCAGGGGCGTCCGTCCCCGCGGCCGTGCCCCGCAGCCGGGTGCGTGGCCGTGCGCGGCGGGGGAGGAGGAGGGCGGCCGCGGCGGTGAGCGCGGCACCGAGGAGCGCGACGGTCAGCAGCGCCGTCCGCCAGCTCGTGACGTCGGCGACGACTCCGCCGAGCACGCGCCCGCCCATCCCGCCGAGCGTCGTGCCCGCGATGTACAGCCCGGCGACCCGGGTCACCCACCCGGGTGCGACGTTCTCGGCAACCCAGGCCAGCGCGGCGGCCGGCACGGCGGCCAGCGCCGCGCCCTGCACCCCGCGCGCGAGGAGGAGGAGCCCGAAGCCCGGGGCGAGGGCGGCACCCACACCCCCGAGGACGGCGCCGCCCAGCCCGAGCACCATCGTCCGTCCCCGGCCCAGCCGCTCCGACAGCCGCGCGAGCGGCAGGACGGCGACGGCGATCGCGAACGTCGACACGGAGACGAGGAGGCTCGCGCGCGTCGCGTTGACGCCGAGCTCCGCCGACACGAGCGGGAGCAGCGGCTGGACGACGTAGACCATCGCGAACGCGGCGATGCCGGTGGCGAAGAGCGCGAGCAGGGCGCGGCGGTACTGCCGGTCGTGCGGGCGCAGGCCGTCCGGCGCGGGGGACTGGTCGGCGGCCACCGGGCCACTGTAGGCCGCCGGTCGGCAGGTGTCGCCGCCGGCCGCGCAGGGCCCGCTACCCGCGCAGGGAGTTTGCGCAGCCGCACGAGTCGCGGTGCATGACCCGTGCCGGCACGCGCACCGCACGGGGCGGGGCGCAGCCGTCGGCGATGCGGTCGAGGAGGAGCTCGACGGCGCGGCTGCCGATCTGCTCGGCGTCCTGCGCCACCGTCGTGAGCCGAGGGGAGAAGACGTCGGCCCACTCGAAGTCGTCGAAGCCGACGAGGGCGATGTCGTCCGGGACGTCCAGGCCCCGGTCGCGCAGCAGCCGCATGGTGCCGATGACCATGGCGTTCTGGGCGGCGACGACGGCGGTCGGCGGGTCCGGTGCGTCGAGCAGCGCCGCCAGCGCGGTGTACGTCTGGCGCGCGTCCGAGCCGCCGGACACGACGAGCCGCGGGTCGGCGGACAGCCCCGCCCGGGTCAGACCGAGGCGGTACCCCTCCACCCGCTCGTCCGTCGTCGTCAGCCCGGCCATGCCGGAGACCATCGCGATCCTCCGGTGCCCGATCTCGGCGAGGTGCGCGACGAGATCGGCCATCGGCTCGACGTTCTCCGTGCACACCGAGTCGAAGCGGGCGTCCGCCGCCCTGTCGACGAGCACCGTCGGCAGCGACGTGCGCGCGAGCCGGTCGAGGAGCGGCTGTGCCCCGCTCGAAGGGGCGAGAAGGAGGCCGTCGAGGCGGTACCCGCGCAGCGCGGTGACGACCTGCTCCTCGATGCGGGGGTCCTCGTGGGTGTCGGCGAGGATGAGGGTGTAGCCGCCCTCCGACGCCGCCGCCTCCATGGCCCGGACGACGGCGCCGAAGTAGAGGTTGGTGATCGCCGAGATCGCCACCCCGAGCTGCTGGCTGCGCGACCGCACGAGCGAGCGGGCCTGCCGGTTGGGGACGTAGTCGAGCTCCTCGACGACGGCGAGCACCCGCCGCCGGGTCCGCTCCGTGACGTGGCGGGTCCCGTTGATCACGTGGGACACCGTGGCCGTCGAGACTCCCGCCCGACGCGCGACGTCCGCGATGGTGACCACGCTGGCGACCTCTTCCCCGGCCGGTGCCGGTCTGACGAAAGCGATTACGTAAACGCTTGCCTTTTGACCTTAGCGCTGGTTCACTCAGGGGAACACCGGTGTGAGGTGGGACACAGTGAACGCGAGGGGGCGGATCATGAGGACCGACCGACGGACTTCCGGAACGACGCGCAGGCGGTACACCGCCGCCGTGGTCGCGATCGGCGCACTGGGCCTGGCCGCCTGCGGCTCGGACGGCGAGCCGAGCGGCGACGGCGGCACGACCGACGGGGAGGGTGGTGGCGGCGGCGGGGACGTGAGCATCGGCCTCATCACGAAGACCGAGACCAACCCGTTCTTCGTCACCATGCGCGAGGTCGCGGCCGAGTACGCCGACGAGCAGGGTGTGCAGCTCACCGCGCTCGCCGGCGCCTTCGACGGCGACAACGAGGGCCAGGTGCAGGCGATGGAGGACCTCATCGCCCAGGGCGTGGACGGCATCATGATCACGCCGAACAACTCCACCGGGCTCCTCGGCGCGATCGAGCAGGCGCGCGCCCAGGGCATCCTCGTCATCGCGCTCGACACCGCGACCGACCCCGAGGACGCCGTCGACGCGACCTTCGCCACCGACAACCTCGAGGCCGGTCGGCTCCAGGGCGCCTACGTGCGCGCCGCCCTCGGCGACCAGGACCCGGCGCTCATCATGCTCGACGGCACCGCCGGCGGAACCGTGGACACCTTCCGTCACGACGGCTTCCTCGAGGGCTTCGGGATCGAGGAGGGCGACCCCGCCATCCTCGGGATGGAGAACACCCAGGGCGACCAGAACAACGCCCAGACCGCGATGGAGAACCTGCTCCAGCGCAACCCCGACGTCAACGCCGTCTACACGATCAACGAGCCGGCCGCCCGCGGCGCCTACGCCGCGCTCGAGGCGCAGAACCTCACCGACCAGGTGGTCATCGGGTCCATCGACGGCGGCTGCCAGGGCGTACAGGACGTCGCCGACGGCAGGTACGCCGCCACCGTCATGCAGTTCCCCGCCGAGATGGTCCGGCAGGGCATGGACGCCATCATCGAGGCCGCGAACGGTGGGCAGGCGCCCAGCGGGTTCGTCGACACCGGCAGCGTCGTCATCACCGACAACCCGGTCGAGGGGATCGAGTCCGAGACCACCGAGTGGGGCCTGGAGAACTGCTGGGGCTGACCGCCGCCGAGGTCGGAGGGGAAGGAGCGCCATGGCACAGCCCGACGTCGCCGCCGGTGCACCGGCCGAGGTCGTGCGCAGCGAACGGCTCGGCCGTGCGCTGCGCAACCCGGTCATCGGACCGCTCGGCGCGC
>JAJYSG010000028.1 GCA_021793675.1 Actinomycetes bacterium | reverse complement strand
CCGGTCACGCACGACGGGACGTCGTGGTCGATCGTGCCGGGTCTTGAGCTCGACGAGCTCAGCCGGTCGCGCGTGGCCGCGTCCGTCGCGGAGCTGTCCGACGAGCGTGCCCAGGTGACGGCTCTCGGTCTGGTCTGATCGCCGGGCCGCGTCGCGGCTGGCTGCTCGCGCGTCGTACCCCGGGATCCGCCGCTCGCCGCGACCGCGCGGCAGGATGGGGGCCGTGCGCGTTGCCATCCGAGTCCGCCCGGGCTCGTCGCGCGCGCGTGTCGGCGGGATGCACGGCGACCGGCTCGTGGTCGCCGTGACCGCCCGTGCCGTCGATGGGGCGGCCACCGCGACCGCCCTGGCCGCGCTCGCCGAGGCGCTCGGCGTGCGGCCCCGGTTCGTCGTCCTGGCCAGCGGCGCGACGAGCCGGGACAAGGTGGTCGAGGTGGCCGACGAGGTCGTCGACGACGCCCTCCGGGCTCGCCTGGCGGTGCTCTCGCAGCCTTGCTGAGGGTGGGCGGCGCGGGGTCGTCGTCCGCCCGGCACGACGATGCGACGAGCCGGCCGGGCACGCCTCCTCGGCAGCGCGTTCGATGCCGAGCGGCTCCGTGAGCCGCGCCCGCTCGCGGACCGACCGGCGCGGCCAACGGTTGCCGGTCGAGCGCAGCACCGGCAGGGCGAGGTGGCCCGAGTTGATTGGGTGAACGCAAGCGGGCGCAGGCGTGGGGCCCTCACCGCCGTCGTTGCGGTACCGAACCGTGATCGACACGATTTGGTCACGACGCTTGCTCGTCCGTAGTCTTCAGGTCTTAAATCCAAACATCACCGGACGTGCGAGGCCGTGCTCGTCGCTGAGCAGACCCGGGGCGGGGCACAGGAGCCTCGACCGCGCTTCACGGACCGGACGATGAGACAGGAGCGGACGACGATGTCACTTTCGTTGAAGAAGGCCACGGCGTACACCGTGGGCCTTGGGCTGGTGGTCGCCTCACTCGCCGCGTGCAGCAGCAGCAGCACGAGCAGCACCGGTACCGCGACCGGCGGCTCCGGCGGCGGCAGCGGTCAGCTGATCGGCGTCTTCATGCCGACGACCCAGCTGCCCCGGTGGAACCGTGACGGCGACGAGCTGAAGAAGGACCTCACCGCCGACGGCTACAAGGTCAGCGTCCAGTACGCCGACAACAAGAACGACCAGCAGATCTCCCAGATCGAGACCGCGATCAACGACAACGCCAAGGTCCTGGTCATCGCGTCGATCGACGGCACCACGCTCGGCCCCACGCTGGCCAAGGCCAAGGCCAAGGGCATCAAGGTCATCGCGTACGACCGCCTCATCCTCAACACGCCGAACGTCGACTACTACGACACGTTCGACAACCAGAAGGTCGGCACGCTGCAGGGCCAGTTCATCGTGAAGCAGCTGGGCCTCGACGCCGGCAAGGGTCCGTTCAACTTCGAGGCGTTCGCGGGCTCGCCGGACGACAACAACGCGGCCTTCTTCTTCAAGGGCGCGTACGACGTGCTCAAGCCGTACGTCGACTCGGGCAAGCTCGTCTCCGTCTCCGGCAAGTGGCCCAAGACGGTGGACGACTGGAAGCAGATCGGCATCCTCGGCTGGGGCTCGGACAAGGCCCAGGCTGAGATGGAGAACCGGCTGAACTCGTTCTACACCGGTGGCAAGAAGGTCCAGGTCGTGCTGTCGCCGAACGACTCGCTGGCGCTGGGCATCTCCAAGGCGCTGCAGAACGCCGGCTACACGGCCGCCGACTTCCCGGTCCTCACCGGGCAGGACGCCGACCAGGCGAACACCGTCAACATCCTCAACGGCCTGCAGTCCATGACCGTGTGGAAGGACACCCGGGCGGAGGCCAAGCAGGCCGCCAAGATGGTCAAGGAGATCCTCGACAACACCACGGTCGACGTGAACAACACGACCGACTACAACAACGGTGTGAAGGTCGTCCCGTCCTTCCTGCTCGCCCCGCAGGTCGTGACCAAGGACACCGTCCAGTCGATCCTCGTCGACTCCGGCTTCTGGACCAAGAAGGACCTCGGCCTGAGCTGATCCCCCGGGATCGACAGCAAGGCGGAGATCGGTACGCGACCGGCCGCCGGGGGCGGTTGACTCCCGGCGGTCAGGTCGCTCCGACGGCTGCAGTGACGGCACGGCAACGGACGAGGACACATGGAGAACAAGACCATCCCGCGTGATCACATCCTCGAGATGCGTGGGATTACGAAGCGGTTCCCGGGCGTCATCGCGCTCGACGACGTGAACCTCGTCGTCGAACGAGGGGAGATCCACGCGATTTGCGGGGAGAACGGTGCCGGGAAGTCGACGCTGATGAACGTGCTGTCGGGCGTCTACCCGCACGGCACGTACGAGGGCGAGATCGTCTACGACGGCAGGCCCGTCGAGTTCCGCGGGATCCGCGACTCCGAGCGGATCGGGATCGTCATCATCCACCAGGAGCTGGCGCTGTCGCCGTACCTGTCGATCGCGGAGAACATCTTTCTCGGCAACGAGCAGAAGAACGGCATCGTCATCGACTGGAACGCGACGAACGTGCGGGCCGCCGAGCTGCTCGAGCGGGTCGGTCTGGACGAGCGGCCGGAGACCCGGATCGCCGACATCGGAGTAGGCAAGCAGCAGCTCGTCGAGATCGCCAAGGCGCTGTCGCGCGAGGTGCGGCTGCTCATCCTCGACGAGCCGACCGCTGCCCTGAACGACGAGGACAGCGCCCACCTGCTCCGGCTCCTCAAGGAGCTCCGCAGCCAGGGCATCACGTCGATCATCATCAGCCACAAGCTCAACGAGCTGCTGTCGGTCGCGGACACCATCACCGTGGTGCGCGACGGGCACACGATCGAGACGCTCGACAGCCACGGCGCCGAGCCGATCACGGACGAGCGCCTCATCCGCGGCATGGTCGGCCGGCCGATGGACCACCGGTTCCCCGAGCACACGCCGCACATCGGCGAGGAGGTGCTGCGCGTCGAGGACTGGACGGTGCACCACCCGATCGATCAGGCGCGCAAGGTCGTCGACGGTGCGTCGATCACGGTGCGCCGCGGCGAGATCGTCGGCCTGGCCGGTCTGATGGGGGCCGGCCGCACCGAGTTCGCGATGAGCCTGTTCGGGCGGACGTACGGGGTGGACGTCAGCGGTCGCGTCTACAAGGACGGCCAGGAGATCCACCTGATGAGCGTGGGCGCGGCGATCTCCCACGGCATCGCCTACGCCACCGAGGACCGCAAGCGGTACGGCCTCAACCTCATCGACACCGTGCAGCGCAACATCTCCGCCGCGGCGCTGCGCAAGCTGTCGAAGCGGGGCGTGGTCGACGCGAACGCCGAGAGCACGGTGGCCGAGCAGTACCGGCGTGAGATGGCGATCAAGACGCCGACCGTCTCGGCGCTCGCCGGCAAGCTGTCCGGCGGCAACCAGCAGAAGGTCGTGCTGTCGAAGTGGATCTACGCCGAGCCGGACGTGCTCATCCTCGACGAGCCCACGCGCGGCATCGACGTCGGCGCCAAGTACGAGATCTACGTGATCATCCAGCGCCTGGCAGACATGGGGAAGGGAGTCATCTTCATCTCCTCCGAGCTGCCGGAGCTCATCGGGACGTGCGACCGCATCTACACCTTCAGCCAGGGCCGTGTCACCGGTGAGGTGGCCAAGGCCGACGCGACCCAGGAACTCCTCATGACGTACATGACGATGGACAAGGACGTGACCGTGCGATGAGCACAGACCTCAACCTCGTGCCGACCGGCGGCCCGCTGACGAAGAACTCGTCGTGGCGTGAGCGCTTCGGCGGCCTGGGCGGCAACGCCCGCCAGTACGGCATCTTCGCGGCGCTCGTCGTGATCATCCTGCTCTTCCAGGGCATGACCGGCGGTCGACTGCTCTACCCGGACAACGTGGCGGCGCTGATCAACCAGAACGCCTACGTCATGGTGCTCGCCATCGGCATGGTGATGGTGATCATCGCTGGTCACATCGACCTGTCCGTCGGCTCGGTCGTCGCGACCATCGGCGGCGTCACCGCCATCTCGATCCACGACTGGGGCCTGAGCTGGTGGCTGGCCGTGCTCCTGGCGCTCGTCCTCGGGGCTGTGGTCGGCGCGTGGCAGGGCTTCTGGATCGCCTATGTGGGCATCCCGGCGTTCATCGTCACGCTCGCGGGCATGCTCATCTTCCGCGGACTGGCCCTGGCGATCGTCAGCCAGAGCATCCCGGTGCTCGACCCCACGTTCAACGGGATCATGGCCAACTCGTTGCCGAACTTCCTCGGCAGGCTCGGTGACGCCGACATCCTCACGCTGGTCATCGGTGCGCTGCTCATCCTCACGACGATCTGGGCGCAGATGCGCTCGCGGTCGGCGTTGCGGGACCACAACCTCGCGGTCGAGGCCGTCGGCGTGTTCGTCGCCAAGATCGTCCTGGCGGCGCTCGGCATCGGGGTCGTGACGTGGCTGCTGTCCCGCTCGACGGGCGGCACCCCGATCGCCCTGGCCATCTGCGCGGTGCTCATCGTGGCGTACACGTTCATCATGGGGCGCACGGTGTTCGGCCGGCACATCTACGCCATCGGTGGCAACCGGCAGGCCGCGCGTCTGTCGGGCGTCAGCACGCGCAGCGTGGACTTCTGGATCTTCGTCAACATCGGCGTCCTCGCCGGCCTCACCGGGGTCATCGTGACGTCCCGGCTCGGGACCGCCCTCGCGGCGGCCGGCAACGGCTTCGAGCTCGACGCGATCGCCGCGTGCTTCATCGGTGGCGCCGCGGTCACCGGCGGCATCGGTCGGATCTCGGGCGCCATCGTCGGTGCGCTCATCATGGGCGTGCTCAACCAGGGCCTGTCGATCATGGGCGTCGACCCGTCGTGGACCCAGGTCATCAAGGGCCTCGTCCTGCTGCTGGCGGTCGCCTACGACCTCGTCAGCAAGCGGCGCGCCGGGACCCAGTAGTCCGGGCGTGGCGCGCAGGTAGGTTCCGACCGTGAGCAACAGGGCGGCGGCGGGCTCCCAATCGTCCCTGCGTGAGGCCAACCGTTCGCTGGTGCTGCAGACCGTGCAGCGTTGGGGCGGCCTCACGCAGGTGGAGCTCGCCGCCGCCACTGGTCTGTCCACCGCGACGGTGTCGAACATCGTCCGGGAGATGTACGCCGCCGGCCTGGTGGACACCGCGGCGACGACCCGGAGCGGACGGCGCGCGCAGCTCGTCACGCTGGCTCGTCGGCTGGGGCTCGCGGTCGGCGTCCACATCGGTTCGCGCCACCTGCGGATCGTGCTCGGCGACTTCGCGCACGCCGTCATCGCCGAGCAGTCGCTGCCGCTGCCGCGCGAGCATCGGATGGACGCCAGCCTGGACCGGGTGGCGCTGCTGGTCGCGGACTTGCTCGACCGCGTCGGCGCCTCGGTGAGCGAGGTGGTGGGCGTCGGTGTCGGGGTGCCGGCGCCGGTTGACGCCGCGACAGGGATGATCTCCGTGGGCGGCGTCATGCGGGGCTGGGACGCCACGCACCTGGGGCAGACGCTCTCCAAGCGCGTGGGGTGCCCGGTCCAGGTGGACAACGAGGCGAACGTCGGTGCGCTCGCGGAGAGCACGCTCGGCGCGTCCCGCAACTATCGCGACAGCGCCTTCGTCATGGCGTCGCACACCACCAGCGCGGGGCTGGTGATCGACGGAAAGCTGCACCGCGGCTATGCCGGCCTGGCCGGCGAGATCGGGCACATCCAGGTCGACCCGCAGGGCCTCATCTGCTCGTGCGGCAACCGAGGGTGCCTCAACACGATCGTCGGGTCGGACGCCCTGCTGGAGGCACTGCGACCGAGTCGTGGTGCCCTGTCGTTGCGCGACGTCGTCCAGCTGGCCAAGGAGGGCGACCAGGGGTGCTCGCGCCTGGTCGCCGACGCCGGCGCGCAGATCGGCGCCGTCGTGGCCAGCCTCGGGATGGTGATGAACCCGCAGATCGTCGTCGTGGGCGGGGAGCTCGCAGAGAGCGGCGAGGTGCTGCTCGGCCCGATGCGCACCGCGATCCTGCGGCGGATGGTCGTCAACCAGATCGCACCGATCGAGGTGGTGCCCGCGGTGCTGGGCGTCCGTGCCGAGGTGATGGGTGCGCTGCTGCTCGCGCTGCAGGCGGCGGAGGTGCCCGTGATGACGGAGGCAGAGGGTGAGGAATCGGCCAGTTGACGACTGTCTTGTCGGAAGACTCCAATGATGTGCCGCAGGTTCGACCGGGAGCAGGTGCGAGGATGATGGGTGTGGCGCAAGGCCCGCTGCTCACCATGCACGGGATCAGCAAACGGTTCGGCGCGGTCGAGGCGCTCACCGACGTGGACCTGGAGGTTCACGCCCACGAAGTCGTCGCGCTGATCGGCGACAACGCCGCCGGGAAGTCGACGCTCGCCAAGATCGTCGCGGGCGCGCTGACGCCGGACTCCGGTCTCATCGAGATCAACGGCGAGGCCGTGACGATCCCCACGCCGGCGGCTGCCTACAACCTCGGCATCGCGACGGTGTTCCAGGACTTCGCGCTGTGCGAGAACCTCGACGTCACCGCCAACCTATTCCTCGGTCGCGAGATGCACGGTGCGTTGCGCCGCTCCGACGAGGAGATGGAGCGGATCACGCGCGAGGTGCTCGACCGGTTGGCGAGCCGGATCCCGTCGGCGCGGACGCCGCTCGGCTCGCTCTCGGCCGGGCAGCGCCAGTCGGTGGCCATCGCCCGCACGCTCATCGGCAGCCCGCGCATCGTCGTGCTCGACGAACCCACCGCCTCGCTGTCCGTGGGGCAGACCGCGGAGGTGCTCACCCACATCGAGCGGCTGCGTGAGATGGGGCTCGGCATCATCCTCATCAGCCACAACATGACGGACGTGCGAGCCGTCTCGGACCGGATCGAGGTGCTCCGCCTCGGCCGGAACAACGGGTCGTTCGTGACGCAGCACGCCAGCTACGAGGAGATCATCGCGGCCATCACCGGTGCGCCGCGCGCGGACGCGCTCCGTCATCCGACCGGGGCCACGCTCTCCGCCGTCAGTTGACCGCAATCCCGACATCTGCGTTCAACGGTTGACGGCAATCTTGCGATGGGGTACACCTGTCGCTCATGGCCGTGAGAACGCGCGTCGCGGCACCACCGCGCGATACCGGTTCGCAGAAGGCACTGCGGGAACGCAACATCGCACTGGTCATGACGACGCTGCGCGCGCAGGGGCCCCAGACCCAGGCCGCGCTGGCGCGGGCCTCCGGCCTGTCGACCGGGACGGTGTCCTCGATCGTGCGGGAGCTCGAGGCCACCGGGCTGGTCGCCACGGCGTTCGCGATCAGCTCGGGTCGCCGGTCGGTCGAGGTCCGGCTGGCTCCGGACCCGCGTGTCGTCGTGGGCGTGGACATCGGCCGGACCCACATGCGGATGCTGGGTTGGGACGTGGGGCGTCGGCCGTTCGGCGAGGCGTACACCACGCTCGAGCCGGGCCACGAGCCGTTCGACACGCTGCCCCTGGCGGCGGAGATGCTGCAGCGGATGCTCGACGAGCACCACGTCGACCGGTCGCGGGTGATCCGCTGCGGCGTGGCGCTGCCGGCATCGCTGGAGCCCGGCACCGGCCGGGTGGTCCAGGCCAGCGTGCTGCCCAACTGGGCCGGGGTGAACCTCATGTCGGCGCTCCGGGACGCGCTTGGGCTGCCCGTGGTGCTGGAGAACGACGCCAACCTCGGTGCGCTCGCCCACTACGGCGTGGGGATGCAGTCCGGTGCGCACAGCCTGGTCTACGTCAAGGTCGCGACCGGCGTGGGGGTGGGGCTGTCCATCGACGGCGTCGTGTACCGCTCGAGCTCCGGTATCACGGGGGAGATCGGGCACATCCCCGTCGTCGACAACGGTGAGCTGTGCTACTGCGGCAACCGCGGCTGCCTCGAGACGCTCGTCTCCACGCGGCGGTTGGTCGCGGACCTCAAGCGCACCCGCCCGGGACACGCGTGGGACGTGGCGGAGGTGGTCCGGGCGTCCCAGAACGGCGACGTCATGGTGCACCGCCTGCTCTACGACGCCGGCGTCGCGCTCGGGCTGGCCATCGCGCCGATCTGCAACCTGCTGAGCCCCGACGTCGTCGTGCTCGGCGGCCCGCTCGTCGGCGGCGGCCGACCGCTGCTGGACGGCATGGTCTCGACGGTGCGGCAACGTGCGCTCCCGTCGGCCACCGCGCACATCACGTTCGCCCTGACGGACCTCGGGGACGCGTCCGAGGTGCAGGGAGCTTGCCTGCTGGCGCTGCACGACGCACTCGTCAGGTGACGTTTTGGTATCAAACCAATGATGGTTTGGGCACTACCATGCGTTCAGAAGTTGACGAGATGACGCCGGGTGCCTAGGGTCCACTTCGGGCAAGGACGCCACGGGCGTGCAGAGCGGCACAGGGAGCTAGGTAGATGAGTGACGGTCCCGTCATCCTCGAGATGAAGTCGATCACCAAGGAGTTCCCCGGCGTCCGGGCCCTGGACGACGTGACGATGACGGTGCGTCGCGGCGAGATCCACGCGATCTGCGGCGAGAACGGCGCCGGCAAGTCCACGCTCATGAAGGTGCTGTCGGGGGTGCACCCCCACGGCACCTACGAGGGGACCATCCTCCTGGACGGCCAGGACGTGCACTTCGCGAACATCCGGGCGTCGGAGCACGCGGGCATCGCGATCATCCACCAGGAGCTGGCGCTCATCCCCGAGCTGTCGGTGACGGAGAACCTCTTCATCGGAGGCAACGAGGTCGCCACGCGCGGCGTCATCGACTGGGTCGAGGCCCGGCGGCGCGCCATCGAGCTCCTCGCCCGGGTCGGCCTGGAGATCGACCCCGACACCGCGATCAAGAACCTCGGCGTCGGTCAGCAGCAGCTGGTGGAGATCGCCAAGGCGCTCGCCAAGGACGTGAAGCTGCTCATCCTCGACGAGCCGACGTCCGCGCTCAACGAGGACGACGCCGACAACCTGCTCGACATCCTGCGGTCGCTCCGCAGCAAGGGCCTGACGAGCATCCTCATCTCGCACAAGCTCAACGAGATCGCGGCCATCGCCGACGCCATCACGATCATCCGCGACGGCAAGACCGTCGAGACGCTGAGCGTGGCGGACGGCACCGTCACCGAGGACCGGATGATCCGCGGCATGGTGGGCCGCACGCTCGAGTCGCGCTTCCCGCACCACACGCCGCACATCGGCGAGCCGTTCTTCGAGGTGCGGGACTGGGTGGTCGAGCACCCCCAGATCCCGGGGCGGCTCGTCGCCAAGCACTCGAGCTTCTACGTCCGCCAGGGCGAGATCGTCGGCTTCGCCGGGCTCATGGGTGCGGGGCGCACGGAGCTCGCCCGCTCGATCTTCGGGCGCTCGTACGGCACGTGGCTCGGCGGCGAGATCCTCATCGACGGCCAGCCGGTGTCGATTCCCTCGGTCCCGGCCGCCATCGCCCACGGCATCGCGTACGTCCCGGAGGATCGCAAGACGCTCGGGCTCAACCTGCTCGACAGCATCAAGGACACGATCGTCTCGGCAGGCATCGCGCGCATCTGCAGGAGAGGCGTCA
The DNA here is from genome assembly GCA_021793675.1 of Actinomycetes bacterium. GTDB lineage: Bacteria > Actinomycetota > Actinomycetes > Actinomycetales > Cellulomonadaceae > Cellulomonas. The sequence continues at coordinate 17,190 of JAJYSG010000028.1, read as the reverse complement.
TCGACCTGGAGGCCGAGGACGCGGCCGCCGAGCGGTACCGCACGGCGATGCGTATCAAGGCGGCGTCCATCGACGTCGGCGTCTCGACGCTCTCCGGCGGCAACCAGCAGAAGGTCGTGCTGTCGAAATGGATGTTCACCGAACCGCGGCTGGCGATCCTGGACGAGCCGACGCGCGGCATCGACGTGGGTGCGAAGTACGAGATCTACGGGCTCATCAACGAGCTCGCCGACCAGGGCAAGGGCGTGATCATGATCTCGTCCGAGCTCCCTGAGCTGCTCGGCGTCTGCGACCGCATCTACACGGTATTCGAGGGCCAGATCACGGGCGAGGCCGACGCGAGGACCGCGACGCAGGAGTCATTGATGCGTCAGATGACAGACACGGCCACGGCAAATCCAACCACCACCGTCACGAGATGAGCAAGGACCGGACACGATGAAGGCGATCCGACAGATCTTCGGCGGGAACCTGCGGCAATACGGAATGTCGTTTGCCCTGATCCTGCTGCTGATATTCTTCCAGTGGCGGACGCATGGCATCATGCTGACGGCGACGAATGCACAGAACATCCTCAACGGATACTCGTACGTGCTGATCCTCGCGATCGGCATGCTGTTCGTCATCATCACCGGTCAGATCGACCTGGCACCCGGGTCCGTCGCCGCGGTGGTCGGCATCTGCGTCGCGCTGTCCATCAAGAACTGGGGATTCCCGTGGTGGGCCGGCGTGCTCTTCGGGCTCCTGGTCGGCATCGCGATCGGCGCCTGGCAGGGTGCGTGGCTCGCGTTCGTCGGAGTGCCGGGCTTCATCACGACGCTGGCCGGGCAGATGCTCTTCCGCGGCCTCGACCAGTACATCGGCAAGGCCGCGTCCGTCCCGGTGCCCAAGGAGATCCGGTACATCGGCAACGGGTACCTGCCTGAGTGGGGCCCGAACACCGGCCTGAACAACTCGACCCTGCTGCTGGGTGTGCTGGCCCTGGTGGCCATCGTCGCCCTGGAGATCCGGCGCCGGGCGAGGACCCTCAAGGCCCACGGCACCGCCGTGCCGCTGTGGGCCATGGTGGCCCGCCTCGCCGTCATGACGGTCGCGCTCGGCTACCTCACGTACCTGTTCGGCAGCGGTCGCTACGGCACGTCCTTCCCGGTGACCGGCGTGATCCTCGTCGTGCTGGTCCTCATCTACAACTTCATCGCGACGCGCACCACCATCGGTCGCGGGGTCTATGCGGTGGGTGGAAACCGGGCCGCCGCGGCACTGACCGGAATCAACACCAAGAAGGTGTATTTCCTCGCGATGGCGAACATGTCGTTCCTCGCCGCGGTGGCCGCCATCATGTACGTCGGGCGCTCGACGGCGACGGGACCCTCGGACGGTGTCGGCTGGGAGCTGGACGCGATCGCCGCCGTGTTCATCGGTGGTGCGGCCGTGTCCGGCGGTGTCGGCACGGTGATCGGGTCGCTCATCGGCGGTCTCGTCATGGCCATCCTCAATAACGGCATGTACCTGGTGGGCGTCGGAGCGGACCTTTCCCAGATGATCAGGGGCCTCGTGCTGCTCGTCGCCGTCGCCTTCGACCTCTACAACAAGACGCAGGGCCGGCCGTCGATCACCGGCACGTTGCTGCGTGGTCTGCACATCAGGGAAAGAGGTGAGGCGACAGGGATGGAGCGACCTCGCGCCGGTGTGGCGCAGAGCTAGACGAGGACGCGAACGTAATGAGCCCGAACAATCATGAACATCCAGGGAAAGAAGTGACATGAAGAAGATCACGACGGCCGCCATGGCCATCGGTGCCGTCGCTGTGCTCGCTCTGGCGGGCTGCAGCAGCAGCACCCGCGGCAGCACCACCGGCTCCGGCTCGACCCCGACCGGTGGCAGCACCGGCACCGCGGCGGCAAGCCAGTTCCCGACCTTCCCGGCCGGTTCGACGATCGGTGTGTCCCTGCCGCAGAAGACCTCGGAGAACTGGGTCCTCGCCGAGGGCCTGTTCAACACCCAGCTGACCGCCGCCGGCTTCAAGCCGATGGTCAACTTCGCGAACAACGGCGTGAGCGACCAGCAGAACCAGATCCAGGCCATGATCACGGCCGGCGCCAAGGTCATCGTCGTCGGTGCGATCGACGGCTCGCAGCTCGGCAGCCAGCTCCAGGCCGCCAAGCAGGCCGGCATCACGATCATCGCGTACGACCGCCTGCTGACCAACACGCCTGACGTCGACATGTACGTCGCGTACGACAACTACAAGGTCGGCCAGCTGCAGGGCCAGGCCCTGCTCGACGGCCTCAAGGCCAAGAAGACCGACGGCCCGCCGTGGAACATCGAGCTCATCGCCGGCTCGCCGGACGACGCGAACTCGAAGCCGTTCTTCGATGGTGCGATGTCCGTCCTGCAGCCGAAGATCGATGACGGCACGCTGAAGATCCCCTCCGGCCAGAAGACGCAGCAGCAGGTGGCCACCCAGGGCTGGCTCGCGAAGAACGCCCAGAACCGCATGGACGCGATCCTCGCGGCGAACTACGCGAGCGGCACCAAGCTCGACGGCATCCTGTCCCCGAACGACACGCTGGCCCGCGCCGCGCTGACCTCGGTGAAGAACGCCGGTCTGCCGAACCCGGTCATCACCGGCCAGGACTCGGAGCTCGAGTCGATCCCGCTGATCGCCGACGGCACGCAGTACTCGACGATCAACAAGGACACGGGCAAGTTCGTGACCCAGGTGGTCGACATCATCAAGCAGATCCAGCAGGGCCAGACCATCCAGTTCAACGACACCAAGTCGTACAACAACGGTGTCAAGGTCGTCCCGGCCTTCCTGCTGCCGCCCATGCTCGTGACCCAGGCCAACGTCTGCACGGCCTACGACCCGGCCACGAGCCCGAGCGCGTCGAAGGCCGCCCTGGCCACCGACTACTGCAAGTCGAAGGGCTGAGCCGGTCTCCTGCCCGGTCCGAGATGGTGGCCCGTCCCTCCGGGGGCGGGCCACCGTCGTCTCGGCGCCACGGCGGGCGGGCCCGCCCGCGCGCTCAGCGGAAGACGACCGTCTTCGGGCCGTCGAGGAGGACGCGGTGCTCGGCGTGCCAGCGCACCGCCCGCGCCAGGGCGCGGCGCTCGACGTCCTGGCCGAGACGCACGAGATCGGCGACCGTGCGGTTGTGGTCGACGCGTTCGACGTCCTGCTCGATGATCGGGCCCTCGTCGAGGGCGGCCGTGACGTAGTGCGCGGTGGCGCCGATGAGCTTGACGCCCCGCGTGTGGGCCTGCTGGTAGGGGCGGGCGCCCTTGAACGACGGCAGGAACGAGTGGTGGATGTTGATGATCCGGCCGGGCAGGCGCGAGCAGAAATCGTCGGACAGCACCTGCATGTAGCGCGCCAGCACGACGAGCTCGACGTCGAGCTCCTCGACCAGCTCCCGCAGCCGCGCCTCCGCGGCGGCCTTGGTCTCCGCCGTCACCGGCACGTGGTGGAATCCGATGCCGTAGAACTCGGCGAGCGGCCGGAGCGTCTCGTGGTTGGAGACGACCGCGACGAGGTCGACGGGAAGGCCCTCGGACCGCTGCCGGAAGGCCAGGTCGTTGAGGCAGTGCGCCGCCGTGGACACCATGACGAGCGTGCGCACCGGCCGGCCGGCGACGTCGAGCGACCAGTCCATGGCGAACCGGGGAGTGAGCGTCGCGAGGGCGCCCGACATCTCGTCGTACGACGCGGCCGCGCTCACCTGGACGCGCATGAAGAACTGCCCGGTCTCCGGGTCCCCGAACTGCTGCGACTCGGTGATGTTGCCGCCGTGCTCGGCGATCAGCCCGGCGACGGCCGCGACGATGCCGGGGCGGTCGGGGCAGGAGAGGGTGAGAACCCAATCGGTCGGGTCGGACACGAGGCCCGACAGTAGTGCCCCGGCTGCTCACCTGAAACGATGGGGCGCATGACGGACGACGAGCTCGACATCCGCCCCGTGTCCGACGACGACGCGGGCGAGCTGCTGACGTTGCGGCGCGCCGCCTTCGTCACCGAGGCGCAGCTCATCGGCGACGTCAACATCCCGCCACTGACGCAGACGCTCGACGAGCTGCGTGCCGACCTGACCCGGCCGGACGTGGTGACCCTCGGCGCCTGGGCAGGGCACCGTCTCGTCGCGTCGATCCGCGTGCTCGTCGAGGGCACCAAGGCGACCCTGGGTCGGTTCGCGGTCGCGCCGGACGTGCAGGGCCGCGGCATCGGCACGCGGTTGCTCGACGAGATCGTCGCCCACCTGCCGGAAGGCACCCAGGAGGTGTGGATCTTCACGTCGCGCGACTCGCTGCACAACATCGCGATGTACCAGCGGCGCGGCTACGAGTACCAGAACGACCAGACGGCGGGCGACCTGACGTACGCCTATCTGCGCAGGCTGCTGGGCGACGACGTGGCCGAGGACGACGCGCCGACGCTGTGACGTCCCGGCCGTCTTCGGCCCGCCGTGTGAGACGTCGTCGACCCGGGTTGTTAGGCTGGCACCGTCGCGACTGGCGCAAGGTGGGTTCCCACCGGGGAGCGACGCAGCAGCAGGACTGCGGGTCGGACGCCTGGGCCCGGCGGTCGCCACACACCACGGTGTGCGGGCCGACCCCGCTCGTACACCCCGACCGTCACGGGAGCGCGCCATGACCAACCTCCTCGACCAGGGCCTGTCGCAGGTCGATCCCGAGATCGCCGCCGTGCTCGACGGTGAGCTCGCCCGCCAGCAGGGCACGCTGGAGATGATCGCCTCGGAGAACTTCGTCCCCCGCGCGGTGCTCCAGGCCACCGGCTCGGTGCTGACCAACAAGTACGCCGAGGGCTACCCCGGGCACCGCTACTACGGCGGCTGCGAGCAGGTCGACGTCGCCGAGACCATCGCGATCGACCGCGCGAAGGCGCTGTTCGGCGCCGAGCACGCCAACGTCCAGCCGCACTCGGGCGCCACCGCCAACGCCGCCGTGCTGCACGCGCTGGCCACCGCGGGCGACCGGATCCTCGGCCTCGAGCTGTCGCACGGTGGCCACCTGACGCACGGCATGAAGATCAACTTCTCCGGCCGGCTCTACGACGTCGCGGCCTACGGCGTCGACCCGCAGACGTACCGGATCGAGCCCGAGGCCGTCCGTGAGGCGGCGCTGCGGCACCGCCCGGAGGTGATCATCGGCGGCTGGTCGGCGTACCCCAGGCACCTGGACTTCGCCGCGTTCCGGTCGATCGCCGACGAGGTGGGCGCCAAGCTCTGGGTCGACATGGCGCACTTCGCCGGCCTCGTCGCCGCCGGCCTGCACCCGTCGCCCGTGCCGTACTCGGACGTCGTCTCCTCGACCGTGCACAAGACCATCGGCGGCCCACGGTCCGGGTTCATCCTGTCCACGGCGCAGTGGGCGAAGAAGATCGACTCCGCGGTGTTCCCCGGCCAGCAGGGCGGCCCGCTGATGCACGTCGTCGCGGCCAAGGCCGTCGCGTTCAAGATCGCGGCGACGGACGAGTTCCGCGACCGGCAGGAGCGCACGCTCTCGGGCGCCACGATCATCGCCGACCGGCTCACGGCCCCCGACGTCAAGGCGGCCGGTGTGGACGTCCTCACCGGCGGCACGGACGTGCACCTCGTTCTCGTCGACCTGCGCAACTCGCCGCTCGACGGCCAGCAGGCGGAGGACCTGCTGCACGACGTCGGCATCACGGTCAACCGGAACGCGGTGCCGTTCGACCCGCGGCCCCCGCGAGTGACGTCGGGCCTGCGGATCGGCACGCCGGCCCTCGCCACGCGCGGCTTCGGCGACGCGGAGTTCACCGAGGTGGCGGACATCATCGCCACGGCGCTCGTCGGCGGCGCGGCCACCGACGTGGCGGCGCTGCGCGCCCGGGTGGCGAAGCTCGCCGACGCGTTCCCGCTGTACGCCGACCTGAAGCAGTACTCATGACGGCCGCCCTCCTGGACGGCAAGGCGACGGCGGCTGCCATCAAGGACGAGCTGCGCGTCCGGGTGGCAGCGCTCGCCGAGCGGGGCGTGCGGCCCGGGCTCGGCACGCTGCTCGTCGGCGACGACCCGGGGTCGCAGCTGTACGTCGCCGGCAAGCACCGCGACTGCGCAGAGGTCGGCATCGCCTCGATCCGCGAGGACCTGCCGGCCACCGCATCGCAGGAGGAGGTCGAGGCGGCGATCGCGCGCCTGAACGACGACCCGGCGTGCACCGGGTTCATCGTCCAGCTCCCGCTGCCGCGCGGGCTCGACGCCCAGCGAGCGATCGAGCTCATCGACCCCGCCAAGGACGCCGACGGGCTGCACCCGACGAACCTCGGCCGGCTGGTGCTGCGGGTCAACGAGCCCGTCACGTCGCCGCTGCCGTGCACGCCGCGCGGGATCCTCGAGCTGCTCACGCGGCACGGCATCTCGTTGCGAGGGGCGGACGTCGTCGTCGTCGGGCGTGGGGTGACCGTCGGCCGGTCGATCGGGCTGCTGCTCACCCGGCGCGCCGTCAACGCGACCGTCACCCTGACGCACACGGGCACTTCGGACCTCGCGGCGCACACCCGGTCGGCCGACGTGGTGATCGCGGCCGCCGGGGTCCCGTCGATCGTCACCGCCGACATGGTGAAGCCGGGCGCGGTCGTCGTCGACGTCGGCGTCTCGCGCGTCGTCGACGAGGCCACCGGGAAGACCCGCGTGGCCGGCGACGTCGACCCGTCGGTGCGCCAGGTGGCGGCCTGGCTGTCGCCGAACCCGGGCGGCGTCGGGCCGATGACGCGCGCGATGCTGCTGGCCAACGTCGTGGAGGCCGCCGAGCGCGCCGTGCGGTGATGCCCTCCTGACCGGTTCGGGCGGGGTGTCGGCGGGGTCGGGCAGGATGTCCTGGTGCTGAGGGTCGCGTCGGTCAACGTCAATGGCATCAGGGCAGCGTTCCGGCGGGGGATGGGCGCCTGGCTGTCCTCGTCCGCCCCTGACGTGCTGCTGCTGCAGGAGGTCCGGGCGGACGACGAGATCCTCGCCGACCACCTGCCGCACGCCGAGTGGCACCTGGCGCACGAGGCCGCCAGCGCCAAGGGGCGGGCGGGCGTGGCGATCGCGTCACGGCTGCCGATGCGGGCCATCAGGATCGGCATCGGCACGGGCGCGCCCACGGACTCCGGGCGCTGGGTGGAGGCGGACCTCGAGCTGCCGGACGGCCGGCTGCTCACGGCGGCGTCGGTCTACGTCCACTCGGGCACCGCAGGGACCCCGTCGATGGCGGAGAAGTACGCCTTCCTCGACGCGGTGACCGCTCGGCTGGACGGGATCGTCGGCGGGGGCGGCCCGGCGGTCGTGGCGGGCGATCTCAACATCGCCCACCGGACCGTCGACCTGAAGAACTGGAAGGGCAACCTCGCGCACGCCGGGTTCCTGCCGGAGGAGCGCGCCTACCTCGACCGCTGGTTCGACGAGCTGGGCTGGCACGACGTCGGCCGGCGCCTCGGCGGCGACGGACCAGGGCCCTACACGTGGTGGTCGTGGCGCGGCAGGGCGTTCGACACGGATGCCGGCTGGCGCATCGACTACCAGCTGGCCACGCCCGCCCTCGGCGAGCGGGCGGCCTCGGCGACGATCGACCGAGCGCCGAGCTACGCCGAGCGGTTCAGCGACCACGCGCCGCTGGTCGTCGACTACGACGTGTAGACGCCACGGAGCGGCCGAGGGCTACGCCGCCGGCCCGGACGGCAGGGCGAGCAGGAGCTCCGGCGCCCGCAGCCCCGCCTCGGCGAACGCCGCCGCGATCGCGGCCACCACCGCGTCCTGCGCGCCGGCTCGCACCAGCGCGATGGCCGAGCCCCCGAAGCCGCCTCCGGTCATCCGGGCCCCGAGCGCCCCGGCCGCGCGCGCCGTGGACACGGCGAGGTCCAGCTCCTGGCAGGAGACCTCGTAGTCGTCGCGCAGCGACGCGTGCGAGGCGTCCATCGCCGGGCCCACCTGGTCCACCGCCCCGGACCGCAGCAGCGCGACGAACTGACGCACCCGGCCGATCTCGCTCAGCACGTGCCGCACACGGCGCACCCGCACGTCACCCTCGGGGGTCCCGTCGGCCAGGGTGGCGAGCGCCCCGGTCCCGCCGTCCGGGGCGTCCGCCACCGAGCGCAGCAGCGGCACCCCGAGCAGGGCGGCCGCGTCCTCGCACGTCGCCCGCCGGGCGCCGTAGCCACCGGTGGCGTGCGAGTGCTCGGCCTTGGTGTCGATGACGAGCAGCGCGAGGCCGGCGCCGGCGAGGTCGAAGGGGACCTGCTCCACCGACCCGTCGCGGCAGTCGAGCAGCAACGCGGCACCGGCCTGGCAGCGCAACGACGCCGCCTGGTCCAGCCCCCCGGTGGGCGCACCGGCGATCTCGTTCTCGGCACGCACGCAGGCCGCCGCAAGGCGGGCCCGGCCGGCGTCGTCGGACGCCAGCGCCAGCCCGTGCACCGCGTCGAGCGCGACCGCGAACGCCGACTCCAGCGCGGCCGACGACGACAGGCCGGCGCCGTAGGGCACGCAGGAGTCGACCGCGGCGTCGAAACCGCGCACGTCGAACCCGTCCTGCTGCAGCGCCCAGGCCACGCCCGCCGCGTACCCGGCCCACCCGGTCACCGTCCCCGGCGCGACCGACGAGAGGGTCAGCGTCACCACCGACGAGGCCTCCTGCGCCGACACCAGGCGCACGGTGTCGTCGTCCCGCGCGCGCAGCGCCACGAACGTGCGGTGCGGCAGCGCGATCGGCAGGCAGAGGCCGCCGTTGTAGTCCGTGTGCTCGCCGATGAGGTTGACACGACCGGGCGCGGACCACACACCGTCCGGCGGGTCGCCGAAGGTGGCGGCGAACAGCGCGCGCACGCGTGCCGCGCCCTCGTCGTGCGACCAGGCCGGCCGCAGCGTCGCGGCCGGGGTGGTGGTGCTCATCGGGACCTCTCAGCGGGAGACGGGGACGACGCCGAGCGGCTTGCCGGCGAGGCCGCGCGGCGTGGCGACCAGCCCGGCGGCGATCTCGCGCAGCGCCACCGCGGCGGGGGAGCCGGGGTCCGCCGCCACCACCGGCGTGCCGGCGTCGCCGGCCTCGCGCACCGCGATGTCGATCGGCACCTGGCCCAGCACGGGCACGTCCGCGCCGACCAGCCGCGACAGGTTCTCGGCCACGCGCGTGCCGCCGCCCGACCCGAACAGCTCGAGCCGGGAACCGTCCGGCTGGGTCAGCCAGGACATGTTCTCGATGACGCCGACGAGCCGCTGGTTCGTCTGCACCGCGACCGCACCGGCGCGCTCCGCGACCTCGGCCGCGGCCAGCTGCGGCGTGGTCACGACGACCAGCGACGAGCCCGGCAGCAGCTGCGCCACGGAGATCGCGATGTCGCCGGTCCCGGGCGGCAGGTCGAGCAGCAGCACGTCCAGGTCGCCCCAGTACATGTCCGTGAGGAACTGCTGGAGCGCGCGGTGCAGCATCGGCCCGCGCCACACCACCGGCTGCCCCGGCGGCACGAACATGCCGATCGACACGACCTTGACGCCGTGCGCCACGGGCGGCAGGAGCATCTCGTCGACCGCCGTCGGCGGCTGGTCGGTGCCCAGCATCCGCGGCAGCGAGAACCCGTAGATGTCCGCGTCGACGACGCCGACCGCCAGCCCCATCTGGGCCATCGCGACCGCGAGGTTGGCCGTGACCGACGACTTGCCGACGCCGCCCTTGCCGCTGGTCACGGCGATCACGCGGGTGAGCGAGTCCGGCTGGGCGAACGGGATGACCGGCTCGGGCTGCCCGCCGCGGAGCTTGTCCTTGAGCCCGGCACGCTGCTCGGCGGTCATCTCGCCGAGCTCGACCGAGACGGACGCGACGCCTTCGAGGGTCTCGACCGCGGCGGTGACGTCCCGCACCAGGGTGTCCTTCAGCGGGCAGCCGGCGACGGTGAGATCGACCCGGACGGTGACGTGACCGCCGTCGACGAGCACCGACCGGACCATGCCGAGATCGGTGATCGGGCGGCGGATCTCGGGGTCGAGCACCGCGGTCAGCGCCTGGCGGACCGTGGCAGCAAGACCCTCGGGCTGGGAGGGGCTGGAGGACATGGCGTCATCGTAGGCGGTGCTCCGGGCGGCCCCGTGGGCGCCCCGACCTAGACGGTACCGGTCAGGACGTGCGTCGGGCGACGAGGTAGCCGCCCTCGTCGTACGTCACGGTGTACGCGGCCTGCGGGTGATGCTCGCTCGCCCAGGCGACGAGCGCTGTCGGGGTGCTCGGCACACCGACCCAGGCGGAGTCGAAGACCAGGTAGTCCGCCGCCGGGTTGCCGTCGTTGCCCATCCAGTAGACGTCGTGGTGGTCCACGAGGTAGCTCATGAGGCCGACGTCCGTCTCCACCGAGGCGCCGGCGGGGACCGCGGCCAGTGCACCCCGGGCGGCCTCGGCACGCGGGTTCGGCGCCCAGAAGTCGCGGTCGCCGAACCGCCCGAACGCCACCTGCGGGGCGACGAGCGCGCCCACCGTGACGGCCACCGCGACCGCGGAGCGCGAGTACTGCCGCAGCCACGGCCGCGGCGAGCGCCCGGCGAGCTCGACGCCCTCCAGCAGGGCGACGAAGGCGACCGGCATGAGCACGGCGCTGTAGTGCCAGGTGTGGCCCCAGAACCCGTCGTTGCCCGACCAGAACCGCCACAGGAGGGTCGGCACCGCGACGAGCATCACCGGTGAGCGCAGGCCGACCACCCCGGTGACGGCGACCAGCAGCAGGAGCGTGACCACCTTGCGCGGGTCGTCGACAAGGTGCGTGACCGTCAGCCACGGGTGCGTCGCGAGGCCGCGCCAGTCCAGGCGGTCCGCGTACGCGAACACGCCGCGCGGGTTGAGCGCCGGCAGGATCAGCGCCTGCGTCACCACCAGCCACACCGCGCCCCACGCCGCCAGGCCGCGGCCGATCCACCGCGCCCGGGGGTCGTCGCGCGCGCGCCACGCCACCAGCAGGCCGACGACCAGCACGGTGGCGCCCAGGTCCTCCTTGACGAAGACGAGGGGCGCGGCCCACAGCGCCGCGACCCACCAGCGTCGGCGCAGCAGCGCGACGAGGGAGGCCGCCAGCAGCGGCACGGCGAACGCGACCTCGTGGAACTGCACCTCGACCGCGCCCGCGAGGCCGAAGCTGACCGCGTACGCGGCGCCGACGAGCGAGCCGACGAGCGGCCCGCGCCGGCGTGCCGCCTCCCGCGCGACGATCCACACCGACCACGCGAGCAGCAGGGACTGCACCGTCATCACCGTGAACGCGCTCGGCGCGATCCGGTACGGCAGCCCGAGCAGCACGAGCAGCGGGTGGAAGTGGTCCCCGAGCAGGTCGAAGCCCGCTCCCTTGATGTCGACGACCGGCTCCTGCAGGTGGGCGTACCGCTGCGCCAGCTGCGTGAAGATGCCCAGGTCCCACGAGGGGGTCTCGAGCCGGCGCCACTGTGACCACGAGAACGTCACGTAGCCGGCCAGCGCGAGGACGGCCAGCGCCACGGGACCCACGACAAGGCCTCGCCGCGCGGCGGCCGCCGCCGCCTCGTCGACCGGTGTCGCCACGCCGGCGGTGGCCGGCTCGTCCTGGCCGGGCGTCGGCACCACGCCGTCGGCGACGGGCTCCGCCGCTCCGCCGATCACGTCGTCGACCGCCCGGGAGGTGTTCAGTCGGACACCTCGAGCTCCGTGCCCGGCTCGGCCGCCTGCTCCTCCTGCCGGAGATCCTCCAGCAGCTCGCGCAGCTCGGAGCGGACGAAGTCGCGGGTGGCCACCTCGGACAGCGCGATGCGCAGCGCGGCGATCTCGCGGGCGAGGAACTCGGTGTCGGCGAGGTTCCGCTCCGCCTGCTGGCGGTCCTGCTCGAGGCCGACGCGGTCGCGGTCGTCCTGCCGGTTCTGCGCCAGCAGGATGAGCGGTGCCGCGTACGACGCCTGCACCGAGAAGCACAGGTTGAGCAGGATGAAGGGGTAGGGGTCCCAGCGTCCCAGCAGGCCGACGACGTTGAGGATGATCCAGACGATGATGAACGCCGTCATGTACAGCAGGAACCGCCCGGTGCCCATGAACCGGGCGAAGGCCTCGGCGCCGCGGCCGACGCCGTCCGGGTCCATGCGTGGCCGCCACGCCCGCCGGTAGCCGGCCGGCTGGTCCAGGCGGTCAGCCACGGCCGGCTCCGTCCGCGGGCTCGTCGTCGACCTCGCGCCAGTCGTCCGGCAGCAGGTGGTCGAGGACGTCGTCGACCGAGACGGCGCCCAGCAGGCGGCGCCCCTCGTCGAGCACCGGCAGCACCAGCAGGTTGTAGGTCGCCAGCTCGCGCGCGACCGTCGACAGCGGGGTGTCCGGCCGCACCCCGACGACGTCGGTGTCGACGATCTGCCCGATCGACTCGTGCGGCGGGTGCCGCAGCATCCGCTGCAGGTGCACCACGCCGATGAACCGCCCGGTGGGCGTCTCCAGCGGTGGTCGCACGACGAAGACGGTCGAGGCCAGGGCCGGGTTGAGGTCCCGCCGACGCACGTGCGCGAGGGCCGCGGCGATCGACGTCTCGGGACCGAGGACCACCGGCTCCGTCGTCATCAGGCCGCCGGCGGAGCGGTCCTCGTAGGCCAGCAGGCGGCGCACGTCGGCGGCCTCGCCGGGCGCCATCGCGGCGAGCAGCTGGTCCTTGCGCTCGTCGGGCAGCTCGCGCAGCAGGTCGGTGGCGTCGTCGGGCTGCATCTCCTCCAGGACGTCGGCCGCGCGGCTGATCGCCAGGCCGGCGAGGATCTCCACCTGGTCGTCCTCCGGCAGCTCCTCGAGGATGTCGGCCAGCTGCTCGTCCGACAGTGCAGCGGCGACCTGCAGCCGGCGTCGGCTCTCCATCTCGTGCAGCTCGTTGGCGGCGTCGGCCGGTTTCATCTCCTCGTACCGTTCGGCGAGCAGCTCGGCGCCCTGCTCGGGGGTGGCCTGAAAGAGGCCGGTGACGTCGTCGAGCCCCACGGTTCGGGTGGTGCCGCGACGCCGCAGCAGGCCGCTGCCCCGGTACCGGACGGACAGCTTGGTCGCCACCCAGTCCTTGCCGCGCTGGTACTCGATCGCCACGTCCTCGACCGTCGCCTCGCCGGAGCCGTCGATGAGCGAGACCGAGCGCTCCAGCAGCTGGCCCACGACGAGCGTCTCGGTGGCGCGCTGCTCGAACCGGCGCACGTTGAGCAGGCCGGTGCTGATGACCTGGCCCGTGTCGATGCTCGTGACCCGGGTGAGGGGCAGGAAGATGCGGCGCTTGCCCGGCACCTCGACCACGAGACCGACGGCGTGCGGCGGGGCCGAGGGACGCTCGAGCAGCACGACGTCGCGCACCCGGCCGACCTGGTCGCCGAGGGGGTCGAAGACGGCGGTGCCGGCCAGGCGCGCAACGAAGACCCTGGCCCCGACCGAGCTCACCGCGACAGCGTATCTGCGGGCAGGTGCGTGGCACCGCCCCGCGCCGTGGTGGAGGATCGCCTCATGAGCATGAGCAGCGCGAACCGTGTGCCGAAGGTGCCGACCCTCCCGCAGGGTGAGACGGTCGCCTCCTACAGCACGTACCTCGAGGCGCAGAAGGCCGTGGACTATCTGGCCGACCACCAGTTCCCGGTGCAGCAGGTCACCATCGTCGGCAGCGACCTCAAGATGGTCGAGCGCGTGCTGCGGCGGCTGTCCTACCCGTCGGCGGCCATCGGAGGGTTCGCCTCGGGTGCCTGGTTCGGCCTGTTCGTCGGGCTGATCCTCACGCTGTTCTCGTCGTCCGCCGCGGGCCTGATGATCCCGGCGGTGCTGTTCGGTGGCGCGTTCGGCCTGCTGTTCTCGATCATCACCTACTCGCTGACACGCGGGCGGCGGGACTTCACCTCGTCGAGCCAGATCGTGGCGACCAGCTACGCGGTGCTGTGCGCCTCGGAGCACGCCGGCCAGGCGCGCCAGCTGCTCGCGACCGTGGGTGGCGTGGTGTCCGGCTGGCCGGGCTCGGTGCCGACCCCGCCGCCGGTCGTCGCGCCCGCCCCGCCGCTCGGCGCACCGCCGTCGACCCCGACCTACCCGCCCACACCCCCGGACCGTCCGCACCCGCCGGTCTCCTGAGCGCGGTCAGTGGCGGATCGTGAAGTAGCCGAGCGCCAGGATGCAGACCGTGATGAGGGCCACCGTCACCCAGTAGACGGCAGCCACCGCTCGCGGTGCGGTGAACTCCGCCATCAGCCGACGGTCACGCGCGATCCCGGACATGTAGCCGAGCAGCGGCAGCAGCAGCACCGCGTTGAGCACCTGCGAGCCCACGAGCACCGGCACCAGGGACACCCCCGGCAGCAGCACGAGCACCAGTCCGGTGAGGGTGACCAGCGCGAACGTCCCGTAGAAGAGGGGGGCCTCGGTGAACGAGTCGTCGAGTGCGGCCGGCCGGCCGGCGAAGTCGCACACCGAGTACGCCGTCGACAGCGGCAGGATCGACGCGGCCAGCAGCGCGGCGCCGATCAACCCGCCGGCGAACAGCTGGGACGCCAGCCGCCCGGCGAGCGGTTCCAGCGCCGCGGCCGCGTCCGACGCGTTGGTGATGCTCAGGCCGTGCACGTGCAGCGTCGCGGCGCACGCGATGACGACGAAGAAGCCGATCACGCCCGTGAGCACCGCGCCCGTGATGACGTCCCAGCGCAGCAGGCCGAGCTCGCGCGGCGTCAGGCGCTTGTCCACCGCGTACGACTGGATGAACGCCAGCCCCCAGGGCGCGAGCGTGGTGCCGAGCGTCGCGGTGGCGATGAGCACCGCGTCGCGGCTGGTCGGCAGGCTCGGCGTCACGGTGCCCGCCAGCGCCGCGCCCCAGTCCGGCTTGGCGAGGATGCCCGCCGCGATGTAGGCGATGAACACCGCCGACAGCACCAGCAGCACGCGCTCGACGCCGCGGAAGCCGCCGCGCAGCACCAGCACCGAGACGAGCACCGCGGCGATGGGCACCGAGACGTAGCGCGAGACGTGGAAGATCTGGAAGCCCGCGGCGATGCCGGCGAACTCCGCAGTCGTGGTGCCGACGTTGGCCAGGCCGAGCGCGGCGATCGACAGCACGCCGGCGCGGGCGCCGTAGCGCTGCCGGATGAGCCCGGCCAGCCCCTGGCCCGTGACGACGCCGATCCGCGCGCCGAGGTCCTGGAACAGGATGAGGGCCACCGTCGAGACGGTGAGGACCCAGAGCAGCCGGTAGCCGTAGCTGCTGCCGAGCACCGAGTACGTGGTGATGCCCGCGGGGTCGTCGTCGGAGAGCCCGGCGATGAGGCCGGGCCCGACGACGGCGGCCAGCGCCGCCAGGGTGATCCGGGCGCGGGTGCGGCGCCTGGTCGGAGGCGTCGTGGTCGTCGCGCTCACTGGGCACCCCCCGACGACCGCTGCCACGGCCAGCGGCGTTCGTCCGGGTGGGCGAGCAGGTCGACGACGTCGTCGGCGAGGATCCGCCCGATCGGCCGGTTCGCCTCGTCGACGACGAGCAGCGACGAGCCGCGGTTGTCGGTCATCCGCTCGACGATGTCGTCCAGCCCGGCGTCCGGGCCGACCGTCACCGGCCAGGGCGGTCCGACGAGCGAGCGCAGGGGGGTGTCCGGCTCGGCGCCCAGCAGCTCGACGAAGGACACGTCGTCCAGCAGGGCACCGGCCTCGTCGACGACGACGACGCCTGCGGGCGTCTCGCCCTCCTGCACCTGCCGGCGCACGGCGGCCACCGCGTCGCGCACGGTGTCGTCGGCGGGTAGCCGCACCAGCCGCGACGTCATGACGCCACCGGCGGACTCCTCGTCGAACTTCAGCAGGGCGCCCAGCTCGGCGCCCCGCTCGGCCGCCATGGCGTCGAGCAGCTCGTCGCGCTCCTCGGGCGGCATCTCGCGCAGCGCCTCGACGGCCTCGTCGGCCTCCATCGCCGCGACCAGCTCGGCGGCCTGCTCGACCGGCGCGTCGCGCAGCAGGTCGTTGAGGTCGCGGGCGTTCATCTCCTCGAGCGCGTCGGCGGCGGTGCTCGGCTCCAGGCCGCCCAGCAGCTCGCGCCGCTCGGCACGCCCCAGCGTGGCGAGCAGGTCGGCGAGGTCCGCGGACCGCATCCGGCGCAGCTCCGAGTGCGCGCGGGCGAGCCGCACCGAGCCACCCGGGACGCCGAACGGCTGCACGCTGGACCAGTCGAGGACCACCCCCGGGCTGGGCCGGCGGCCGAAGCGGCCCGGCAGCGCGCGGCGCAGCAGCGAGGTCAGCGAGACGTCCACCCCGACGAGCCGCCACATCGACTGCACCTGGGTGAGGTAGAGGTCGGAGGCGCGCACCACCTGGATGCCCTGGACGTCGACCAGCTGGTGGTCGATGACGTCGGCGAGCAGCTGCAGCTCGCCGGCGCGGCGCACCACGTCGCGCAGGTCGAAGCGGGTCGAGCGGAGCCGGACCGTGGACTGCTCGATCGCGACGACGTCGGCCGCGCGCAGCCACGCGCGGCGCGGGCCGACGCGCACGATGAGCCCGGTGACCGGCGAGTGGCCGGCGTCCCAGTGGACCACGACGTCCTCGACCGTGCCGATGACGTTGCGGTCGCCGTCGCGCACCGGGCGGCCTGCGAGGCCGGCGACGGAGATGAGGGCACCCGCGACCTCACGGCGCAGGGCGAGGTACTGCGAGCCCCGCTCGGCGCGCGACAGCAGACCGGCGCGACCGGGTGGAGCGGGACGGAGCGAGGAACCCGCCATGGGGATCTCCCGACGAACGCAGAGCGCGTCGACGCAGGCGCGAGGTCCGGGGGACCGGGCGCCGGGGTCGCGCTGGGACGGGGGACGGCACGACCCACCGGGCCGCCGAGGGCGACGTCGAGCGGGCTCGTGGCGGGAAGGGCCGCTCCCGCTGGCAGCCGGGCGGGCCGCCGGTCAGCGACGGTGCGCGGCGGCCGGCACGAGGCGAGCCCTTCGTGTACTGCCGGGGTCCACGGCGGCTCACCTCCCCGACGTCGGTGCGGGCGGGCACCCGCCGCCCGCCAAGGCTACCCGCCTCAGGCCTGCCGCAGGGCGGCCATCCAGGCCTCGACGTCGTCCGGCGTGCGCGGCAGCGCACCGGTCAGCAGGCGGCAGCCGTCCGCGGTGACCACGACGTCGTCCTCGATGCGCACGCCGATGCCCCGCAGCTCGGCGGGGACCAGCAGGTCGTCGGACTTGAAGTACAGCCAGATCGGAA
>JAJYSG010000060.1 GCA_021793675.1 Actinomycetes bacterium | reverse complement strand
GCTGGCGCCAGCCGCTCCTGCGCGTCCGTGACGGCGGCCGCCGCAGCGGTCACCTGCGGTGCGACCTCGGTGAACGGCGCGAGGTCGATGCGGCCGTCCCGGGGCGCGAGCCGCTCCGGGGAGATGACGTCCGTCGCGGCGACGAGGTCGGGCAGGACGTCTGTCGAGAGGTCGTCGACGACCTCCGTCGCGGTGCGCGCCGCCTCGACGTTCGGACCGACCCACGGCAGGGCGGCGGCGAGCGACCAGTGCGGGCCCGAGAGGGCCTCACGCGCGTTGCCGGTGTGCTCCGAGAGCTCGGCCGCCAAGGTCGCGGCGGTGCCGCTCTGCCCGGTGAGCGCGGCGTCGCGCAGCTCCCGGACCAGGGGCATGGCGGCCCGCAGCTCACGCTGGGCGGCCATGGCCTGCAGCGCGAACACGGCCACGAGGCCGAGCAGGCCGAGCAGCACGGCCGTGATGACCAGGGCCAGCAGCGTGCGGCCGCGGCGCGGCCTGCGCCGGCGGCGTCCGCCCGTCTCGCGGTGGCGGGTCGCGGGCTCGTCGTCCCCCTCGAGCCAGCTGGGGAAGGTGTCCGTCACGGTGCCATTTCACCACGTGTCGCCGGAAGGACTGCGGCGCACCTCACATCTGCCGGGTGGTAGAACGGCGGGATGTCCTACCGCTCGGGCGACGACCTCACCCTGCTCATCGTGTGCACCGGCAACGTCTGCCGCTCCCCCGCGGTCGAGCGGCTCTTCCGGTCCGCCTTCACCGACGGCGCCGGGATCGCCGTGCACAGCGCCGGCACCGGCGCGCTCGTCGGCGAGCCGATCCAGGGGCCGATGGTGCAGCTGCTCGAGGAGGTCGGCGTGGCCGCCGACGGCTTCTCCGCACGGGCGGTCACCGAACCCATGGTCGCCGGCGCCGACCTCGTGCTCACGGCGACGAGGCGGCACCGGGCGGACGTCGTCGAGCACGTGCCGTCGGCGGTGCGGCGCACCTTCACCGTGCGGGAGCTCGCGCGGCTCGCCGCAGCGGTCGACCCGGCCGACCTCGACGCCGCCGCCGGGCCGGAGGCGCGGCCTGCCGAGCGGCTCGCCGCGCTCGTCCCGCTGGCCTCCCGGAAGCGCGTCCATGTGCCGGCCGAGCTGGACGACATCGTCGACCCCTACCGCCGGTCAGAGGCGGTGTACCAGGAGTCCTTCGACCAGCTCATCGCGGCGGTCCGGACGATCGCGCAGGTCGTCCTGCGCGTGCGGCCCGGCGGAGGTTCGGCGACCTGAGCACGCGCGGGAGGTCCGCGGCACCGAGGCGTCGTCAGCGGAGCCGGCTGAGGCGCTGCGTGACGAGACTTCCGTAGTCGGCGACGAGCCCGGTGTCGAAGCGCCCGCCCTCCGACCGGCACCGGTTCACCTCCGCGATGGCCTGCTGGGCGACCCACTCCCATCCCGCCAGCTCGGCGTTGCCGAGCGCGAGCGCCGCGACTCGTAGAGGCCGCTGAGGAGGGCGATGCCGGCGGCGTCGGCGACGCCCGCCGCCACATCCGGGGTGCTCGCACTCTGGAGGGCCGCGGTGGGCGGTTCGCCGGGTGGCGAGGCCGAGCCGACGAAGACGGCCCCGTAGCGCCACACCAGCTCGAAGAGCACCTTGAGCTGTTCGTACGGTGTGGCCTGCGCCTTCTCCGCGGCGAGGAGCTTGCCGACCACCGCGTTCGCGCCGAGCTCGACGCCGGAGACCAGCGTGCTCCTGCCGGCCTCCCCGCCCACCTTGGGCAGCAGTGCGACCATCGCGAGGGACCCTGCGCCGGGGGCGATGAGCGTGTCGACGGCCGCTCCCAGGCCGGACGCCGCGAGGACGGGAGCGCCCCGCTTCACCAGGTCGAGGAGGGCATCGCCGCGGCCGCCGTCCTCGCCGCCGGGAGCCGCAGTGTGCGCCGCCGCGATGAGCCGGTCCAGGTGGTAGGCGTAGTAGTACAGCCCCTCGACGGCCCGCTTGTGCACCATCGGGAGGGCGCCGGAGGCACGGGAGGCCAGGACCTCGCCCACGGCCTCCTGCACCATGAGGGCCAGCACGACGGACTCCGGTGGCGGCGTGTGGTCGAGGAGGTCGAGGATCGTCGTGAGGTCCTGGTCCAGGAGCTCACGCAGGCGCATCGCCCGCACCCGGTCCGCGAGGGACTCCTCGATGCGTACCGCGTCGGCCGTGCGACCGAGCTCTGCCGCGATGAGCTCGTGGATCACCGCGCTGAGGTTGGCGGCGGCGGGCAGCACGACCGCCTTGAGGTCCACCGAGTCGGCCGCCTGCTGCTCCAGCTCGCGCAGCTGCGCCCGGACCTTGCGCTGCCGTAGCAGCAGCTGGGCCGCCTGTGCGTCGCGTGCTTCACCGGCCGCGGGGCGCACGGCCGCAGGCTCCGGATCCGCGGCGGCGGACGGCGGTTCGGAACCCTCTGCTGACATGGGCGTCTTCCCTGTCGCGCTGGTCTGACGGCCTCGCCGTCGTCGCTCAGTCTCCCGCCGCCGGTAGTGGTGCGTCAACGTTACCGCCGGCGGTAGCGCGCCTTCCAGATCGTGCGCTCCGAAGGGCGCGACCGTGCCATCGCCGGGCACTGCCCCACGGAGCCGACCTCGCGCCGGTGGCAGCGGCGCGCTGAGCGCACCGGCGTCTGCGCATCGACAGTGGACTACTTCGTCGGCGACTGGGACGGGGACAGCAGGGACTTCCTGGCCCTGCGGCGCGGGAACAAGTTCTACGTCTGCAACACCAACGCCACCGGTGCCCCGGTGTGGCTGGCCAACGACGGCCGCGAGGGAGATGAGGTGCTCGTCGGGGACTGGAACGGGGACCGCAAGGACACCTTCGCGGTGCGACGCGGCTTCACCTACCACGTGAAGAACACCATGGCTGGGGGCAATGCGGACATCGTCCTGAACTACGGCCGCGCCAACGACGTCATCCTGGTCGGGGACTGGGACGGCAACCGCAGCGACACCCTCGGGGTCGTGCGCCATTGACCGCCGCCTGACCGAAGGGCCACCCCGCCTGCTCCGGAGGGCTAGGCGGGGTGGCCCTCAGGTGCTCAGTCGCACCAGTCCCCCTGCGGCTGCACCCGCATGGTCACCGATGTCCGCACGACATCCGAGCCGCGGCCGTCTTCGTCGGTGTACTCGACGTCGAACGCAGCCGCCTCCCCCGCAGAATCTGGGTCCACGAGCATCACGTTGACTCGAACCATGGCGCTCTCTCCAACGCCGATCGTCACGTCGTCGGACAGGTCCATCGGTGGACCCTGGCCACGGTAGCCATCCTCTCCGTGCGGAAGGACGTCGAAGGACTCCACCTGCAGATTGGTGCTGTCGACGAGCCGCACCGCTCGCAGGACCGCGTCACCACTCCCTTCGTTCTCGAGCGGGTCGTGCGCGATCAGCACTCCGTCACCGACCTGGGCGGGCACACACAGCTCGGCTTCCTCGGTCGACGCGGTCAGGCGTGCGGACATACCTGCCGCGCCGCAGCCGGCGACCATGAGGGCCACCGCTAGGCCAGCGGCGGACTGCCTGTATGTCATGAGGACCCCACGGGCCTGACGACGATCCTCCCAGGAGTGTTGGCGGGGTACCCGGTCGTCCCGCACACGTCGCGGTCCTTCGTGAACTTGATGGTGATCATCGCGGAGGCCGTGTAGCCCGTTCTTGCGGAGAGGTTGATCCTGGCGAGCTGCACCCCCACGCCGAGGGTCGACGATACCGCGCTCGTGTACGTGAACCACTGGGAGAACCCACCGGTGGCGACCGTGGCGGACAGCTGGGCGATTGTGACTGGGCGCTTGCCGTAGACGTGCTGGACATTGCAGTTCGACGGTACGTACGCGGCCGGGGCCGCGGTCGCCTTCATCTGCGCGCCGGCGTTGAGGGACATGTCGATCCGAGGCCCTCCGACAACTGCGGAGTCCTCACCGCGTCGTGCATCGCTGCCGCAGCACGGGTCTCGTCGACGATGCCCACCGTGGCCACGGGCAGGTCCACGGCCGCCACGTGTGCCTGGCGGAGATCTGGGGTGGCCCACACGGTGGTGGCGTAGGACGTCATTGCGTTACCGGTGCCGGCGATGATGTCGACGTTCACCGGTGCTGGCCTTTGTTGGATGTCGAGGGCTTCGCTGACCTCGGCCGCCATGGGACGCAGCGCAGCGGTGTCGGTCCGGATCTGGTAGTTGCCAGAGCTGTCGGTGACTGTCGTGCCGACCGGCGTGAGCTCGAACTTGAACCCGACCTCGGCCGGGATCTTGGATGGGTAGGCGTAGGCGGTGACCGGGACACCGCGCGCGGGCAGCCCGTTGGAGTCGGTGATGCGTCCCGCAGCGAGAACGGATCGGGCATCGATGGTCACCGCTCCTGCGAGGGGTGAGGTGACCTCTGTGTCGATGGGCAGCTCGATTCCGTCGAGTGCGTGGCTTGGTGCAGCGATGCTGACTGACGCCAGCGCTAGGGCGGTCGCGGAGGCGACCGAGAATGTACGAGGACTCATGGCAGAACCGCCGTCTGCAGCCAGGCCAGACCACCTTGTCCGTAGAACCTGGGTGCGTAGCGAGAAGGTAACGGCCGCGGCCGCGGATCCACCATGCTGCTTTCGGATGATTGGGGGCTGCGGGGCGCCTGGTGACGCCTGCGCCCGTTGCCCGCTCGGTGGACTCCTAGGGCCGGCGGGAAGCTGCCTTACCGTGGGCGGCGCGCATGCCGTCACGGATGGCGGCCCGGGCGCGCACGTCGTCCTCGTTGTAGGCCAAGATCCGCTGGGTGAGCTCGGCCCGCTGCTCGGGGTCGGTGGTCTCCCGCGCCAGCAGCAGCCAGTCCTGGGACTGCAGCCCGCCGGGGTCCTCATCGCGCCACTGGAACCCGAAGTGCGGGGCGACCCGCTTGATGGACAGGTCCCACGCTCCGGTGAAGTTCTCCTTCACGACGTTGACGCTCGAGGACGTCGCCGGCCACGCCCACATGAGCCCGCGGACCTCGAGCGGCGGTTCCGCGCCGAGA
>JAJYSG010000027.1 GCA_021793675.1 Actinomycetes bacterium | reverse complement strand
GAGGCCGCGCAGGGCGTCGGGGAGATCGCCGGCAACATCACCGGGGTCGCCGTCGCGGCGCGCACGACGAGCGCGGCGCTGCAGCACGTCGACAAGGCGACGCAGGACCTGGCGCAGCTGGCCAGCAGTCTGGAGAGCCGGGTCGCGACGTTCGCGGTGTGAGCCGCGGCCGGCCGGCCGCCCACGGCGCGCGTGTGAGGATGACGCCGTGCCCGGCGACCTCCTCGACGTGCTGCTCGCGGCCGGTCGACGCGCCGACCGGGTGATGCACGTGCGCCACCTCGAGGCGCGCCCGGACCGGCCGGTCGACTGGCCGGCGTGGGCCGACCCCGACCTCGTCGCCGGCTATCGCGCGCTCGGAGTCGAGCGACCGTGGAGCCACCAGGCACAGGCGGCACAGGCGGCGTGGGACGGGCGGCACACCGTGGTGGCCACGTCCACCGGCTCCGGCAAGTCGCTGGCGTTCTGGCTGCCGGCGTTGTCCGCGGTGCGGCGGCCGGCTGCCGGGCCGATCCCGCGGCGCGCCACGACGCTGTACCTCTGCCCGACCAAGGCCCTGGCCGCCGACCAGCTGCACGCGCTCGAGCGGCTGCTCACCGCGTCCGCGGTGAGGGACCTGCGCGTCACCACGTGCGACGGGGACTCACCGGTCGACGAACGGCGCTGGGCCCGCGAGCACGCCGACGTGGTCCTCACCAACCCCGACTTCCTGCACTACGCCCTCCTGCCGCAGCACGAGCGCTGGTCGCGGCTGCTGTCCTCGCTCACCTACGTGGTGGTCGACGAGGGCCACGCCTTCCGGGGCGTGTTCGGCGCGCACGTCGGGCTCGTGCTGCGCCGGCTCCGCCGCCTGGCGGCGGCCTACGGCGCCGACCCCACGTTCGTGCTGGCCTCGGCGACCACCGCGGAGCCGCAGCTCAGCGCGGCCCGGCTGATCGGCGTCGAGCCCGACGAGGTCGTCGCGGTGTCCGACGACGGGTCGCCCGCCGGCCGGCGCACGGTGGTGCTGTGGCGACCCCCGGAGCTGCCGGGCGGTGACGCGCCGTGGTCGGCGCTGCTGCCGGACGACGACCCGTGGGGACCGGCCGAGCGGCCGCGCCGCACGGCGACGGCCGAGGTCGCCGACCTGCTGACCGACCTCGTCGTCGCCGGCGCCCGGACGCTGGCGTTCACGCGCTCGCGGCGGGGGGCCGAGTCGGTGGCCACCACCACCCGGGCGCACCTCGCCGAGGTCGGCCCCGGTCTGGAGCACCTGGTCTCCGCGTACCGAGGCGGCTACCTGCCGGAGGAGCGCCGCGAGCTGGAGCGGGCGATCCGCACGGGCGAGCTGCGCGCTCTGGCGACGACCAACGCGCTCGAGCTCGGCGTGGACATCACGGGCCTGGACGCGGTGCTCGTCGCCGGCTGGCCGGGGACGCGGGTGTCCTTCTGGCAGCAGGTGGGGCGCGCCGGCCGGGCCGGCAGCGAGGGGCTGGCGGTCCTCGTCGCACGCGAGGACCCGCTCGACACCTACCTCGTGCAGCACCCCGCGGCGGTGCTCGACGCACCGGTCGAGGCCACGGTGTTCGACACCGGCAACCCCTACGTGCTGGCGCCGCACCTGGCGGCGGCCGCGGCGGAGCGCCCCCTGCGGGCGGACGAGCTCCCGCTGTTCGGCCCCGCCGCGCCCGGAGTGCTCGACGACCTCGTCGACCGCGGCTGGCTGCGGCGGCGCTCGTCGGGCTGGTACTGGACGCACCGGGAGCCGGCGAGCCGGCTGACGGACCTGCGCGGCGCCGGGGGTGCGCCGGTCCGCGTGGTGGAGTCCCCCACCGGGCGCCTGCTCGGCACCGTCGACGCGGCGGCGGCCGACTCGACGGTGCACCCGGGGGCGGTGTACGTCCACCAGGGCATCACCTACCTGGTCGAGGACCTCTCGCTCGACGACGGCATCGCCCTGGTGGTGCCCCGGTCGGTCGACTACGGGACGTGGGCACGCTGGGTGACGTCGACCGAGATCCGGCGGGTGGACCACGAGATCCCCTGGGGTCCGGTGACGTGGGGGTTCGGCGCCGTGGACGTCACCAGCCAGGTGCTGGGGTACCAGCGCAAGCGGCTGCCGGACCTCCAGGTGCTGGGCGCCGAGGAGCTGGACCTGCCGGCGCGGACCCTGCCCACCACGGCGGTGTGGTGGACCGCGCCGGCGGCCGTCCTGGCGGCGGCCGGCGTCACGGCCGAGCTGGCGCCGGGCGCGCTGCACGCCGCCGAGCACGCGTCGATCGGTCTGCTGCCGCTCCTGGCGACGTGCGACCGGTGGGACCTCGGCGGCCTGTCGACGGTGCTCCACCCCGACACGGGCGCAGCGACGGTGTTCGTGCACGACGGCTACCCCGGCGGCGCAGGTTTCGCGGAGCGCGGCTTCCACCTCGGAGCGGCCTGGCTGCGCGCCACGCGCGACGCCATCGCGGGGTGCGGCTGCACCTCAGGGTGCCCGGGCTGCGTGCAGTCGCCGAAGTGCGGCAACGGCAACGAGCCCCTCGAGAAGGACACCGCCGTGCGGTTGCTCGACGCCGTGCTGGCACACGCGCCCTCGTCGTGACGAGGGCGGCCGGACTCGCAGCCCCGCCACGAGACCGGGACGCGCCCGCGCCGGTGCGCGACGAGGACCCGGCCCGGCCGGGCACGCCCCCTCAGCACGTCACGCGCGCCGCCGCGCATCCCACCCGCCGCGTCACGAGGACGGTCCGGCCAACGCGGTGGCCCGCGCCACACCCACGGACGTGCGGACCAGCGCCTCCACGCGCACGCGACCACGCGGCAGCTCCTGGCACGCGCTGAGCCGGCCGCCGTCGTGCGCGGCCACCTCGCCCGCGAGCGTGCAGGCGTCGACGGATCCCGGCACGCCGAACGTCGCCCGTTGCAGCTGCCGGGCGGCCGCCAACGCCGACAGGTCGGCGACCGACTGCGCCCGGGCATGCGCCGCCACGGCCTGGACGAGAAGCGCCAGTCCCACGGCGAGGACCAGGACCGCGCCCGCGACAGCGAGCGTGAGCACCGTGCCCGAACCGCGGTCCGATCGCAGGTCGACCCGGATCATGGCTCGGCCGGCAGGCCCGCGGTCGCCCGTGCCGTCAACCCGTCGAGAACCCCGTGGCCGAGCACCGGCACCGTCACGGACACGTCGACCCACCCGCCGTCGCGTGCCACGGTCGCCGTGGCCGCGTCCCCGGCCGCACGACGCACGACGCGGGCCACCTCGGCGTCGTCGCCGCCGAGGGATGCCGCGCGCGCACCCGCCCGCGCGGCATCCGTGCACCGGACCTGCGTCACGCCCGCGGCGACGAGCGCCAGCACGAGCCCGAGCAGCACGACCACGCTCACCATCCCGATCGCCAGCTCGACCGTGACGGCGCCGCCGTCGCGCGGCCGACTCACTGGCTCAGCGCGCGGTGGACCAGCTCCGTCAGCATGCCGCGCACCTCGTCGCTGCGGAGCACGATCGCCAGCAGGCCGGCGAAGGCCACTGCCGCCAACGTCACCATGGCGTACTCGGCCGTCGTCGTGCCACGGTCGCCGCGCCCGCGCAGCCGTCCCACCGCCCTGCGCCACGACGCCCTCACCGTCGTCATCGCTGCCTGCATGGTTCCTCCTGTCCTCGCCGTGAACCGGCCGCCCGGCCGGCAGGACGAGACTCGCGGCCCGGGCCATCGCGGACTCGGGATGTCGCCGACACCCTGGGCCTCCGCCCGACGAGGGCGGGCTGTGGGCGCCTCACCGCAGCAGCCCGGAGGCCAGCGACACCACCACCGGCACGAGCCCTACCAGCACGAACGCGGGCAGGTAGCACACGCCCAGGGGCACCACGAGCTGCACGCCGAGCCTCCCCGCGGCCGCCCTCACCGCGGCCCGCCGCCGAGACCTCTGGCGGTCCGCGGCCGCGCGGAGCAGCGGCACCGGGGAGGCTCCCGCCGTCCATGCCGGCTCGAGCGCCCTGGCGGTCTCGCGCACCGCGGTGCCCACCTGCGGCCACGCGACGTCCCACGGGGCGCCGAGCTCGAGCGCCCGCGCCGCGCGCACCAAGGCCTGACCATCGGGTCCGGGCCAGGCGGCGCCGACGGTGGCCAGGGCCGCCGGCACCGCGGCGCCCGCCGCGAGGGCCACCGCGACCAGGTCGAGCAGAAGAGCCGGGTCGGCATCCGCGGACGACGCCGCGCGGCGGCGCCACGCCGTCCGCCGGGCCGGGCCGTCGTCCGCGCGCCCGCGCGAGCCCGCGGCAGCGACCCGTCCGGTGCCGAGCCGCCATCGACCCGTCGACGCTCCCGATCGGTCGTCCGCGGGGTCGACGCCGCCGGGCCGCCGGATCGCGGTCCACGGCAAGGTCGCCGCGACCACCGCGACGACCAGCAGCACGCTCACGGCCCGACGGCGCGCCCGACGCGCCGCAGCAGCGAGGTGCTCCACCACCGCCCGGCAGCCGTGAGCAGCAGGCCACCGACACCCGCGACCGTGCCCGCCCCGCCACCCAGGAGGACGCCGACCGGGTCGGCACCCAGCGCCGTCCCGAGCACCACGCCGAGCACCGGCAACCACGCGAGCACCCGTGCCGACGCACGCGGACCCGCGAGCGCGGCGTCGACGTCTGCGGCAGCCTCCGCCTGGGCGGCGATCGCGGCAGCCACCTGGTCCAGCACCGTGGCGAGCGGCGCGCCGAGCTCGTCGGCCACCCGCGCCGCCGCGACGACGGCACCCAGCGGCGGCCCGGGAGACCCCCGCGGGCGGCGACCGGTCCCCGCGACCGCCGCCAGCTCAGCGACCGTCGGCACCCGGTCGGCGACCGGCACACCGAGGACGCGGCTCCAGGCATCGGACGGTGCCGTGCCCGCCCGCAGCAGGGCGGCCGCTTCGACGAGAGCCGCCGCAAGCCGGCCGTCGCCGCCCTCCGAGCAGGCGCGACGCCGACGGCCCCAGCCGGCCGCGACCGCGCCACCCGCCGTCCCCGATGCCTGCCGCCGCGCCCTGACCAGGGCGGGGCCGCGATGCGGTGACGCTGTCACGGCCAGGGACACCCCGGCGAGCAGCCCGACGACGACACCGGCCGCCCCCGTCACGGCGTCCCCCCGCAGCACGAACCCGTGCCAGCGCCGTCCGGGTCCGCGCCGAGGCGGGACGCCACCGCGGGCCCTCCCGCGCCGTCCGGGTCCGCGCCGAGACGACGCGCCAGCGCGGGGCCTCCCGCGCCGTCCGGGTCCGCGCCGAGGCGACGCGCCAGCGCGGGCCATCCGGGGCCGTGCTCGGGATCGCCGCCGGCCGTCCAGCGCACGGCCGTCACGACCTCGAGCGCGCCGTCGAGCGCCCGCCGCACGATCCCGACCTCCTCGAGCCGCCGGACCCGCCGCCCGGGACCGGCACGGCGCAGGTGCAGCACGGCGTCGACGGCGGACGCCGCCTGCGCCGCGAGCGCGTCCCGGGTGAGGCCGGCCAACGACCCGAGCGCCTCGAGCCGCGCCGGGACGTCGGCCGCGGCGTTGGCGTGCACCGTCGCGAACCCGCCTTCGTGGCCGGTGTTGAGCGCAGCCAGCACGTCGCGCACCTCCGCACCGCGGCACTCACCGAGCACGATGCGGTCCGGCCGCATCCGCAGCGCTTGGCGCACCAGCTCCGGCAGGCCCACCCGGCCGGCGCCGTCGACGTTCGCCCGCCGTGTCACCAGGCGCACCACGTGCGGGTGCGCCGGCTGCAGCTCGCCGCTCTCCTCGATGACGACGATCCGCTCGTCGGCCGGCACCAGCGACAGCAACGTGGCGAGCAGCGTCGTCTTGCCGCTGCCGGTCGCTCCCGACACGAGGACCGTCGCGCGCGCCGCGACCAGTGACCGGAGCACGGGCACCGCCGCGGGCGCCACCGTGCCGGACGCCATGAGCTCGTCGAGCGTGAACGGCCGGGGCCGCACCACCCGGAGGCTCAGCAGCGTGCACGCACCGCCGATCGGCGGGAGCACGGCGTGCAGCCGGGTGCCATCGGGCAGGCGCGCGTCGACCGCCGGCGCCGCGTCGTCGAGGCGCTGTCCCCCTGCTGCGGCGAGCCGGACCGCGAGCGTGCGGACGTCGGCCGCCGAGTCGAATCGCGTGCTCGTCCGCGACAGCCGGCCGGATCGCTCGACCCAGACCTCGCCGGGGGTGTTGACGAGGACGTCCGTCACCTCCGGGTCGTCGAGCCAGCGCTGCAGGGGCCCGGCGCCGAAGAGCTCGTCACGCACGTCCCGCACGGCCTGGTCGAGCCCGTCCGGGCCGACGACGACGTTCGCCGCGCGCAGCGCCGCCGCCACGGCCTCCCGCAGCGTCGCCTCGTCGTGCCCGGTCTCACCGCCGAGCCGGGCTCGCACCGCCCCGACGAGCCCGCGGGTGGCCAACGTCGTCATGCCGACCCGCCGACGACGCCGTCCACGCCCACCCCCTGCCTCCACTCCACCGGACCCGCGCCGAGCCTGCCGCCCGGTCGTGAGGGGGGACCGCCGCGAGGCACATCCCGTGGTGAGGGAGGGCGCGGCCGCGGGCTGTGGGCGGCTCGCGAACCACCGGTCGCCCGGCCACCACCGGTGCGTCCTTCCGGGACGGCGGCGGTGCCCCAGCGCGACCGGTGCATCGTTCCGGGACGGCGGCGGTGCCCGAGCGCGACCGGTGCGCAGCTGACGGCTGACCGCGGCGGCCGACGTGGCATCGCCGGTCGCGGCGTCGCGCGAGACTCCGGTGCCGGGCTGCTCGGCGACCTCCTGCCCGAAGACGTCCGCGACCCGTTGGCCGATCGCGCGCGAGGCCGGCGTCGGGATCGCGACGCTCTACCGCCACTTCCCCACCCGGGAGTCACTCGTCGAGGCGGTCTACCGGGACAGGGTCCAGCGCCTCACCCAGGGTGCGCACGAGCTGCTCGACCACGTCCCGCCGGCCGAGGCACTGCGGCGCTGGATGGACCTGTTCGGCGGCTGGCTCGCGACCAAGCACGGCATGATCGACGCCCTGCGCGCCATGATCGACGCCGGCGACATCACCCTCGCCGACACCCGCGAGGAGCTGGTCGCCGCGATCGACGAGATCCTCGGGGCCGGCGTCGGGCGCGGCCTGCGCGGCGACGTCGCTGCGCAGGGCGTCGCCACGAGCATCCTGGGCATCTCCTCCGTGTCCGGACCGACCGGCGAGCAGACGCCGTGCCTCCTCGACCTCCTCATGGACGGGGTACGCAGCCGGTCCGAGTGGCCGCCGCCGTCGGCGCAGCGACCGGCAGGGGTCCCGGTGGGCGAGCCGCTGGACGGCGCGCAGCCGCACCGGTCACACCAGCCCCGCCAGGACAGCGGTGGCCGCGCGCCCGGCCGGCCCTCGTGACGGCACCAACCCCTGCTCCGCGGCACGCGGCAGCCCGCGATCGGCCCGGCCGGCCCACAGCAACGGCACGCCCACGGCCTCGGCCAGCTCCCCGCACCCCAGCCCGCCGGGCGCCGGGCCGCGCACGACGAGCCCGACCGCGACGTCACCGAACGCACCACGCAGCGCGAGCGCACCCGCCACGGACCGCAGGTCGCGCCCGGCGACGAGCGCCACCCGGTCGCACCGGCCGAGGACGGGACCCGCCGCCGGCACCGTGGCCCGGCCCAGGTCGACGACGACGCACCCCGACGCTGCCGCCACCGCGCCGACGACGTCCGCCGCCGTCGCGGCGTCCACGGGTCCGGGCCGTGACCTGTCGCACGACAGCACCGCCACCCGCCCCCACCGCGGGAGCAGCGCGACGACGTCCCGGCCGTCCACGTCGCCGCGCGCGTGCGCGAGGTCCGGCCAGCGTGCGCCGGCGTCCTGCTCGAGGCCGACCAGCACGTCGATGCCACCTCCCGGAGCGTCCAGGTCCACCAGGACGGTCGCGGTGCGCCGCGACGCCCGCGCAGCCACGAGCGCGGCCAGCGTCGAGGCCCCCGCACCGCCCCGCGCCCCGACGACGCCGATCACCACCCCGCCCGTCACCGCTCCTCCCGCCCGCCGGCGCGCCGCTCCCGATGCCGGACTGCCGGCGCCCGATCGCGACTCCCGATGCCGGCGCCCGACCCGGCCGCCGGACCGCCGACGCCGACTCCCTTGTGGTGACGCCGACCTCCGATGTCGGACGCCGACACCCGACGAGCCACGACTGTGCCGGTCGCGAGGCCGGCACCGCGACGGAGCGCCTCGCCCTGGCGAGCCGCGAGCCGCTGGCCCGGGCTGTGGGCGGTTCAGTGATGGAACGCGGACCAGGGCTGTGGGCGGTTCAGTGGTGGAACGCGGGCCGGCCCTCGTCCCGGGGCATCGGACCGGTGAGCGAGTCGAGGTACGCCACCTCGGCACGCAGGTCGGCGAGGAACGCGTCCGCCAGGTCGTGGCTGAACCCGCTGCGCACCACGACCCGCTGCACCGTGACGTCCTGCAGGTCCGCCGGCATCGGGTACGCCGGCACGAGCCAGCCGCGCATCCGCAGCCGGTCGGACAGGTGGTACAGGGTCCAGTTCTCGGTGTGCCCCTCCCGCAGCCGCCACGCGAACACCGGGATGTCCGAGCCGTCGTTCCACAGCTCGAACGCCGGCATCCTGCCGACCTGCCCGGAGACGAACGTGGCCACGTCGCGCGCCGCCGCCTGCACGCGCCGGAACCCCTCCCAACCGAGCCGCAGGAACATGTAGTACTGCAGCAGCACCTGCGCCCCCGGCCGGGAGAAGTTCAGCCCGAGCGTCGGCATGTCCCCACCCAGGTAGCTGACGTGGAACACCAGGTCGTCGGGCAGCGCCGCCGCGTCGCGCCACACCACCCAGCCCACCCCGGGGTAGACCAGCCCGTACTTGTGCCCCGAGGTGTTGATCGACACCACGCGCGCCACCCGGAAGTCCCATGCCAGCTCGGGCTGCAGGAACGGCGCCACCATCGCGCCGGACGCGCCGTCGACGTGGACGGGGACGTCCAGGCCGGTCGTCTCCTGGATGCGGTCCAGCGCCGCGGCGATCGCCTCGACCGGCTCGTACCTGCCGGTGTAGGTGACGCCCATGATCGCGACCACGCCGATGGTGTTCTCGTCGACGTAAGCCGCGAGGTCGGAGCCGTCGAGCACCGGGTGCTCCGCACTGATCGGCACGTACCGCGGCTCGACGTCCCAGTAGTTGCAGAACTTCTCCCAGCACACCTGCACGGCGCTGGACATCACGAGGTTCGGCCGGTCGGCGCTGCGGCCCGCCGCCCGGCGCGCGTGCTGCCAGCGACGCTTGAGGGCCAGGCCGGCCAGCATCGCGGCCTCCGACGAGCCGACCGTCGACGTGCCGATCGTGCGGTCCGGCTCCGGGGCGTGCCACAGGTCGGCGAGCATCGTCCAGCAGCGCGTCTCGATGGCCGCCGTCTGCGGGTACTCGTCCTTGTCGACGATGTTCTTGTCGGCGGCCTCGAGGTACAGCCGGCCGGCCTGGTCGTCCATCCAGGTGCCGACGAAGGTGGCGAGGTTCAGCCGTGCGTTGCCGTCGAGCATCGCCTCGTCGTGGACGATCTGGTACGCGGTCTCCGGCAGGCTCTCGCCCCGCGGCATCCGATGCTTCGGCAGCGACGTCGCCTCGCCCGGACGCAGGAAGACGGGGTTGAGCTCGACCGCCTGCCGCTCGTCGTCGCTGCGCCGCACGTGCCGGCTCGTCGTGACCATGCGACCCCGTCCCGCCCGGGGCAGGGCGCCCCACGGGTCGCGACGCTACTGCGCCGGACGGGCGGGCGCAGCGGTGGACCGCCCTCGGCGGCGGTCCCCCGGCTACTCTCGGCGCGACAGCACGTCTCCACCGAGCTCGGCAGGGCCCCTGGGAGGGCGGATGGACGACAGTCCGCGCGCGGCGGCGTTCTTCGACCTGGACAAGACGATCATCGCGACGTCGTCGGCCACCGCGTTCAGCCGGCCGTTCCTCGCCGAGGGACTGCTCACCCGGCGTGCCATCCTGCGTGCGGCGTACGCGCAGCTCCTCTTCGTCATGGGAGGGGCGGACGAGGCGCAGACCGAGCGGCTGCGCGCGCAGCTGTCCCACATGGTCACCGGGTGGGACACCGCCCAGGTGGAGGCGATCATCCGCCAGACCCTCCACGAGTCCATCGACCCGACGGTCTACGCCGAGGCCGTGACGCTCATCGGCCAGCACCACGCGGCCGGGCGCGACGTCGTCGTCGTGTCGGCGTCGGGTGCCGAGCTCGTCCGGCCGATCGCCGAGCTCGTGGGCGCCGACGACGTCATCGCGTCCCGGATGCAGGTCGCCGACGGCCGCTACACCGGTCGCATCGACCGCTACGTCTACGGCCAGGAGAAGGCCGACGCGATCGCCGAGATGGCGGCGGCGCGGGGATACGACCTCGCCGCCTGCTACGCCTACTCCGACTCGATCACGGACACGCCGATGCTCGAGGTCGTCGGCCACGGGTTCGTCGTCAACCCCAACGGCGTGCTGCGCCGGCTGGCCGACGAGCGCGGCTGGGGCGTGCTGCGGTTCGAGCGACCCGTGAGCCTGCGACCGTTCGCGACACGCCGTTCCCGGGTCGCGGCGACGGGAGTCGTCGGGCTCGTGGTGCTGGCCGGTCTGCTGGGCTGGCTGCTGGGCCGCGCCCGGGGGCGGCGCGCGGCCGGGGGACGTCTGGCCGACTGACGGACGACGTGCGACGTGCGACGTGCGACGTGCGACGACGAACGACGACGTGCGATCACATCCGCGTCCACATGGCGACCATGCGTCCCACCATCCGGCCCGGGCCACCACACCACGTGCCGCGATGCCGCCAGGGGTGGGCAACCGGGCCCCGAAGCGTTATCACTGGAAGCACAACTGAAGGGCCGAGGGAACCCACGCGCAGGATGGCCCCCCTAGGGGCAGGTCGACCGGGCTGGACCCGTTGCGACGCAGACAGTGCACGCATTGATCCCCCTCGGACCGCAGGGCGACGACGGCGTCCCCGCACGGGGTCGCCGTCGTTGGCGTCCGGCTCCCGCGGCGAGCAGCCAGGTCGTGCGTCGCGCCACCGGCGGGCAGCGTGCCAGGAAAGTCCGGCGCCACGGCCCGGGCGACGTCGCCCGCGGCGCTCGCGTGCACACAATGGCGCCATGGTCTCGGCGCCGAGCGTCTCGTCGTCCATCACCGCACGCCTGCGGGTGCGCGCCCGACCGACCGCCGTCAGCGAGCTGACGACCGCCATCGAGGTGGCCGGCGGCATCGTCACGGCGCTCGACGTGCAGTCGTCCGGCCGCGAGCAGATGACGGTCGACGTCACGTGCGACACCCGTGGCGAGGCGCACGCCGCGGCCATCGTGGCCGCGATGGAGCAGCTGCCGGGCATCGTCGTCGACCGCGTCTCGGACCGGACGTTCCTCGCCCACCTCGGCGGCAAGCTGTCCATCGAGGCCAAGGTGCCGCTGCGCAACCGCGACGACCTGTCGATGGTCTACACGCCCGGCGTGGCCCGGATCTGCGAGGCGATCGCGGCGCGGCCTGAGGACGCCCGGCGGCTGACGATCAAGCGCAACACCATCGCGGTCGTCACGGACGGCACGGCCGTGCTGGGTCTCGGCAACATCGGACCGCTGGCCGCGCTGCCCGTCATGGAGGGCAAGGCGGTGCTGTTCAAGCGGTTCGCGGACATCGACGCGTTCCCCATCGCGCTCGACACCACGGACGTCGACGCCATCGTCGAGACGGTGTGCGCGATCGCCCCGGTGTTCGCGGGCATCAACCTGGAGGACATCTCCGCACCGCGCTGCTTCGAGGTGGAGCGCCGGCTGCGCAGCCGCCTGGACATCCCCGTGTTCCACGACGACCAGCATGGCACCGCGATCGTCGTCGTCGCCGCGCTGACCAACGCGCTCAAGGTGGTCGGCAAGGACATCGGCACGGTGCGCATCGTGCTGTCCGGCGCGGGCGCGGCCGGCACCGCCGTGCTGCGGCTGCTGCTCGCCGCCGGCGCTCGGGACGTGGTGGCGGCCGACGTCGACGGGATCATCCGGCCCGACCGGCCGGGTCTGCCCGAGTCGCTGCGCTGGACCGCCGAGCACACCGACGCCCGGGGCCTGTCCGGGCCGGTCGGTGCCGCGCTCGCGGGCGCCGACGTGTTCATCGGCGTCTCGGCGCCCGACGTCATCACGGGTGCGGACGTCGCCACGATGGCGCCCGACGCCATCGTCTTCGCGCTGGCCAACCCGCGCCCCGAGGTCGACCCCGACGACGCCGCGCGGTACGCCACGGTCGTCGGCACCGGCCGCTCCGACTGGGCGAACCAGATCAACAACGTGCTGGCGTTCCCCGGGGTGTTCCGCGGCCTGCTCGACGCGCAGTCCCGCACGGTGAACGACGAGATGCTCCTGGCGGCGGCCTACGCGCTGGCCTCGACGGTGCGCGACGACGAGCTCAACCCGGCCTACATCGTGCCCAGCGTGTTCCACCCGGACGTGACGTCGGTGGTGGCGGCGGCGGTGGCCAACGCGGCGCGGCAGGCGCACTGGGACAGCAGGCCGGGCCCGGGCGGGGCGGCCGACCGGGTCATTCGTCCTACGAATTCGTAGGACGATCCCGCACCCTGGTCGGCGTGCTGAGCATCGAGCAGGGTGTCGACCTGCAGGCCGACGCCGCCCGCCACAAGTCCGACCTGCTGCGCACCCCCGGGCTCTTCGTCGTGCGCACCATGCTCGCCGGCGCCTACATCGGCATCGGCGTGCTCATCATGGTGACGGCCGGCGGTCCGCTCAAGCAGGCCGGGTCGCCCTGGGCGCCGCTCGTGCAGGGCCTGGTGTTCGGCGTCGCGCTGACGATCGTCGTCGTGGCCGGTGCCGAGCTGGCGACGTCCGCGATGATGATCCTCACGCAGGGCGTGTGGCGTCGCACCGTGGCGCCCGGCCGTGCGCTCGTGGTGCTGCTCGCGGTGCTGGGCGGGAACCTGCTCGGCTCGATGGCCTTCGCCGCGCTCGTCCACGCCTCCGGGGTGCTGGCGCCCGGGACGGCGGCCGGCGACGCCCTCGCCGGGATGATCGAGCACAAGGCAGCCTCGACCGACGCCCAGCTGTTCGTTCGCGGCATCCTCTGCAACCTGCTCGTGTGCCTGGCCATCTGGTCCGCCGGGCGGCTGGAGTCCGAGGGCGCCCGCATCGCCGTGGTGTTCGCCTGCGTCATGGTGTTCATCACGTCCGGGTTCGAGCACGTCGTCGCCAACATGACGACCTTCTCGGTCGGCCTGCTCGCCGGGATGCCGCACGCGACCGTGGCAGAGCTCGCACGCAACATGCTCTTCGTCGGCCTCGGCAACCTCGTCGGCGGTGCGGCGCTGGTTGCGGCGCCCTACGCGTACCGCTCGGCCGCCCCGGACCACCGGCCGCCCGCGCGTGGCCGCGATGACGAGCGCGGCGGTCGCGTCACGTCCGGCGCCGGGACGACACGGGTGGCGGACGAGGCACAGGGACTGCTCAGCCAATAGCGTGGGGCCCGTGACGCGCCTGCCAGGCGCGACGTGAGGCGAGGAGACCGCGATGAGCACCTCCGACGAGCAGCACGCCCCCGACGAGCCGGCCACGACCGACGAGACCGTCGAGCCGGCGGGCCGCGGCGAGCCCACCCCGACGCCTGCCGACGCACCCTCCGGCGAGACCGGGGCGGTGCGCGCCGACGACGAGCAGCCGGTGACCGACGCCGCGCCGGCGGCGCAGCCGGCGCCACGCGTCCCGGCGGCCGACGAGAGGCCCGAGCCCTCGCCGGCACCCGCTGCCGCGGCAGCGCGCCCGACGCCGCCACCCGGCACGCCTGCCGTGCCAGCGGCGCCCGCGTCCGTCGCCGCCGCCCCCACCGCGCCGCAGCCCGCGTCGGGCGGGATGCCGACAGCGCCGCAGCCCGCGTCGGGCGGGATGCCGACCGCGCCGATGCGACCCGTCTCCACGCCGGCGCCGGCCGACCTCGACGCCAGCGCCCGGCACGCGGTCGTGCGGCCGGCCCCGGTCCCGCCCGACCCGGCGGTGCCCGTGCCGGCCCGGCCGGTCCCCGGGGTGCCCGAGCGCACCGCGACGGGTCCCGGCCCGTCGGTTCCCGGTGCCGGCCCGGCTGCCGGGACCCTCGGTGCGGGTGCGGCCCTCGGCGCAGCACGCGCCGGTGCGGCAGGCATCGGCGCGGCGACCAGCGGCGCGGCAGGCATCGCCGCCGGCGGCACGCCCCTGGGCGCCGCCGGCACGCCCGGCCAGACCGCCTCCTCGGTGGCGCTCGACGCGGCCGACGAGGCGCCGGACCTCTTCCCGGACCCCAACGCGCCGCGCACCATCACCCTCGGGACGCACGTGCTCGGCGTGCTCGTCGGGATCGTCCTTCCGGTCGTCGCGGCCCTGGTCACGGTGCTCGGGATCTCCCGGATCCTCGTCGTCGAGGCGACCGGCTGGGTCGCCTCGGTCGACGTCCTCGGGATCGTGCTCGTCACGCTGGGCGCGCTGCTGCTGCTGGCGTGCGCGCTGCTGTCGCTGTGGACCCCGACCGTCGGCCTCGTCGGGGGCGCGATCCTGACGATCACCGGCGCGTTCGCGCTGTACGCGCCCGGTGTGACGCGCTCCGGCGTGCTGCGCGTGCTGAGCTCGGACGGCTGGCGGCCCACCGTGGAGGAGACCGTCGTGGTCGCGACGTCGGGCACGCTCGTCGTCGTGGGCGTCCTGCTGCTCGGAGCGGGGATCGTCTCGACGGTCGCGCGCCGGCACGGCATCCACCTGGGCGCGTTCCGGGAACGCCACCGCACCGCCTGACCGGCCCGTTCGCTTCCCCCGCGCACTCGCCGCTGTGGGTCTAAGGTCCCAGGGAAAGACACCTGCACCGTCGTCGTTGCCGGAGGACGCCGTGACCGATCCCGCCGCCGAGCCCAGCGCGCTGGAGAACCTGCTCAGCGAAGACCGGCGCTTCCCGCCCGCGCCGGAGTTCGTCGCCCAGGCGAACGCCCACCGGGACCTCTACGCCTGGGCGGCGGCCGACCGTGTCGGCTTCTGGGCCGACCAGGCGCGCGAGCTCATCACCTGGCAGACGCCCTTCACGCAGACGCTCGACTGGTCGAACGCGCCGTTCGCGACGTGGTTCGCCGACGGCACCCTCAACGCCTGCGACAACGCCGTCGACCGGCACGTGCGCGCGGGTCACGGCGACCGGGTGGCCCTCTACTTCGAGGGCGAGCCCGGCGACACCCGGACCATCACGTACGCCGATCTGCAGCGCGAGGTGTCGCGCGCGGCCAACGCGCTGCAGGCGCTCGGCGTGACGACGGGCGACCGCGTCGCGCTCTACATGCCGCTCATCCCGGAGGCGGTCGTCGCGATGCTGGCGTGCGCCCGCATCGGCGCGCCGCACTCGGTGGTGTTCGGCGGCTTCTCGGCCGAGGCGCTGCACAGCCGCATCCTCGACGCCGAGGCGAAGCTCGTCGTCACCGCGGACGGCGGCTACCGGCGGGGCAACCCGACGAGCCTCAAGCCGGCGGTCGACGAGGCGCTGGCCAAGGGCGCGCCGACCGTCGAGCACGTGCTCGTGGTGCGCCGCACCGGGCAGCCGGTCGACTGGACCGAGGGTCGCGACGTGTGGTGGCACGAGGCGGTCGCGGCGGCGTCCGACGAGCACACCCCGGTGCCGGTGCCGGCCGAGCACCCGCTCTTCATCCTCTACACGTCCGGCACCACGGGGAAGCCGAAGGGCGTCCTCCACACCACTGGCGGCTACCTGACCCAGTGCGCCTACACCCACCTCAACGTGTTCGACCTCAAACCAGACACCGACGTCTACTGGTGCACCGCCGACATCGGCTGGGTGACCGGCCACTCGTACGTCGTCTACGGCCCGCTGGTCAACGGCGCCACCCAGGTGATCTACGAGGGCACGCCGGACACCCCGGACCGGGGCCGCTGGTGGGACGTCGTCGCCAAGTACCGCGTCTCGATCCTGTACACCGCGCCGACCGCCATCCGTACCTGCATGAAGTGGGGCGACGACATCCCGGCGGCGCGCGACCTGTCCTCGCTGCGCGTCCTCGGCTCGGTGGGCGAGCCGATCAACCCCGAGGCGTGGACCTGGTACCGGCGGGTCATCGGCGGCGACCGCACCCCGGTGGTCGACACGTGGTGGCAGACCGAGACCGGCGCGATCATGATCAGCCCGCTGCCGGGCGTCACCGAGGCCAAGCCCGGCTCGGCGCAGGTGCCGCTGCCGGGCGTCGCCGCCGAGGTGGTGGACGACGACGGCACGCCGGTGCCGAACGGCTCGGGCGGCTACCTCGTCATCACCGAGCCCTGGCCGGCCATGCTGCGCGGCATCTGGGGCGACCCCGACCGGTACGTCGACACCTACTGGTCGCGCTTCAAGCACCTCTACTTCGCCGGCGACGGCGCGAAGAAGGACGAGGACGGCGACATCTGGCTGCTGGGGCGCGTGGACGACGTGATGAACGTCTCCGGGCACCGCCTGTCGACCACCGAGATCGAGTCCGCGCTGGTGTCCCACCCCTGGGTGGCGGAGGCCGCCGTGGTGGGCGCGTCCGACGAGACCACCGGGCAGGCGGTCGTCGCGTTCGTCATCCTGCGCGGCGACTCCGAAGGACTGACGAGGACGCCCGCCGAGGTCGAGGCGGAGCTGCGCGCGCACGTGGCGACCCAGATCGGCCCCATCGCCAAGCCCCGCCAGATCCTCGTCGTGCCGGAGCTGCCGAAGACGCGGTCCGGCAAGATCATGCGGCGGCTGCTGCGCGACGTCGCGGAGCACCGTGCCGTGGGCGACGCCACGACGCTGGCCGACCAGTCGGTGATGGACCTCATCGCCGCCGGGCTGAGCAGCCCCGCCTCGGCCGCCGACTGACCCGCCGATCGTCTGTTCCGGAGCCGCGGGGCGGCTCCGCCGACATGGCACGTCCGGCGGCGCGTTGGCGTCCCCATGGAACCCGCGTGGGCGGTCGTTGACCCGCGAGTCAGGTGGCTTTGACCTGCGCAGATCTCTCTCGAAACGATTCGACTTGGCGCCGCGGACAGGGTTAGCCTCGTGCCCGAGGTCCCCGCCGTCCGGCACACCACCCGCAGCACCTCCGGGCACGTCACGGCCGGCCGGGCGCCCCGTCCACCCACGTCGAGATGCCACGCCCTCACCCGATGACCAGAAGCCTCACCGCCGGACCGCCGACCCGCCTCATCGTCCTGTTCACGCTGCCGCTGCTCGTCGGCAACGTGTTCCAGCAGCTGTACCAGTTCACGGACGCCGCCGTCGTCGGGCGCCTCGTCGGCCTCGACGGCCTGGCGTCCGTGGGCGCCACCAACGGGCTGGTCTTCCTCCTCATCGGGTTCACCTGGGGGTCGTCCGCCGGCCTGGCGATCCCGACGGCCCGCGCGTTCGGCGCCGGCGACATGGCGGCGATGCGGCGCTTCGTCGCCGCCGGTGCGTACGTCTCGGCCGCGCTCGCGCTGATCATCATGGTCGCCGGCACCCTGGCGGCCCGGCCCCTGCTGCGGCTGATGGACACGCCGCCGGAGATCATGGACGGCGCCGCGGCGTTCATCACCATGACGTGCCTCGGCGGCGGCGCCATGGTCGCCTTCAACTTCCTGTCCTCCACCATCCGCGCCCTCGGCGACAGCCGCACCCCGCTCGTCTTCCTCGTGATCTCCTGCAGCCTCAACGCGGGGCTGTCGTTCGCCTTCGTCGGCGGCCTGCACCTCGGGGTCCGCGGCGCCGCGCTCGCCACCGTCGTCGCCCAGCTGGTGTCCGTGGCGCTGTGCCTGGTGCTCATCGCGCGGCGCATGCCCGAGCTGCACCTGTCGCGGGACGACTGGCGTCCGCGCCGGCACGAGATGGCCGAGCCGGTGCGCATCGGGCTGCCGATGGGCTTCCAGATGTCCGTCATCGCCATCGGGACCCTGGTGCTGCAGTACGGCATCAACGGCCTGGGGGCGCCGTCGGTGGCGGCGTTCACCGCGGCGATGCGCGTCGACCAGCTCGCCGCGGCGCCGCTCAACTCGTTCGGCATCGCGATGGCCACGTTCGTGGCCCAGAACCGCGGGGCCCGGCAGTGGCGACGGATCCGGACCGGCGTGCTGCGCGTCAGTCTCGTGTCGATCTCCGTCGCGATCGTCGTCGGGCTCACGCTCATCGCCGTCTCCGGGCCGATCGCCGAGCTCTTCGTCGGCTCCGGGCAGGACGCCGTCGTCGCGATGGTCCGCCAGTACTTCCTCGTCAACGGCGGGCTCTACGCGATCCTCGCGATGGTCTTCATCCTGCGGAACACCGTGCAGGGCCTCGGGCTGTCGGCCGTCCCGACGATCTCGGGGTTCCTGGAGCTCGTCATGCGGGCGACGGCGGGCCTCGTCCTGGTGCACCACCTCGGGTTCCTGGGCGTCTGCCTGGCGGCACCGCTGGCGTGGGTCGGCTCGGTCATCCCGACGTCGATCGCGTGGACGTCCCAGCGCCGCCGGCTCGTCGAGGAGGAGCGCCTGGCCCTGCCGGCTGCGGCACCCGCGCCCGGGCCGCACGACGCGCCCGCCGGGCAGCCCCACCACCGCGACGAGCGAGCCGACGTGCCGGAGGCCTACGACGAGCCGGCCGTCGAGGCCGAGCTGGAAGCCGTGGCGGGAGCCTCCGCGATGGCCGCCAACGGCTGAGCGTCACCCGGTGGTCAGCCGCGGGGCCGCGCCGCGAGGAACCGCCCGATGACCGGCAGCTCCCCGATGCCCTCGGCGCCGGCCATGACCACCGCCTGCGTCGCGACGTACTCGGCCGCGTCGAGCACCACGTAGCGCGGCACCCACTCGGGGCTGAACTTCTCGTTGAACGCCGCGAGCGAGCTCATCTGCGTCTGCTCGGACAGCCGCTGCAGCACCGGGCGCACCACCGGGTCCCACGCCGAGCCGGTCTCGCCCTGCAGCACCTCGCGCATCACGGCGAAGTTGAGCCCGACGCGGCGCCCCCCGCGGCTGACCACCTCCTCGACCGTGCGCACCACGGTCGCCTCCATGAGGCCGTTGGGCAGCTTGCCCGCGTCCAGCCGCCGGCGCATGACGTCGAGCGACCAGCCGCCCTCGCACGGGGTCCACTGGCAGAAGGCGTCCACGCGCCCCTCGGGGCTGCGCGTCACGGACAGCAGCAGGTCGTCCTCGTCCGCCGGGTCGAGCAGCCGCGACAGCGTCATGGAGAACCCGCGCTCCGCCTCCCCGCGCCGCGACTGGGTCGCCACCTCGAGGATCTGGCGCCGCGTCTCGTCGTCCACCGCGGACGGCGCGAGGACCTGCGTGGTGTACCCGGCGCGCGCCACCCGGTTGGCCGCGTTGCGCAAACCCTTGTGCTGGTGGTCGGCCAGGTCGAGCGACGGACCGTCGACGATCGCCTCGCTGCCCAGGTACACCGAACGCAGACCCGCCGCCTCGTAGACCGGCAGCCAGTCCGCCGACGCGCCGAGCACGGCGAGCGACCAGCCGTACGTCGCCGCGAAGTCGCAGAACTCGACCCACACGTCGGCCCGCTCCACGACCGGTCCGATCGGGTCGGGTGACACCAGGCACACGCCGCCGCGCACGGTGTACGCCACCACCGAGCGCCCGACGAAGAACCAGTCCTTGTCGTCGCGCAGCGCGAAGTAGTCGAGCGTCCCCGAGCCGTAGGCCCGCACGAGGGCGCGCGCCCGCTCCCGCTCCGCGAGATGGGCCGCGGGCGGGAGCCGGACCGGCCGACGCGGGGACGTCAGCGACCACAGCAGCACGACGATGAACACCGCGCCGAAGCCGGCGGTCAGCCCGGCCGAGATCCGGTGCAGGTGGAGCCGGCGCACGGGATTGTCGTCCGTCGCGATGGCGAACGCCGCGACGATCCCCCCGACCGTCACGAGCCCGGCCAGCGTCACCAGCGCGCCGCGGCGCACGTCCCGCCGGCTCGGCAGCACCGGGAACGCCCGCCGCTGCGTCGCCAGCCACACCACGGCGGCCAGCAGCACGACCGTCGGCACGACGCTCAGCCGGTGCGCCAGGTGCAGCACGCTCGACGCACCGAGGAGCCCCACCGTGGCGGCCCAGGCCAGCCGGTGCCCGCGACGCAGCCCACGGGCCGCGATGAGCAGGCAGATCCCGGCGAGCACGAGCGTGGGCCGCGCGACGTTGTGGTCCACGTCCCACGCCACCGGGTCGAGCACCGTCACTCCGCGCCAGGGCCGGTGCCGCACGAGCGTCAGCAGCGTGAGCAGCGCGATGACCAGCACCACCCGCGAGGCGACGGCGCGGACGCGGACGTAGCGCCGGTGCTGCGCCAGCGGGGCGCGCAGGTCCGCCTGCCGCTCGCGCGCCGTCGGCTCGCCGGTCACGCGGGCGTCCTCGTCGCGCGGCTCGCCGGTCACGCGGGCGTCCTCGTCGCGCGGCTCGCCGGTCACGCGGGCGTCCTCGTCGCGCGGCTCGCCGGTCACGCGGGCGTCCTCGTCGCGCGGCTCGCTCGGGTCAGCGGGTGTGGGCACCCTTCCAGTGTGGCAGCCGAACCCGGGCCACCGGGGCCGTTCCCCAGGACCGCGGAGTACCGTCGCGACGTCGCGCTCCAGGAGGGATCCGCAGGTGAAGATCACGAAGCTCCCGCACGCCTGCCTCGTCGTCGAGCAGGACGACGCCGCGCTGCTCGTCGACCCGGGCAGCTACGTCGACTACGACCGGGACCTGGCGCCGTACGTCGGGCGCGCCGCAGGGCTGGTGCTCACGCACGTCCACGCGGACCACTACTTCCCGGCGCACGTCGAGCGGCTCCTGGCCGCCCGGCCGAACCTGCCGGTCGTCGCGACGTCCGACGTCGCGGCCGCGGTCCCGGGCGCCACGGTCTGGCCGGGTGCCGGGCACGGACTGGACCTCGGCCCGTTCCATCTCGAGTTCTTCGGCGGCCTGCACCACCGGGTCGGCGAGGCGCCGCCCGACGAGAACTTCGGGATCGTCGTCGACGGCCTGCTCGCCTACCCCGGCGACTCCTACGACGTGCCGCCGGCGCCGGCCGCGGTCCTCGCCGTCCCGATCGGTGGGCCGTGGGCGCGCACCACCGACGCCGTCGCCTACCTCGCCGCGGTGCGGCCGACCGGGTTCGGCTTCGGCGTCCACGACGTGCACCTGTCCGAGCTGGGCCAGCAGATGACCGCCGCCTTCATGGGCCGTGCGGCGGCGCGCACCGGGGCCGAGTACCGGTACCTGCCCGTGGGCGCCAGCGTCGAGGTCTGAACCGGTCTACCCCTCGGCGTCGAGCAGTCGCAGCAGGTTGCGCACCGCGTCACGCCCGGCCCGGTGGGCGCCGATGGTCGACGCGCTCGGCCCGTAGCCCACGAGCTGCACGCGATGGTCCG
The DNA here is from genome assembly GCA_021793675.1 of Actinomycetes bacterium. Classification (GTDB taxonomy): domain Bacteria; phylum Actinomycetota; class Actinomycetes; order Actinomycetales; family Cellulomonadaceae; genus Cellulomonas. The sequence goes on along the minus strand of JAJYSG010000027.1, from coordinate 5,868 downwards.
CGGCGACCTGCGTGCCCTCCATGACGATGCCGCCGCCGGGGGCGCGCAGCCCCAACGGCGCCAGGTGGTCCAGGGCCGCCCGGAACCCCGTGGCCCACAGGATGGTGCGGACCGGCACCGTCGTCGGGCCGTCGACCCATCCGGCCGGCGGCGGCCCGGGACGGAAGACGACGCCGTCCGGCACCACCCGCTCGAACATCGGCCGCGCCTGCAGCACGCCCGACGCGATGCCCGCGCGGTACGCCGCCGTCAGCGGGATGCCCGTCACCGACACCACCGACCCGGGCGGCAGGCCCGCGGCGGTGCGCTCGGCGACCTGGGCGACCGAGTGCCGTCCGTACTCCGGCGTGAACTCGGCGTCGACCCACTGCGGCGGGCGCCGCGTCACCCAGGTCGTCGGCGTCAACGGTGCCAGCAGCAGCAGCAGCTGCACGGCCGACGTGCCGCCACCGACCACGACCACCGGACCGTCCGCGAGCTCCTCCGGCGTCCGGAAGTCGCTGGTGTGCAGCTGCCGGCCGCGGAACGTCCACTGCCCGGGGTAGGCCGGCCAGAACGGCCTGGTCCACGTGCCCGACGCGTTGACGAGCCCCCGCGTGCGCCACAGCACGGTCGCCTCCGGATGCACCGCGTGCCGGGTCGCCACGACGAGCCGCCCGGCGCCGTCGTCGGTGACCCGCTCGGCCCGCACCGGGCGCTGCACCTGCAGCTCGAAGGCCTCCTCGTACTGCGCGAAGTACTCGGGTACGACGAGCGCCGCAGGCTCGTCGTACCCGACGCGGCGCAGCGCCAGCCCCGGCAGGTCGTGGACGCGATGGGCGGCGCCCATCGTCAGCGCCGGCCAGCGGTGCTGCCACGCGCCGCCGGGCCGCGGGTTCTCGTCGAGCACGACGAACGTGCGGCCGGCACCCTCCCAGCCCGGCGTCCCGACCGCGACGAACCCCGCCCGGCGCAGGTGGTACCCGGTGGACAGCCCGGCCTGACCAGCACCGATGACGACGACGTCGACGTCGACGACGAGCGGGCCGGCGGCCGCGGGATCGCGCCGTTGCCGCCGTGACCGCCGGCCGGTGGCCGGTGCAGCGACGGCGGCGTCGCCGTCGACCGGTGCGGCCGATCCCGAGACGTCCATCGCCGTCCACGCTAGCCCACCGCGACGACGCCCCCCGCAGTCGGCACCCGAACGGCGCACGGACCGATGTGCTGGGATCGGGGCATGCAGCTGCGCACGGTGACCGGACCGCCGCACCCCGCCGACCGCGAGGCGGTACGGACGCTCGCCGAGCGTGCCCGCGCGGTGGACGGGGTCGCGCCGCTCGACGAGGCCGCGCTGCTCGCGCTGGCCGACGAGCCACCCGCCTCGACCTCGCCGGCGCTCCACCTGTTCGCCTCCGACGCCGACGCCGGGCTCGTCGGCTACGCCCAGGTGGACCGCGGCGGGCCGGTGCCGACGATGCAGCTCGTCGTGGACCCGGCGGTGCGGCGGCAGGGCGCCGGGCGGGCGCTCGTCGAGGCTGCCGCGGCAGGGGTGGGGCTCGGCCCGCAACCGGCGGCGGTGGGGCCGGACCCGCAACCGGCGGCGGTGACGGGCGCCGAGCCGGTGCCGAGCCGCGTCCGCGCGGCGGCCACCACGGCCGGTGCCGCGACACCGGCCTCCCTCGAGGCCTGGGCGCACGGCGACCTGCCGGCGGCGCGTGCCCTGGCGGCCGCGGCGGGGTTCGTCACAGTCCCCGCGCTGTGGCGGATGTCCGTCGACCTGCGGCAGCGCCCGCCGGCCGCGGCGAGCTGGCCGCCCGGGTTCGTCGTGCGGCCGTTCGCCCCGGGGCGCGACGAGGAGGCGTGGCTCGCGGTCAACGCCCAGGCCTTCGCCGACCATCCCGAGCAGGGCCGGTGGACCGGGCACGACCTGCAGGCCCGCGAGCGCGAGCCGTGGTTCGACCCGGCCGGCTTCCTCCTGGTCGGCCGGGACGAGGACGTCGCAGGCTTCGTCTGGACCAAGGTGCACCCCGCCGGCGAGCTGTCGGACGAGCCCGTCGGCGAGATCTACGTCCTCGGCGTCGCCCCGGGCGCCCAGGGTGCCGGCCTCGGCCGGGCGCTCACCGCGGCAGGCCTGGCCCACCTCGTCGGGCGCGGCCTGCGCACCGCGGTGCTCTGGGTCGCCGGGGACAACGCGGCGGCGATCCGCACCTACCAGGGCGTCGGCTTCGAGCGCGCGGCGCTCGACGTCCGCTACGCACGGCGTGCCGGGCGCGGCGTGCGGCCGGCGGACGGTGCCACCATGGAGTCATGACCGAGGCCCCGCCGCTGAGACCCGCGCTGGCTGCGAGCATCGCCGAGCACCTCGACGCGGAGCCGCAGCCGGTGCCCGAGGCTCGGCCCGAACCCCTCCCCGACGGGCGGTTCCTCGACCGCGAGCTGTCCTGGCTGGCGTTCAACCAGCGCGTCCTGGAGCTGGCCGAGGACCCCGCCGTCCCGCTGCTGGAGCGGGTGCGGTTCCTCGCGATCTTCGCGTCGAACCTCGACGAGTTCTTCATGGTGCGGGTGGCCGGCCTCAAGCGCCGCATCGCCACCGGCATCGCCGTCACGGCGGCGTCCGGGCTGTCGCCGCGCCAGGTGCTCGAGGCGATCAGCGAGCGCGCGCACCTGCTCATGACCCGGCACGCGCTGCTGTTCACCAACGAGATCCAGCCGGCGCTCGCCGAGCAGGGCATCACCATCGTGCGGTGGCGCGACCTGTCCGACGAGGAGCAGGACCGCCTGCACAAGTACTTCCGCCGGCAGATCTTCCCGGTGCTCACGCCGCTCGCGGTGGACCCGGCGCACCCGTTCCCCTACATCTCGGGCCTGTCGCTCAACCTGGCCGTCTCGGTGGTCAACCCGACGAGCGGCAAGGAGCACTTCGCGCGCGTCAAGGTGCCGCCGCTGCTGCCCCGGTTCCTGCCCGTGGACGCGCTCGCGCGGCCCGGGACGCCCGACGGCGCCACCAGCTTCGTGCCGGTCGAGGACGTCATCGCCCAGCACCTGGACTACCTGTTCCCCGGCATGGAGATCCAGGAGTTCCACACCTTCCGGGTGACGCGCAACGAGGACGTCGAGGTCGAGGAGGACGACGCCGAGAACCTGCTGCAGGCGATGGAGAAGGAGCTGCTGCGGCGCCGCTTCGGCCCGCCGGTGCGCCTGGAGGTCGCCGAGGGCGTCTCGTCACGGGTGCGCCGGCTCCTGGTCCGCGAGCTCGAGATGGACGACGAGGACGTCTACGAGCTGCCCGCGCCGCTGGACGCCACCGGGCTCAACCTCGTCGCCGACATCGACCGCCCCGAGCTGCACTACCCGACGTTCGTGCCCACCACCCACCGGCACCTCGCCGAGGTGGAGTCGGCGTCGCCGACGGACATCTTCGCGGCGATCCGGGCCCGCGACATCCTGCTGCACCACCCGTACGACTCGTTCTCCACGTCCGTGCAGGCCTTCCTCGAACAGGCTGCGGCGGACCCGCAGGTGCTGGCCATCAAGCAGACGCTGTACCGCACGAGCGGCGACTCCCCGATCGTCGACGCCCTGATCGACGCGGCCGAGGCCGGCAAGCAGGTGCTGGCGCTCGTCGAGATCAAGGCGCGGTTCGACGAGCAGAACAACATCTCGTGGGCGCGCAAGCTCGAGCAGGCCGGGGTGCACGTCGTGTACGGCATCGTCGGGCTGAAGACGCACTGCAAGCTCTCGCTCGTCGTGCGCCAGGAGAGCGACGGGCTGCGGCGCTACTCGCACGTGGGGACCGGCAACTACCACCCGAAGACCGCCCGCATGTACACCGACCTCGGGCTGCTCACCGCCGACCCCGAGGTGGGCCAGGACCTGACCCGGCTGTTCAACCAGCTGTCCGGCTACGCGCCCAAGTCGCGGTTCCACCGGCTGCTCGTGGCACCCCGCTCGGTGCGCGTCGGCCTCATCGAGCGGATCGACCGCGAGGCCGCCGCCGCCCGGGCCGGACGTCCCGCGTGGATCAAGATCAAGGTCAACTCGATGGTCGACGAGGCCACGATCGACGCGCTGTACCGGGCGTCGCAGGCCGGCGTCCCCATCGACATCTCCGTACGCGGCATCTGCGCGTTGCGGCCCGGCGTGCCCGGCCTGTCCGAGACCATCCGGGTGCGCTCGATCCTCGGCCGGTTCCTCGAGCACTCCCGGATCTTCGCGTTCGCCCACGCCGACGGCACGCCGCAGGACGGGTACGACTTCGCCGGCCCCGAGGTGTTCATCGGCTCCGCCGACCTCATGCACCGCAACCTCGACCGGCGCGTCGAGACCCTGGTGCGCGTCGCGGACCCGGACCACGTCACCGAGCTCGTCGACCTCATCGACCTGGCGATGGACGACGCGACGGCGTCGTGGCACCTGCGACCGGACGGCGAGTGGGAACGGCACACCACCGGACCGGACGGCGGTCCCCTGGCGGACCTGCAGGCGGTGCTGGTGGCCCGGCAGCGCCGCCGTCCGGGAACCGGTCGGTGAGCCGCGCCGCAGGGGGCGTCGTCCGAGCCGCCGGCGCCCTCGTCTGGCGCGTGCGCCAGGACCGGCTCCAGGTGGCCCTCGTGCACCGGCCCCGCTACAAGGACTGGTCCTGGCCCAAGGGCAAGCTCGACCCCGGTGAGGCCGCGGTCACCGCGGCGTGGCGGGAGGTGGCCGAGGAGATCGGGCACGACGTGGTGCTCGGCGTGCCGCTGCCGCCGTTGAGCTATGAGCTGCCGGACGGTCGGAGCAAGCGCGTCCGGTACTGGGCGGCCCAGGTCGCCGGCCGTCCCGAGGCCGCGGCGCTGCGAGCCCGGCCCCCGGTGCCGCCCGCGCAACGCGACGAGATCGACCAGGCCCGCTGGTTCGACGTCGACGCGGCCGCCGAGCGGCTGACGCGACCCACCGATCGCGCGCCGCTCGACGTGCTCGTCGACGCCCATGCCCGGGGCCGGCTCGACACGCGCGCGCTCGTCGTGGTGCGGCACGCGGCCGCGCGCAAGCGCTCGGTGTGGGACGGCGGCGAGGCGACGCGGCCGCTCACGTCGTCCGGCCGCTCCCAGGCGTCCCGTCTGGTGCCGATGCTGTCGGCCTTCGGTGTCACGTCCGTGGTGACCAGCGACTGGCAGCGGTGCGCGGCGACGGTCGAGCCGTACGCCCACGCTGCCGGTGCGCCCAGCCGAATGGTGCCGTCGCTCACGGAGGCGGGGCACGACGACCACCCGGCGCGCGTCGCGGCGATCGTCGCCGGCCTCCTCGACGACGGCGCGGACGCGGTGCTGTGCACCCACCGGCCCGTGCTGCCGACCGTGCTCGACGTCCTCACACAGCACTCCGGGCGGTCGGTGGCCGACCGGCTGCCGCGGGAGGACCCGTTCCTGCGGACCGCCGAGATGCTCGTGGCGCATGTGGCGACGACCGAGGTCGGGCCGCGGGTCGTCGCCACCGAGCGCCACCGGCCGGCGGCCTGACCCGCGGCGCAGGGGGCCACGCACCACGACGGGACCTGCCCACCAGGCCGGCACTCGCCCCGTCGGGAACCTGCTCGCCCCGTCGGGAACCTGCTCGCCCCGTCGGGAACCTGCTCGCCCCGTCGGGAACCTGCTCGCCGCGTCGGGAACCTACCTCCGCCCAGGCCGGCGCCCGCCCCAGCGGGAACCTGCTCGCCCCGTCGGGAACCTGCTCGCCCCGTCGGGAACCTGCTCGCCCCGTCGGGAACCTACCTCCGCCCAGGCCGGCGCCCGCCCCAGCGGGAACCTGCTCGCCCCGTCGGGAACCTACCTCCGCCCAGGCCGGCACTCGCCCCGTCGGGAACCTGCCTCCTCCCTCTCCCCCCTCTCTCCTCCCTCCCTCCCTCTCCCC
>JAJYSG010000026.1 GCA_021793675.1 Actinomycetes bacterium | reverse complement strand
CGAGTACTGCGGCGACATCCCACCCGCCCAGCTCGAGGCCGCCTACTACGCTGCCCACAGCCTCACGCCACCGGCGGAGGTCTCACAACAGTGAGCCTCCGGACACGCCGGGGCGGTTCACTCTTCTCTAGGGGGTGCGGCCTTCAACATCCCCCGGGTCAAGGGGTGTCGAAAGCCGCGCGGCGGCGCGAGTCGTGTGCACGGACGGGTGTGTTGGGAGGTTGGGCAGCTCGAGCACGGTGGTGGATTCGAAGGCGGCGCTGCGAGAAGGAGGGCGTCTCGCTGGGGCGGCCGGGCGCGCGCCCATACGGGGCGGCGCGGTCACACCAGCTACGACGTCGCGCCGCGCTCGGTCGGCAGGCCACTCACGGCGTCGGCCAGGTCGGTGGCCAGGTAGAGCGGCTTGGTCCCTCGCTCGCTGGCGTAGTGAGGGGTGATGCGTCCGTCGCGGACCCAGGTCTTGAAGGTGGTCAGCGAGACGGAACATGCCTCGGCAGCAGCTGCCTCGTCGTAGGCGATCCGGTCGGCCATCGCGCAGCCGATCCACGCTCGGGTTGGGTGGCGCGGCTCATCGCGCCGCGCCCTTCTCGCGGGGCAGGCTGCGCAAGGCGGCGTCGAGTTCCTCGGGGAGGTAGAGCGGCTTGGACGCGCGGGTGCCGGCGTAGATCGGCGTGATGCGCCCGTCCTTTACCCAGCGGCGGATCTCGTCGTCGCCGACGGAGCACAGTGCGGCGGCTTCGGCCTCGTCGTACGCGAGGCGGGAGAACGGCGGCGTCGACATGGCGCCAGTACACCGCACGGCGCCCCCAGCCGAAACCGATGGCGTTGCGCGGGTTGTGGGGTCAGGCGATCAGCAGCCGGTCGAGCGCCGACGAGAGGATGCTCGCGAGTGCCTCCTCCGCGGCCTCGTCGCTCAGTCGGCCGTCGATTAGGGCGAGGCCACGGCTCGGGATCAGCATCGTTGGTGTCGGGAGCCAGCTCGCCAAGGCGACTTGGATGCCGATGGCGTCGAGCTGCTCGAGGAGGAGCGTGGCGTCCATCACGCCACCGCCTCAAGCGCGACGTATCCAGCGGTTTCGGGCATGCTCTTGCTCATGGGGACTGCCTCCTAGTCAGGTGATTCCCTAGAGCCCCACCGGTGCAGCAACACCAGTGGGGCTCGCTTGCTGTGAGCCTCCCGCACCCCACCCACAGACGGGCGCGTCGACTCCGTGAGTCCGCAGGAAGTCCGCAAGACGTCCACGGACCGTCATCGCGCCCCACCGCATGTGAGCAGTTCAGGATGGGTGGCCATCGCCAACCGATCCCACCCAACGGACGAGGCGCAATACGTCAACTACCGCTGACGCCGCCGGGGCGCGCGGAACGAAGCCGGCGGACGACCCCGGCCGAGCGCGCACGCCGATCGCGGCCGGCCCCGCCCCGACGACCCTTCGTGAGCTACCGAGGTGCCGGCGCCGGCCAGGTCACGCCTCGCGAGGGACCGCCGCGCCCGTCGGCACCGGCCCGACCTCGGCCGCCGCGGCCGCACCTACCTCGACGATGTCGGCGAGCCCGGCACGCAGCTCGTCGGGCGAGCGGACCCGCGCGGCCGGGTCCGGCTCGAGGTGCTGGAGCACCAGGCCGGTCATCGCGTAGACGGGCTCGGACCACGCGGCCGCCCGCGCCGAGCCGTACGCCGCGACGGTGCGCGTGGTGGCCAGCAGCGCCGGGTCGGACTGCGCGGTGACGACGAACCCGACGTTCGCCGCGGAGACGGCCCGCGCGACCACGTCGAACCCGTCGGGTGCGGTCAGCGGGGCGACGAGCCGCAGGCCGAAGACCTCGGCCACCCGGGCGAGGATCGCGGCACCCCGCGCCACGGTGCGGCGGTCGGTGAGCGCGAGCGCCGTCGCGAAGCGCCGCCGCAGCTCGTCGGACTCGACGCCGGTGAACGCGGCACGCAGCGCGAGGAAGGCACGGAACTCCGCGGACGCGGCGGTCGCCGCGAGGTCGGCCTCGAACGTCAGGCGCACCAGCTCGACGAGCAGATCGCGCCGCGCGCCCAGGTCGGTCGCCGAGTCCGGCAACGCGCCGAGGACGTCGCCGGCACGCTGCGCGACGAGGACCCCGACGGCGGGCTGGTAGACGCCCCCGGCGAGCTCGACCAGCACGTCCTCGACGAACGCGTCCCGCGACGGCCACCGCCGGTACGCCGACGACCGTGACACGTCCGCGTCCCGGATGACGTCCTCGAAGCGCAGCCTGTCCAGCCCGACGCTCACCCCGTGCTGGGCGAGCTGCACCAGCGCCGCGTCGAGCACCCGGCGCGCCGTCTGCTCGTCGGAGAGCCGCGGCCGCCGCCCGCCGCCGGCCCGGCGCGTGCCGCGCCCCTGCCCGGCCGGCGACTCCTGCAGCTGATCGCCCACTTGCCATCCCTCCGTGCCCAGGGCTACCGTTGTTGAGACTTGAGATACCAAGTACCAATCTACCAGGACACCGCCGTGAACCCTCTCACCGCGCCGTGGTACCGCCGCAAGCGCCGCCTCTACGCCGGAGGCCGGCCCAACGCCGGTGCCCGGTTCCGGAACCGATGGGCCGTGCGCCAGTTCGCCCTCGGCCCCCTCTCGCTCGGGCGCGGCGTCGTGCTCGAGGTGCGTGGCCGCTCGTCGGGCCGCACCTGCGAGGTGCCGCTCGTGGTGCTGCGCGACGGCGGCGAGCGGTACCTGGTCTCGATGCTCGGCGACCACGCCGGCTGGGTGCTCAACGTCCGGGCCGACGAGGGCCGCGCGGTGCTCCGGGACGGCCGTCGCCGTGACACGGTGCGGCTCGTCGAGGTGCCGCCCGCCGAGCGGCCGGCACTGACCAGGCGCTACCTCGACGTGGCCCCGGGCGCGCGCCCGCACATCCCCGTCGACCGGCGTGCGCCACTGGCCGACTTCGCCGCGATCGCGGCCGACTACCCGGTGTTCCGGGTCACGCAGCCCACCCCGCTCGACCCGGCGCGCCGCGCGTCCTGACCGACCTCCCGGGCTCCGCCGGGCCGCTCACGGCTCCACGGCGGCCCTCGCGGCGGCCTCGATCCGGTCCCGCCAGGCGGCCCACTCCTCCGCGGACCGCTGCGGAAGGCTCGGGTCCTGGGGCCGGCGCCCCGCCGCGCCGTCGACCATCTCCCGCAGGATGTCCGCGTGGCCCGCGTGCCGGGCGACCTCGGCGACGAGGTGCACCAGCACGCGCTGCAGCGTGACGTGGCCACGCTCCGGGCCCCACCAGGGCACGAAGCCCTCAGCGGCCAGGTCGAGCTCGGCCACCGTCTCGTCGGCGCGTGCGCACGAGTGAGCGAACCACCCGAGGACGTCCTGACGCGTCTCGGCCGGCTTGGCCCACATGTCGTCGTGCGCGGCGATCTCGGGGTAGTCGAGGCCGGGCGGCCGCCCGAACACCTCGGTGAGGTACCCGAGCTGCGTGAACGCGACGTGCTTGACCAGCCCGAGCAGGTTGGTGCCGGTCGGCGTCAAGGGCCGACGGACGTCGTACTCCGACAGCCCGTCGAGCTTGCCGAGGAGGTCCTCGCGCTCCTGGACCAGGTACCGGTGCAGGTTCTCCTTGTCACCCATCACCCCAGGGTGCCAAGGGCCACCGACACACGCCTCACCAGATCGGCGGGGCCACCTGCGCGCCGGAGCCGGAGGGGCCGCCGGCCATGGCCGTCAGGCGCGCGATGCGCTCGGCCATCGGCGGGTGGGTCGAGAACAGCCGCGTGACGCCCTCGCCGCGGAACGGGTTGGCGATCATCAGGTGCGACACGTCGACCAGCCGCTGGTCCTGCGGCAACGGGCGCGCCTTGGTGCCGGCCTCGAGCTTGCGCAGCGCCGACGCCAGCGCCATCGGGTCGCCGGTGAGGCGCGCGCCGTCCTCGTCGGCGTCGAACTCACGGGTGCGCGAGATGGCCAGCTGCACCATGGTCGCGGCCAGTGGCGCCAGGATGACGAGCAGCAGGCCGCCCACCGGGTTGTTGCGGCGGTCGCCACCGCCGCCGAAGAAGAACGCGAACTGCGCGATCGAGGTCACGATGCCGGACACGGCCGCCGCCACCGACGACGTGAGGATGTCCCGGTTGTAGACGTGCATCAGCTCGTGGCCCAGGACGCCGCGCAGCTCCCGCTCGTCGAGCAGCTGGAGGATGCCCTCCGTGCAGCACACGGCGGCGTGCTGCGGGTTGCGCCCGGTGGCGAAGGCGTTGGGCGCGGCGGTCGGTGACACGTAGAGCCGCGGCATCGGCTGGCGGGCGGCGGTCGACAGCTCCCGGACGATCCGGTACATCATCGGCTGCTCCAGCTCGCTCACCGGGATGGCGTGCATCGCCCGGATGGCGATCTTGTCGCTGTTCCAGTAGCCGTAGGCGGTGGAGATCAACCCGATCGCCGCGAAGATCGGCAGGTACTGCGGACCGCGCCCGACGATCCACCCGATGGCGAGCAGCAGCGCCCACAGCCCGCCGAAGAGCGCGGCGGTCTTCAGCCCGTTGTAGTGGTGGCGACCCATTCCCCTCGATCCCCCCTCGATGTCATCGATGTCAACGCATCCGGCCATCTGCGGGTTCCCGCCGGTCAGCGCAGTGCGCGCAGCAGCGTCAGCACCCCCAGCGCGGCGACGACCGCGTTGCCCGCGACGGTCGTCGCCCGCCGGGTGTGCGGCCCGGTCCGGCCGCCCAGCAGGCCGCCCACGACGACGAGCAGCGCCTGCCACCCGAACGACGCCAGGCCGACGCCCCCGACGAAGGCCACCGCCGTGGCCGGACGGCTCGTCAGCGCGGCGAGCCCCGTCACGAGCGCGGCGAAGCAGGCCAGCGTGGCGGGGTTGACCGCCGTCAGTCCCGCAACGAGCACGACGCGACGCCAGCCCCCCGCGGCACGGCCCCCGCCCGGCACCGCCCGGCGGGCGCGGCCACCGACGCACCCACCGACGGCCTCGTCGGACGCCGCCGGGCCGGGACGCGCGGCCAGGCCCCGTCGCAGCCCGACGCCCGCCACGACGAGCAGCGCGGCACCACCGGCGAGCCCCGGCCAGGCGCCCCACGCCGCGACGCGCGGACCGACGGCTCCCCCGAGGAGCGTCGCCAGCGCGCAGTACAGCGCGTCGACGGCGGCGACCGCCGCGGCGCTCGGCAAGGCCCGCCGGACCCCCCGCAACGCACCCTCCTGCACCAGCAGCACGCCGATCGCGCCGAGCGGCATCGCCACCGCGAGGCCCGCGACGATCCCGCCGGCCAGCGCGGCAGCCGTTCCCATGTCCGCCAGTGTGCGGCGGCACCTCACCGGGCACTGACGATCCCGCGGTGCCGACCGCTAGTCTCGCGGCGTGGACGACGTGGACCGGCAGATCATGGCGATCCTTGTCGCGCGGGGCCGCGAGTCGTTCAGTGCCCTCGGGCGACAGGTCGGGCTGTCGACGAACGCCGCGGCGGCGCGCGTGCGGCGGCTGGAGGCGGACGGCGTCATCGTCGGCTACCAGGCGGTGCTCGGTGACCGCGGGCCGGACCCGGCGGCCGGCATCGAGGCGTTCATCGACGTGCGGCTCGCCCCGGAGTGCGACTCCGACACGTTCCTCGCGTGGTCACGGTCGCTGCCGGCCGTGGTCGACGCGGCGCACGTCACCGGCCCGTACGACGACCACCTGCACGTGCGGGTGCGGGACATGGCCGCGCTCGACCAGCTGCTCCGCACGCTGAAGAAGAGCGGCGGCGCGGCGCAGACGCAGACACGCCTCGCGCTGCGCTGACCGGCGGCGCACCCACCGGGCGTGGTGTCACGCCCCGCGGCGCCACGCCGGCAGCGGGGACCCCGGCGCCGAGACCGGGCGCCGGGACCCGGTCAGGACGCGGAGGTCGCCACCGTGCCGAGCCCGATGTCGAGCATCTCGTCGCGCGGGACCACCTTGATCCGCTCGCGTCCGACGAGCTCGCCGAGGGCGCGCTCGTGCCCGTCCAGCCGCATCCAGCCGGCCCAGTCGACCACCCGGACGCCGCGGGACGCCAGCAGCGCGTCGATCGAGCGCGGGTCACGCTCCACGGCCTTCGGCAGGGCCGGCGCGTCCTCCCGCAGGTGCGCGATGGTCTCCGCGGCATCGGACTTGGTGTGCCCGATGAGCCCGACCGGACCCCGCTTGATCCATCCCGTGGTGTAGATGCCGGCCAGCGCGCACCCGTCGAGCCCGGTGACGCGACCCTCGCGGTTGGGAATGACGCCCGCCGCCTCGTCGAACGGCAACCCGGGCAGCGGGCTGCCGAAGTAGCCGACGGCGCGGTACACGGCCTGCACCGGCCACACCGTGGTCCGGCCGGTGCCCGTGACGTTGCCGTCGCCGTTGAGCGCGGTGCGCTCGGTGCGCAGCCCGACGACCTTGCCACCCTCGCCGAGCACCGCGACCGGCCGCTGCAGGAAGTGCAGGTGGATCCGCCGGCTGGCGTGCCGGTCCCCCGGCTCCTTGAGGGTCCAGTCGGTGAGCGTCGTGACGACCTGCTTCGTCTGGTTCGACGAGTGGATCGCCGCCATCGAGCCGGCATCGAAGTCGAAGTCCTCGGGGTACACCACGACGTCGACGTCCGGCACGTGCCCCAGCTCGCGCAGCTCCAGCGGGGAGAACTTCACCTGCGCCGGGCCGCGGCGCGCGAACACGTGCACGTCCGTGACGGGGTTGGCGGCGAGGATCTCGTAGACGTTGGCCGGCACGTCGGTCGGCAGCAGGTCCTTGGCATGCTTGGCGAGCATGCGGCTGACGTCCAGCGCGACGTTCCCGGCGCCCAGGACGGCCACCTCGCGGGCCTCGAGCGGCCAGCTGCGCGGCACGTCCGGGTGGCCGTCGTACCACGAGACGAAGTCCGCGGCACCGTAGGAGCCGACGAGATCGATCCCGGGGATCGGCAGCGCCGCGTCGCGGACGGCGCCGGTGGCGAAGACGACGGCGTCGTACCGCTCGCGCAGCTCGGCGAGCGTCACGTCGGTGCCGTAGTCGACGCCGGCCAGCAGCCGGATGTCGCCGCGCTCGAGGACCTTGTGCAGCGCCACGATGATCTGCTTGATCCGTGGGTGGTCCGGGGCGACGCCGTACCGGACCAGCCCGAACGGCGCCGGCAGCCGCTCGATGAGGTCGATCGCCACGTCCTCGCCCGAGCGGGCCAGGATGTCGGACGCGTAGATGCCGGCAGGTCCGGCTCCCACGACGGCCACGCGCAGGGTGCTGCTCACGACGAGGACGGGCCTTTCGGACGACGACGGGACCGGATGAAAGTCTAGGACGCGGGCCGCGGGTGGCCGCCGCCGGGCCGGCGTCCGGAGGCCGGACCCGCGGCGACCGCGTCGGAGCTGCCGCCTACCCTCGTCGGATGCCGGACTCCCCGCCGCCGCCCTCGGGCGCCTCCGCCGGCCTGGCGGCCGGCGTCGTCGCCTACGGGCTGTGGGGCCTGTTCCCGCTGTACTTCCCGCTGCTCGAACCGGCCGGCGCGCTCGAGATCATCGCGCACCGGATCGTGTGGTCCCTGGTGTTCTGCCTCGTCGCGCTCGCCGTCACGCGCTCCTGGCGACAGTTCGCGCAGCTCTGGCGCACACCGCGCACGCTCGGGCTGCTCGGCATCGCCGCAGTGTTCCTCGCCGTCAACTGGACTGTCTACGTCTACGGGGTCAACTCCGGCCACGTGGTGGACGCCTCGCTCGGCTACTTCATCAACCCGCTGGTCACGGTGCTGCTCGCGGTCGGTTTCCTGCACGAGCGGCTGCGGGGCGTGCAGTGGGCCGCGCTCGCGCTCGGGTTCGTGGCGGTCGTCGTCATCGCGCTGGGGCACGGCACCATGCCTTGGATCGCCGTGGTCCTCGCCCTCTCGTTCGGGCTCTACGGGCTCATCAAGTCGCGCGTCGGCGGGCACGTCGAGGCGGCGCCCGGGCTGGCCGCCGAGACCGCGCTGCTGACGCCGGTCGCCGCGGGCTACTGGATCTGGCTCTCGGTGCAGGGCAGCTCGACCTTCGCCGCCCACGGCGGCTGGCACGCCGCGGCGCTCGCCTCGACCGGGATCGTCACGGCCGTGCCGCTGCTGCTGTTCGGTGCCGCCACGCGCCGGCTGCCGCTGTCCGTCGTCGGGCTCATCCAGTACCTGACACCGACGCTGCAGTTCCTCATCGGCGTCGCCGTCCAGCACGAGACCATGTCGCCTGCACGCTGGGCAGGGTTCGGCCTCGTGTGGGCCGCGCTCCTGGTGCTCGTCGTCGACAGTGCCTGGAACCGGCGCGTCCAGGTGCTCCAGGCGCGTGCGGCGGCCGAGGCGGCCGGCGCCTGACCGGTCGCGGCGCCTCACCCGACGGGCGCGGCTGCGGACCAGGCCGGCACGGCTCCGGACGCACCGACGCCGTCCGGCAGCGGGGGGGGTCAGCCGGACGGCGTCGGACGCTCGGACGCCGTCCCGCAGGGGGGGGGTGAGCTGGACGGCGTCCTGGCACGGGTGGCTCTCGCAGAGCCACCCCGATCAGTTGTCGGCGGCATCCCCCGTGGGAACCGCCACCGGCGTCGCGGCGACCGTCGCGGACACCGTGGGCGTGACCGTCGGCTCGGGCTGGTCGCCCTGGCGAGTGCGGTCCCGCTCGGTCTCCCGGACCGTGTTGCGGTCCTGCGCCTCCTGCGAGATCTGCTGGCCGTCGACGCCGCCTTCGCGGGCGAGCTCGGCGACGTGCTGACCGAACGCAGCCGCGGACGGCAGGTCGGAGGGCGACGGACGGTGCGTCTCCGAGACGTCCGCAGGCGACTCGCTCGGCGTCGGGGCCTCGGTGGCCTCCGGAGCCTTGGTCTCGACGGCGGACGGCGTCGTCGCAGGCGCGGTCGTCGTCGCCACGGCCGTGGCGGTCGACGTGACCACCGGAGTGACGGGGTTGCTCGACGGGTCGGCGATCGCCGGCACCGCTGCCGCGACTCCCACGACGCCGGTGGCCACGACGAGTCCGAGGGCCGTCTTGCCGGCCGTGCCGAGGCCGGCAAGCTTCGCCAGGACGGTTGCTGCGGTCGATGTGCTCACGTGCTCTCCTTCATGCCGGACCGGGCGCGTGGCCGCGGTGCCTGTCGGTGACTCGCGCCACCACCCACGTCATCGTCGGTCGGGCCGGAAGGGGTACGGCCTCGCGCCGATCGATCCGACGCGGCTGTCAGTCCTGGTTCTGCCCGGCCTCGGGCGACGTCGCGTCGCTCCGGTCGGCCGCACGGGTGGCCACCGCGGACGGCTGGTCGGCGACGGTCGGCTGCGGCCTGGCGACGGCACCGGCCGACGGCGCGGACGGCCTGACCGACGGGATGTCGGACGGCTTGTCGGCCTGATCGCCGGCGACACCGGCCGGCGAGCCCGGCTCAACGGCTCGGGATCGCTCGCCGGACCCGTCCGGCTGCAGCGAGCGGCCAACGCTCGGCGGCTCCGCGGAAGGGGCGACGTCCTCGGGCGCGGAGCGGTCGACGCCGCTCCCGGGGTCCGGCTCGGCCGGCGGGTGGTCCTCCGACGAGACGGCGCCATCGACGGGCTCGGGCGTCGTCACCGTCGGAGCGGGGACCGACCCACCGGCCGAGCCGGGGATCAGGTGGTCCAGGTCCGTCAGCACGGTGCGCACCGGCACCTGAACGGCAGAGGGAACCACAGGCAGGGTAGCGGTGCCGGCGACGGCAGCCACCGCCACGCCGGCACCGAGGAGGATCTTGCCGGCGACGCCGAGACCGGCCGCCCAGCGCAGACCGCGGAGCAGCCGTGACGGGCTGCCCACCGGGACGGCCGGGAGATCCAGCGCCACGGCGGGCAGCCCGTCCCGCAGCACGGCCGCCAAGGCAGGGGACGGCGGCGGCGCGGGCTCCTCGGCCATGGCACGCAGCCGGCCGAGGACGGCGGCCAACGACTCGTCACCGGGCGCAGCGCGCCCCGCGATCACCTCGTCGGCCTTCATGCTCTCGTCATCGTCGAACGGGTTCACAGGGGTACGGCCTCGCCTTCGACCTGCCGACGCAGCGCCGCGAGCGCGCGTCGCTGCAGCGCCTTGACCGCGCCGACGCTGCGGCCGGTGACCTCGGCGACCTGCTCCACGGTGAGGTCGGCGACGACGCGCAGCGCCAGCACCTCGCGCTGCTCCTCGGTGAGGCCGGCGAGCAGCGCGGTCACCTGCTGCGAGCCGAGCACGTCGAGCGCTCCTGCCTCCGCGCTGGGAACCGTGCGCTCGTCGTCCATCGGGTCGTAGGGCGTCACCGGGACCGTCCGCGCCAGCCGGCGCCAGTGGTCCGCCACCCGGTGGTGGGCGATGGTGAACACCCAGGAACGGAACCCCGCCTGGTCTCCGGTGAACCGCGCCAGACCGGAGAACACGGCGAGGAACACCTCGCTCGTCACGTCCTCGACCTCGGCGACGCCCTGGGTGCGCACGTAGGCGGCCACGGGCCGCGAGAGGTCCTGGTAGAGCTGCGCGAACGCGTCGCCGGCACCGGCGCGGGCACGCGCCAGGATCTCGTCGAACGCGTCGAGCACGGGACCAGCATGCCCGACCCGGCGGGTTGTTCCCGCATCGGGCCACCCCGGCAGCGGTCGACCGGGCCGCTCTGCGGGGCCGCAGGCTGGGCAGACGCAGCGCCCGGCGTGACCAGGCGCACCGGTGGCCCTGCACGCTTTCACCCCGTGCTCCCCGCGGAGCGCCTCGCCGCCCCTCTCGGCGGCCTCGCGGCAGCGGTCGACGAGGTCGGCGGCTCCGTCGTCGTGCCCACACCCCCGGCATCGTCGCCAGGGCCCCGTGGCAGCCGGCGGCGCGCTACGCCGAGCGGTCCACGAGCGCGTCGGCGAAGTCGACCAGCGCCGAGCGCACCGGCCCCTGCGGGAGCGCGTCGAGGTCGGCGACCGCGTCCCGTGCCCGCTGCAGCGCCAGCTCCCGCGTTCGCTCGACGACGGGGTGCACCCGCAGCGCCGCGACCGCCTCCGCGAGGGCGGCGTCCGACGACAGGTCGCCGTCCAGCAGCGCCGCGACCGCGCGGTCCTCCGGCGACGCGTCCGGTCCCGCCACGAGAGAGCGCAGCAGCAGCACCGGCATCGTCGGCACGCCGTCGCGCAGGTCGGTGCCCGGCGTCTTGCCGGTCAGCGAGCCGTCGGACGTCAGGTCGATGACGTCGTCCGCGAGCTGGAAGGACAGCCCGATCTTCTCGCCGAACGTGCCGACGGTCTCGATGACCTCCGGCGTGCAGCCCGACAGCATCGCGCCGAACTTGGCGGACGTGGAGATGAGGGCGGCCGTCTTGTCGGCGAGCACCGACAGGTAGTGGGCCACCGGGTCGTCGCCGGGGCGCGGGCCCACGGTCTCGTGCAGCTGGCCGGTGCACAGCCGCAGGAAGGTGTTGGCCTGCAGCACCAGCACCTCGTGGCCCAGGTGGGCGGCGAGCTTGGAGGCCTGGGCGAAGAGCAGGTCACCGGCGAGGATCGCCACCGAGTTGCCCCACACCTCGTGGACCGCGGGAGCGCCGCGCCGCACCGGCGCGTCGTCCATGACGTCGTCGTGATAGAGCGACGCGATGTGCGTGAGCTCGACCACGGTCGCGGCGTCCACGACGTCATCGGCGTGCGGGGACGGGCCGAGCTCCGCGGTGAGCAGCGTGAGCAGCGGGCGCAGCCGCTTGCCACCGGCGTCCACGAGGTGCCGGCTGGCCTGGGCGATGAGCCCGTCCGACGTCGCCACCGTCTCGCGCAGCTTGTCCTCGACGAGCGACAGCCGCTCCGCGAGGCGATCGGCGAGCGCCGCGTCGCGCAGGGGCAGGGGCACGGTCGTGGTCACGAGACGAACCTATCCGACGTCCGGGGCAACGGCCGGGCCGCCGTCGAGCCGCTCAGGGCAGGAACTTCGCGACGCCGCCAATGAGGTCCAGCACCGGCGTCGGGTCGATGCCGACCACCACCGTGACGATCGCGCACACCGCGATCGCCACGGTGGCGAACCCCTCGCCGCGGACCACCACGGTGGTCGTGGTGCGCTGGGCCACCGTGGCCGTCGCCGTGCGCTGCGCCACGGCCACCGCGGAGCCGCCGTCCTCGTCGGCCGGCGCCACCGCCGGCGCCGGTGCCGGCACCGGCGCCTCGCCGGTCGCTTCGTCGTCCTGCGCCTCGGTGAAGAACATCAGCACGATGATCCGGACGTAGAAGAACGCCGCCGCCGCCGAGGCCAGCACGCCGATGAGGGCCAGCGGCCACGCGCCGCCCGCCACCGCGGCGGAGAACACCGCAAACTTCCCGATGAACCCCGCGGTGAGCGGGATGCCCGCGAACGAGAGCAGGAACAGCGTGAACGTCACCGCCAGCACCGGGTGCGACCGGCCGAGGCCCGCCCACTGCGACAGTGCGGTCGCCTCACCGACCACCGAGCCGTCGGCGGACCGTTCCCGCACCAGCGAGACGATGCCGAACGCGCCGACCGTGGCCGCGCCGTACGCCAGGAGGTAGATGAGCACCGCGGCGATGCCCCGCTCGTCGAACGCCACGATGCCGGTGAGCACGAAGCCCGCGTGCGCGATCGAGGAGTACGCCAGCAGGCGCTTGACGTCGTTCTGGACGAGCGCGGCCACCGTCCCGACCACCATGGTCGCGATCGCGACGATCCACAGCACCGGGTTGATGTCCCAGTTCAGGCCGGGGAACACGGCGTAGACCACGCGCAGCAGTGCGCCGAAGGCGGCGACCTTGGTGCACGCCGCCATGAAGGCCGTGATCGGCGTGGGCGCGCCCTGGTACACGTCCGGCGTCCACAGGTGGAACGGCACCGCGCCGATCTTGAACAGCAGACCCACCAGCAGGAACAGCAGGCCGATGACCAGCAGCGGGTCGAGGTCGCTCGGCGTGGCCGTCGCCGTGGTGATGTCGGAGAACCGGATGGACCCGGCGTAGCCGTAGATCAGGGCGATCCCGAAGAGGAACAGCGCCGAGGCGAACGCCCCCAGCAGGAAGTACTTCATCGACGCCTCCTGCGAGAGCAGGCGACGCCGGCGCGCGGTCCCCGCCAGCAGGTACAGCGGCAGCGACAGCACCTCGAGCGCGACGAACAGCGTCAGCAGGTCCCCGGCGGCGGGGAACATCATCATGCCGCCGAGCGCGAACATCACCAGCGGGTAGACCTCGGTCTGCATCGAGCCCGCCGCGCGCGCCTGCTCCTCGTACGCCGAGCCCGGCACCGCGGCGACGGACGGCGCGAAGGCGTCCTCGCCGCCCTCGATGCGGTCGGCGACGAGCAGCACGGACAGCAGCCCCAGTGCGGCGAGCACGAGCCAGGTGACCAGCGTCGGCCCGTCGACGAGCACCGACCCGCCGAGCACCGACGTGCCACCGGTCTGCTTGACGCCCTGCCACAGCGCGGCGACCGCGACGACGGCGGCCGCCGGCGCGGCGATCGCGAGCACCACCTGGACGGTGCGCCGGAAGCGGGCCGGCACGAACGCCTCGACCAGCACCCCGACGACGCCCGCGCCCAGCACGATGACGACCGGCGCGATGGCGGTCCACGCCACGTGCGGCGCGGTGAAGGCGGCGATCACTGCGCGCTCCCCTCGGCGACGGCGGGCGCGTCGGTCACGCCCACCTGGGTGATGGTGACCTGCGCCGCCGGGCGGACCAGGTTCAGCGCCGGGCCCGGCACGAAGCCGAGCACCAGCATGACGGCGATCAGCGGGCCGATGACCCAGCGCTCGCGCGCCGAGGCGTCCGCCAGCCCCTCGACGGCGGCGTTGACCGGCCCGTGGAACGCCCGCTGGTACATCCACAGGATGTAGAGCGCGGCGAGCACGACGCCGAGCGTCGCGACGATCGCCGCGGCCGGCTGCGTCGCGAACGAGCCGACCAGCACGAGGAACTCGCTGACGAACGGGGAGAGCCCCGGCAGCGCCAGCGCCGACAGGCCGACGACGAGGAACAGGCCGGCCAGGACGGGCACCGCACGCTGCAGGCCGCCGAACGCGTCGATCCGCACCGAGCCGCGCCGGGCCGCGAGGAACCCGACGAGCAGGAACAGCGCCCCGGTCGAGAAGCCG
This sequence comes from Actinomycetes bacterium, assembly GCA_021793675.1. Lineage (GTDB taxonomy): Bacteria > Actinomycetota > Actinomycetes > Actinomycetales > Cellulomonadaceae > Cellulomonas. The sequence continues at coordinate 14,210 of JAJYSG010000026.1, read as the reverse complement.
TGGTTGACCATGTAGAACGACGAGCCGGAGATCGACGTCGACGTGAAGGCGAAGATGCCCAGCACGATGAACCCGAAGTGCGACACCGACGTGTAGGCCACCAGGCGGTACATGTCCTGCTGCCCGATCGCCAGCAGGGCCCCGTAGAGGATCGAGACCACCGCCAGCACGATGATCACCGGCGCCGCCCAGCGGGAGGCGTGCGGGAACAGCGGCAGGCACAGCGTCAGCATCCCGAACGTGCCGACCTTGTCGAGCACGCCGACCAGCAGCGTCGAGGTGCCGGCCGGGGCCTGCTCGGCGGCGTCCGGCAGCCAGGTGTGCAGCGGGAACATCGGGGCCTTGATGGCGAACGCCACGAAGAAGCTGATGAACAGCCAGCGCTCCAGCGTCGGGTCCAGCGACAGGCCGGTGAGCTTGTCGATGAGGAAGCCGTCCGCCCCGCCCGGGCCGTGCAGGTACAGCGCGATGACGCCGATGAGCATGATCAGGCCGCCGGCCAGCGAGTAGAGCAGGAACTTCACCGCCGCGTACCGCCGCCGCAGCCCACCGAAGCCGCCGATCATGAAGTAGACCGGGATGAGCATCGCCTCGAAGACGAGGTAGAAGAAGAACAGGTCACGCGCGGCGAACACCGCCACGATGAACGCCTGCAGCAGCAGCACGAGGGCCAGGTACTGCCGGAGCCGGTTGCTCGCCCCGTGCTCGCTGCCCTGCTCACGCCAGGCGGCGAGCACGACGAGCGGCACGAGCAGCGCGGACATCGCGATGAGCACCAGGCCGAGGCCGTTGACGCCGACCGCGTAGGAGACGCCGAACGCCGGGATCCACGAATGGGTCTCGGTGAGCTGGACGGTGCCCGCCTTCGAGGTGTCGAACGCGACGACCGCCAGCGCGGTGACCACGAGCTCGACGACCGCGAAGCCGAACGCGACCTCGCGGGTGCGGCGGGGGCCGGGCGCCGGCGCGTCGGAGGAGTAGGTCGCCTCACCGCGGGCGGCGGGCCGCGGCAGCGCCCACAGCACCACCGCTCCGAGGAGCGGCAGCACGATGAGCGTGGTGAGCCAGGGGAACGAGGACATCGGTGCGGTCTCTCCTCAGCTGCCCAGGAGCAGGACGACGACGGCGAGCACGACGACCCCGAGGGTCATCGTCGCTGCGTAGGAACGGACATGGCCGGTCTGCACCTTGCGGGCCAGGTCGCCGACCTTGACGGTCGACTTCGCGATGCCCGACACGGCCCCGTCGACCACCGCGCGGTCGCCGAAGACGAGCGAGCGGGTGAGCATCCGGCCGGGGACGACGAGCGCGGCGTCGTTGACGACGTCCTGGTACAGGTCCTTGCGCGCCGCCCGCGTGACCAGCGTGCCGACCGGCGGCGTGGCAGGCACCTCGGCGACCGCGTACCGGGTCCAGGCATAGGCGGCCGCACCGATGACGAGCACGAGCGACAGCGTGATGAGCAGCCAGCCAGGCAGCACCGCCTGGCCGTCGCCCCGCGGGCCGGTGACCGGCTCCAGCCACCGGGTGAACCGGTCGCCCACCGCGAGGAAGGCACCCAGGCCGACCGAGCCGATCGCCAGGATGACCATCGGCACCGTCATGAGCGCCGGCGCCTCGTGCGGGTGCTGCGGCGTGCCGTCGGTCTTCGTCGTCCAGCGGCGCTTGCCCTCGAACGTCATGAAGAACAGCCGTGACATGTAGAACGACGTGATCCCGGCGCCGAGGAGCGCCACCAGGCCGAACACCCAGGCGCGCCACGTCTGGCCGTCCTGCGGGACGAACGCCGCCTCGATGATCGGGTCCTTCGACCAGAACCCGGACAGCGGGAACATGCCGAGGATCGCCAGCCAGCCCGCCATCACGGTGAAGTAGGTGATCTTCATGGTCCGGCCCAGGCCGCCGAAGCCGCGCATGTCGGTCTGGTCGTCCATGCCGTGCATCACCGACCCGGCGCCGAGGAACAGCCCGGCCTTGAAGAACCCGTGCGTCACCAGGTGCATGATCGCGAAGGCGTACCCGACCGGGCCGAGGCCGGCGGCCAGCATCATGTAGCCGATCTGGGACATCGTCGAGGCGGCGAGCGCCTTCTTGATGTCGTCCTTCGCGCAGCCGACGATCGCACCGAAGAGCAGGCTGATGGCGCCCACGATCGTCACGACGAGCCGGGCGTCCGGGGCCGCCGTGAAGATCGCGTTGCTGCGCACGACGAGGTACACGCCCGCGGTGACCATCGTCGCCGCGTGGATGAGCGCGGACACCGGCGTCGGGCCGGCCATCGCGTCGCCGAGCCAGGACTGCAGCGGGAACTGCGCCGACTTGCCGCAGGCCGCGAGCAGCAGCATCAGCCCGATCGCGGTGACCGCCCCGGTCGACAGGTGCGGCACCGCGGCGTCCACCGTGGCGAAGTCCAGGGCACCGACGTGGGAGAACAGCAGCCCCATCGCCACGATGAGGCCCACGTCACCGATGCGGTTCGCGACGAACGCCTTCTTGGCCGCGGCCGCGTACACCGGGTTGTGGTTCCAGAACCCGATGAGCAGGTAGGACGCCAGGCCGACGCCCTCCCAGCCGACGAACAGCAGCAGGTAGGAGCTCGCCGTGACGAGCAGCAGCATCGCCGCGACGAAGAGGTTCATGTAGGCGAAGAACCGGCGGCGGTCGGCGTCGTGCTCCATGTAGGCCACGGAGTAGACGTGGATGAGCGTGCCGACGAACGTCACCAGCAGGACGAACGTCAGCGACAACGGGTCGATGCGGAAACCCGCGTCGAGGTGGAACGTGCCGGCGTCGATCCAGCGGCCGAGCGACACGGTCGCGGTCCGCGAGCCGCCGGGGACCGACAGCATGGAGAACAGCAGCACGACGCCGATGACGAGGGAGGCGAGCGGCGCGAGCACGCCGAGCCAGTGGCCCCAGCGGTCGGACCTGCGGCCGGCGAGCAGCAGGACGGCGGCCGAGAGCAGCGGGATGCCGACGAGCCACGGCGCGAGCGCCGCGCCGCTCCACGCCGCGTCGGTGGTGATTCCGGTGATGAGCACCTCGGTGTCCCTCAGCCCTTCAGCAGGTTGACATCGTCGACCGACGCCGAGCGCCTGGTCCGGAAGATCGAGATGATGATCGCGAGCCCGATGACGACCTCGGCGGCGGCGACCACCATGACGAAGAACGCCAGCACCTGACCCGTGAGGTTGCCGTGCATGCGGCTGAACGTCACCAGCGCGAGGTTGGTGGCGTTGAGCATGAGCTCGACGCCCATGAACACGATGATCGCGTTGCGCCGCACGAGGACCGTCGTCGCGCCGATCGAGAAGAGGATCGCCGCCAGCACGACGTAGTGGGTGAGGGTCACGCCTTCGCCTCCTCATCGCTCTTCTCCGCAGCGTCCGAGTCATCGGTCGCTGGAGCACTCGAAGTCTCGGACGTTGCGGTGAGGGGGGGGCGCACGGTGTTCGCCCAGTCGCCGGACAGGACGCGGTCGATGCGCGCCGCGTACTCCCGCGCGTCCGCCTCCTGGCCGCGCACCCGCAGCACGCGCGACACCGACTCCTCGATCGGCCGGCCCTGGGGGTCCAGCGCCGGCACGTCCATCGCGTTGTGCCGTGCGTACACGCCCGGCACCGGCTTGCCGGCGAGGGTGCCGCTGAGCACCCGCGCCGTGGACCGCGCGCGCTGCGTGACGCGCGGCGTCATCCGACGGCGGTGCGTCAGCATGATCGCGCCGATCGCCGCCGTGATGAGCAGGGCGCCGACGGCCTCCAGCGCGAACGCGTAGCTGCCGAAGACGAGGCGCGCCAGCGCCACCGGGTTGGAGGCGCCGTTGGCGTCGGTCAGGCCGACGGCCGGCCCGTAGTGCGCGCGCCCGACGACACCGGCCAGCACGACCACCAGGCCCAGCCCGGCGAGCGCGGCGACCCAGCGCTGCCCGCGCAGCGTCTCGGTCAACGTGTCCGAGGCGTCCACGCCGACGAGCATGAGGACGAACAGGAACAGCATCATGATCGCGCCGGTGTAGACGACCACCTGGACGACGCCGAGGAACGGGGCGTCCTGCGCGACGTAGAGGAACGCCAGGCCGATCATCACGACGACCAGCGAGAGCGCGGCGTGCACCGCCTTGCGGGCGAACAGCAGGCCGCCGGCGGCCAGCACCATGACGATCGCGAGGACCCAGAAGAGGATCGCCTCGCCGGTCGTCGTCCGCCCGGCGTCGGTGAGGGAGGTGGCGAGCGAGGACAGCATCACAGCACCCGCCGCCCCTGCTTCGTCGCACCGGCGGTGATGTCCGCCTGGGCCTGCGCCGTGGCACCGCGCGGCGCGGGCGCCACCCCGCGGGCGACGTTGGCCGGCAGCGACGGGTCGTCGGGCCGGTGCTCGGCCACCCACTCCTGCTGCGCCGGTGTGGTGCCGGTGACGGCGCCGCGGTAGTAGTCGGTGTCCGTGGTGCCCTCCACCATGGGGTGCGGGGTCGACAGCATGCCGTCGCGCAGCGGCGCCAGCAGGTCCTGCTTCTCCCAGATGAGACCGGCCCGGGTGGGGCCGGCGAGCTCGAAGTCGTTCGTCATCGTCAGCGCACGCGTCGGGCACGCCTCGATGCACAGCCCGCAGAGGATGCAGCGCAGGTAGTTGATCTGGTAGACGCGGCCGTAGCGCTCACCGGGCGAGTACTGCTCGTCCGCCGTGTTGTCGTCAGCCTCGACGTAGATCGCGTCGGCCGGGCAGGCCCAGGCGCACAGCTCGCAGCCGATGCACTTCTCCAGGCCGTCCGCGTACCGGTTGAGCTGGTGCCGGCCGTGGAACCGCGGCTTGGTCGGCACCTTCTCGGTGGGGTACTCCTCCGTCACCGTCTTGGAGAAGAAGTTCGCCAGCGTCACACCGAAGCCGGCCGCCGGCGCGAGCAGCTCGCCCAGGCCGGTGGGACGCGGCATGCGGGACCGGAACTGGTGCGGCGCACCGACCTCGGTGGAGGTCGTCGCGACCGGCGTGACCGGCGGCTGCGGGGCGACCTCGCCGCCTGGCGGGACCTGGCCGCGCCGCTGGGGCTCGTCAGCCACGGTGCTCCTCCTCGGTGGTGGTCGGGCCGGACGCGATGGCCACGCGCTCGTCGACGGGGGGCGCCGGACGCCGCGCGGCGCGCGGCGACGGCGGCAACGCCTGCCCGGGCAGCGGCGGCACCGGGTACCCGTCGGCGAACGGGTCGAACGTCGCCGGGGCGCGGGACGCCGGCGGCGTCTTCTTCTCCGGGACCAGGAACGAGACCCCCACCGCCACGAGGATGATCACGCCCAGCACGACGAGCAGCGTGCGCAGGTTGAGGTGGCCGAACTGCCGCACGCCCTGCACCACCGAGACCGCGACCAGCCAGACGAGCGCGGACGGGATGAGCACCTTCCAGCCGAACCTCATGAACTGGTCGTACCGGAACCGCAGCAGCGTGCCGCGCACCCAGACGAAGAAGAACATGACGAGCCAGACCTTGACGACGAACCACAGCAGCGGCCAGTAGCCCTGGTTGAAGTAGCCGCCGCCGATCGCGCTGATCGGCCACGGGGCGCGCCAGCCGCCCAGGAACAGGGTGGTGGCGACCGCCGAGACGTTGAGCATGTTGATGTACTCGGCGAGGAAGAACCAGGCGAACTTCATCGAGGAGTACTCGGTGGTGTACCCGCCGACCAGCTCGCCCTCGGCCTCCGGCAGGTCGAACGGCAGGCGGTTGGTCTCGCCCACCATCGAGATGACGTAGATGACGAACGCCGGCAGCAGCGGCAGGAACCACCAGAACCGGATCTGGGAGTCGACGATCTGGCTGGTGGACATCGACCCCGCCAGCACGAACACGCTCACCAGCGACAGCCCCATCGCCAGCTCGTAGCTGATGACCTGGGCCGTGGAGCGGACGGAGCCGAGCAGCGGGTACGTCGAGCCGGAGGACCAGCCGCCGAGCACGATGCCGTACACCCCGACCGAGGTGCACGCGAGGATGTACAGCACCGCGACCGGGAAGTCCGTCAGCTGCAGCGGCGTGTGGACGCCGAAGAAGTTCACCTCGGGGCCCATCGGGATGACCGCGTAGGTGAGCAGCGCGCAGAACACCGAGATCATCGGCGCCACGAGGTACACCAGCAGGTCCGCCGCGCGGACGTTGATGTCCTCCTTGACCAGCAGCTTCATCGCGTCGGCCAGGGACTGCAGCAACCCGAACGGGCCGTGCACGTTGGGCCCGGGGCGCAGCTGCATGCGGCCCACGACCCGGCGCTCGAACCAGATCGCGATGAGCACGCTGAGCAGCAGGAACACGACGATCAGCACGGCCTTAACCAGCCAGACCCACCACCGGTCGTGGCTGAAGTCCGCGACGACCGGGTTGCCCGCTGCGGCGAGAAGGTGGTTCACGCCGTGGCCTCCTTCTGCTCGAGCGCGGACTCGCCGGCGCGAGCCAGGCGTACCACGTGACCCGCGTCGGCGCGCAACCTGTCGCGGACCGGGCAGTCGGCGGCGTTCGTCGGCAGCCAGACCACGCGGTCCGGCATCGGCGTGACGACCACCGGCAGCGTCACGGCACCGGCGTCGGTCGCCACCGTGACGCGCCCGCCGTCGGCGACGTCGAGCGCGTCCGCCGTGGCGGGCGAGATCCGGGCGGCCGACCGCTTGGCGGTCCCGGCCAGGAACGGCTCACCAGCCTGCAGCCGACCGTCGTCCAGCAGCAGGTGCCACGTCGCGAGCACGGCCTGCGCCTCGTCGACCGCGGGCGGTTCGCTCGCCGCCTCGTCGGGTGCGGCCGCGCGGGCGCCGTCCCAGCCGCCGAGCTGGCCGAGCTCGTCGTGCACGTCGGCGAGGGTGCGCAGCCCGAGCGTGACGCCCAGCGCGTCCGCGAGCGCGTCCAGCATCCGGGCGTCGCTGAGGGCGGTGCTGACCAGGGCCTGCGGGAACGGCCGTGGCCGGCCCTCCCACGTGACGAACGTGCCGGGCTTCTCCACCGGCGGTGCGACCGGCAGCACCACGTCGGCGCGCTCGGTCACCTCCGACGGCAGCACCTCGAGGCTCACGACGAACGCCCGCTCGAACGCGCGGCGCGCCAGCTCCGGGTCGGGCAGGTCGGCCACCTGGAGGCCGCCGACGACGAGCGCCCCGATCTCGCCGTCCGCCGCGGCCCGCAGGATCGCGTCCAGGTCCCGGCCGGGCTCGCTCGGCAGGGACTCCACGCCCCACACGGCGGCCATGTCGACGCGTGCCGCGCCGTCCGCCACCAGGCGGCCGCCCGGCAGCAGGCCCGGCAGCGTGCCGGCCTCGACGGCGCCCCGCTCACCCGCGCGCCGTGGCACCCAGGCCAGCCTGGCACCGGTGCGGGCCGCCAGCCGCAGGGCCGCGGACAGCGCACCCGGCACGGTGGCCGCACGCTCGCCGACGAGCACGACGGCGCCCGGCTTCACCAGCTCGGTCGCCGCCTGCCCCAGCACGTCCTCGGCGCCCTCGGCGATGCCGTCGAGCACCTCCGCCTCGGTCCCGGGGGCGGCGCTCAGCAGCGTCCCGTCCAGCCGCTCGATACCGCGCGAGGCGAACGGCGCGACCGCGAACACCCGGCCCTTGCGACGCAGCAGACCCTGCCGCAGCCGCAGGAAGAGGATGCCGCCCTCCTCCTCGGGCTCCAGCCCGACGAAGAGCACCGCCGGCGCGGCGTCGAGGTCGGCGAACGTCACGTCGAGCGTGCGCCCGGCGACGTGGTGGGCGAGGAAGGCCGCCTCTTCCGCCGAGTGCGGGCGGGCCCGGTGGTCGACGTCGTTGGTGCGCAGCGCAACGCGCGCGAACTTCGCGTAGGCGTAGGCGTCCTCGAGCGTCAGCCGGCCGCCGGGCAGCACCGCGACGCCGCCCCGCTCCAGCGCGGCGGACAGTCCCGCCGCCGCCGTGTCGAGCGCCTCCGTCAGGCTGGCCGGCTGCAGCGCGCCGTCCTCGCGCACCTGCGGCACGGTGAGGCGGTCCGGCTCGGTCTGCCACGGGAACGCGAAGCGGTCCTTGTCGGTGATGAACTCCGCGTTCACCGCGGGGTCGTTGCCGGACAGCCGGCGCAGCACCACGCCGCGCCGGTGGTCGATGCGGATCGCCGAGCCCTGCGAGTCGTGCTCCGAGACCGACGGCGTGGACACCAGGTCGAACGGCCGCGACCGGAACCGGTAGGCGGCGCTGGTCAGCGCGCCCACCGGGCAGATCTGCACCGTGTTGCCCGAGAAGTACGACGCGAACGGGCGACCGCTGACGTCGAGGCTGGTCTCCCCCACGGGGGCCTCGCCGGCGAAGCCGAGCACCTGGGTGTCGAACGTGCCGATCTGCTGGCGCGCACCGCGCATCTGCAGGTCGATCCACAGGTCGCCGGCGATCTCCTCGGAGAACCGGGTGCAGCGCTGGCACAGGATGCAGCGCTCACGGTCGAGCAGGATCTGCGTGGAGATGTGCAGCGGCTTGGCATACGTGCGCTTGGCGTCGATGAACCGGCTGGTCGCACGCCCGTTGCTCATCGCCTGGTTCTGCAGCGGGCACTCGCCGCCCTTGTCGCACACCGGGCAGTCCAGCGGGTGGTTGATGAGCAGGAGCTCCATGACGCCGTGCTGGGCCTTGTCGGCCTCCGGCGAGGTGCGCTGCGTCTTGACCACCATGCCCGGCGTCGCCTCGAGCGTGCAGGACGCCTGCGGCTTGGGGAACTTGGCCAGCTGGTCGCCGCGCGGCGCCCACACCTCGACCAGGCACTGCCGGCACGCGCCGGCCGGGGCCAGCAGCGGGTGGTCGCAGAACCGCGGGATCTGGATGCCCAGCTGCTCGGCGGCGCGGATGACGAGCGTGCCCTTCGGCACGGTCGTCTCGACGCCGTCGATGCTGAACGTCACCGTCGCGGTGGGCTCCGGCTCCGCCGCGGGCGGTGCCGGGGGTACCAGCGCGGTGGACGGCGTGCCCGGCCGGCCCGGCCGTGGTGTCGTCACGGTCATCAGTGCACCCCCGCGAGCTGCGCGCTGGAGCGCGGCGTGTAGTCGAACAAGGAGCTCTTCTCCGGCGGGAACAGCACGTCCGCCGGCGTGTGCAGGCCGGCCTCGAACTCCTCGCGGAAGTACTTCAGGCCCGACTGGACCGGGCTGACGGCGCCGTCGCCGAGCGGGCAGAAGGCCCGGCCGAGGATGTTGTCGGACGTGTCGGCGAGCACCTCGAGGTCACCGGGCTGCCCCTCGCCGGCCTCGAGCCGCTTGAGGACGGCGACGAGCCAGTAGGTGCCCTCGCGGCACGGCGTGCACTTGCCGCACGACTCGTGCTTGTAGAACTCGAGCCAGCGCGTCACCGCCCGGACGACGGACACGGTCTCGTCGAAGATCTGCAGCGCGCGCGTGCCGAGCATGGACCCGGCCTTGCCGACCGACTCGTAGTCGAGCGGCACGTCCAGGTGCTCGGCGGTGAAGATCGGCGTCGACGAGCCGCCGGGCGTCCAGAACTTCAGCTGGTGGCCCTTGCGGACGCCGCCGGCCATCTCCAGGAGCTCACGCAGCGTGATGCCGAGCGGCGCCTCGTACTGACCGGGGCGCTCGACGTGCCCGGAGAGGCTGAACAGGCCGTGGCCCTGCGAGCGTTCGGTGCCCATCGCGGCGAACCACGACGCCCCGCCGCGCACGATGCCGGGGACGGAGGCGATGGTCTCGACGTTGTTGACGACCGTCGGACGGGCGTAGAGGCCCGCCACCGCCGGGAACGGCGGCTTGAGCCGCGGCTGGCCGCGCAGTCCCTCGAGGGAGTCGAGCAGCGCCGTCTCCTCGCCGCAGATGTAGGCGCCCGCGCCCACGTGCACGGTGATCTCGAGGTCGAAGCCGGTGCCGAGGATGTTCTTCCCGAGGAAGCCCGCCTCGTACGCCTGCGCCACCGCCAGCTGCAGCCGGCGGGTCGCGTGGAGCACCTCGCCGCGGATGTAGACGAAGGCGTGGTGGCACCCGATCGCGAAGCTCGTGATGACCATGCCCTCGATGAGCGACTGCGGGCTGGCCATGATGAGCGGGATGTCCTTGCAGGTCCCCGGCTCGGACTCGTCGGCGTTGACGACGAGGTAGCGGGGGCCGCCGTCCGGCGCGGGCAGGAAGGACCACTTCATGCCCGCCGGGAAGCCGGCGCCGCCACGGCCGCGCAGGCCGGACTCCTTGACCATGGCGATGAGGTCGGCCGGCTCCATCGTCAGGGCCTTGCGCAGGCCCCGGTAGCCGCCGGTCGCCTCGTACGACGAGAGGCTCCAGGAGTGGTCGGCGTCCCAGCTCGCCGACAGGACCGGCGTCAGCGTCGTCGTCACTTCGCCACCTTCCCCGCGGTGCCCTCGGCACCGTCGTGGGCCTCGTCGCCGAACGGCGCGGCCGCCCAGCCGTGCTCGTGCGCCACCCGCAGGCCCGCGAGCGTCGCGGGGCCGGCGGCCCCGCCCTCGTCGGCCCGCCCGTCCGGGAACCCGGCGAGGACGCGGCTCATGTCCTTGAAGGTCACCACGGTGTCGGCACCACGGGTCGGCGTCACCGGACGACCGGCCCGCAGGTCGTCGGCGAGCCGGGCGGCCGAGGTGGGCGTCTGGTTGTCGAAGAACTCCCAGTTGACCATGACCACCGGTGCGTAGTCGCACGCGGCGTTGCACTCGACGCGCTCGAGCGTGATCGCCCCGTCCGCCGTCGTCTCGTCGTTGCCGATCCCGAGGTGCTCGACGAGCTCCTCCCAGATCGCGTCGCCGCCCATGACGGCGCACAGCGCGGTGGTGCAGACGCCCACCGTGTAGGTGCCGTTGGGGTGCCGCTTGTACTGCGTGTAGAACGTCGCCACCGCGCTGACCTCGGCGGTGGTCAGGCCGAGGGTCTCGGCGGCGAACGTGATGCCGCGCGGCGAGACGTAGCCGTCCTCGGACTGCACCAGGTGCAGCAGCGGCAGCAGCGCCGACTGCTGCCGCGGGTAGCGCGCGATGATCGCGGCGGCGTCGGCGACGAGGCGCTCGCGCGTCGCGTCGTCGTACCCCGTCGCATGGGTCTGGCCGAGGGTCCGGCCCACGGGCTCAGTACCCATTGCTCAGCCTTCCCTGCGTTCCGCTCCCGGCGGGCGCCAACAGCGGCGACCCCCACCGTCCGCTGCACTTCGGATGCGGCTTCGACATCAGCGGTCCACGCCTCCCAGCACGGGGTCGATCGAGGCGACCGACGCGACGACGTCGGCGAGGTTGCCGCCCTCGCACATCGCCGAGACCGCCTGCAGGTTGTTGAAGCTCGGGTCGCGGAAGTGCGCCCGGTAGGGGTGGGTGCCGCCGTCGGAGACGACGTGCACGCCGAGCACGCCGCGCGGGTGCTCCACCTCGGTCCAGGCCTGCCCCGCGCGCACCCGGAAGCCCTCGGTGACGAGCTTGAAGTGGTGGATCAGGGCCTCCATCGAGGTGCCCATGATGTCCTTGATGTGCTCCAGGCTGTTGCCCTGGCCGTCGGGGCCGACGGCCAGCTGCGCCGGCCAGGCGATCTTCTTGTCCGCCACCATGACGGGCGCGTTCGGGCCGAGTGCCGCGAGCCGGTCGAGCGCCTGCTCGACGATGTGGATCGACTGCCACATCTCCTCGAAGCGCACCACCATCCGGTCCCAGGCGTCGGCGTCGCTGCCGGTCGGCACGTCGAAGTCGTACGTCTCGTAGCCCGAGTACGGGTTCGCCTTGCGCACGTCGTACGGCAGACCCGCCGAGCGCAGGATCGGCCCGGTCATGCCCAGCGCCATGCAGCCGGCGAGGTTGAGGTAGCCGACGCCCTGGTAGCGGAGCTTGAGGATGGGGTTGGCCAGCATGAGCTTCTGCAGGTCGCCCGCGAACTTCCGGACGCCGACGAGGGCCTCGCGGATCGCGTCCACGGCGCCCGGCGGCAGGTCCTGGACGACCCCGCCCGGGCGGATGTAGGCGTGGTTCATGCGCAGGCCGGTGATGAGCTCGAAGACCTGCAGGATGTGCTCGCGGCCCTGGAACGCCAGGGTCATGATCGTGGTGGCGCCCAGCTCGTTGCCGCCGGTGCCGAGCGCGATGAAGTGGGACGCGATCCGGTTGAGCTCCATCATGAGGACGCGGATGACGGAGGCCTTCTCCGGCACGTCGTCCGTGATGCCGAGCAGCTTCTCCACGGCCAGGCAGTAGCCGGCCTCCTGGAACAGCGGGGCGACGTAGTCCATCCGGGTGCAGAAGGTCACGCCCTGGGTCCAGGTGCGGAACTCCATGTTCTTCTCGATGCCGGTGTGCAGGTAGCCGATGCCCGCACGGGCCTCGGTCACCGTCTCGCCCTCGATCTCCAGCATCAGCCGGAGCACGCCGTGCGTGGACGGGTGCTGCGGCCCCATGTTGACGACGATGCGCTCCTCGCCCAGGCGGGAGGCCTCCTCGGCGATCGTCGACCAGTCGCCGCCGGACGCCTCGAACGTGGGGAGGTCGGGCGTGGCCTCGTCGTCCCTGACCGGACGGGTGGCGTGAACGTTGCTCATCAGGAGTACGACCTCCGCTGGTCCGGTGGCGGCGTGGTGGCGCCCTTGTACTCGACCGGGATGCCGCCGAGCGGGTAGTCCTTCCGCTGCGGGTGGCCGGGCCAGTCGTCCGGCATCTCGATCCGCGCGAGGCTCGGGTGGCCGTCGAAGACGATGCCGAAGAAGTCCCAGGTCTCGCGCTCGTGCCAGTCGTTCGCCGGGTAGACGGCGACCGTGGACGGGATGTGCGGGTCGTCCTCCGACGCGGTGACCTCCAGCCGCAGCCGGCGACCGTGCGTCACCGACACCAGGTGGTACACGGCGTGCAGCTCGGCGCCGGTCTCGTGCGGGTAGTGCACGCCGTTGACGCCCATCGAGAGCTCGAACCGCAGGTCCTGGTCGTCGCGCAGCGCCTGTGCCACCTCGAGCAGGTGCTCGCGGGCCACCTCGAGGGTGAGCTCGCCACGGTCGACGACGACCGACGGGACCGCCGCGGCGAACCCCGTCCCGGACGCGTCGAGCACCTCGGCGAGGATGTCGACGACCTCGTCGAACCAGCCGCCGTAGGGCCGCTCGCTGGGACCCGGCAGCACCACCGGCACGACGAGGCCGCCGTAGCCGGACGTGTCACCGGAGCCGTGCACCCCGAACATGCCGTGCCGCACGTCGACGACCGGGATCGTCGCCCGGGTGGCGTCCTTGGTCGCGCCGACCTCGGCGCGGGTGTCGGGCGGCGTGGTGCCGACCTCGGCCTCGCCGGCCTTCGCCACGAGGTCCTTGTCCTTCGGCGGCGTCATCGCAGCAGGCCCGTCATGTGGGAGGTGGGAGTGGCCGCCAGCGCCGCCTGCTCCGCGGCCGCCGCCGCCGCGCGGCGGTCGACGCCCAGGGGCGAGTGCTGGATCTGGTCGTGCAGCGCCAGGATCGCGTGCAGCAGCATCTCCGGCCGCGGCGGGCAGCCCGGCAGGTAGATGTCCACCGGCACCACGTGGTCGACGCCCTGGACGATCGCGTAGTTGTTGAACATGCCGCCGGAGCTGGCGCAGACGCCCATGGAGAGCACCCACTTGGGCTCGGGCATCTGGTCGTAGACCTGGCGGACGATCGGCGCCATCTTCTGCGACACGCGGCCGGCGACGATCATCAGGTCGGACTGCCGCGGCGAGGCGCGGAACACCTCCATGCCGATGCGGGAGATGTCGAAGCGGGGTCCGCCGGTCGCCATCATCTCGATCGCGCAGCACGCCAGGCCGAACGTCACCGGCCACAGCGACGCCTTGCGGACGTAGCCGACCATGCTCTCGACGGTGGTCAGCAGGATCCCCGAAGGGGCGTGCTCCTCGATCCCCATGTCAGGCCTCCTTCGTCGTCGTCGGGCGTCCGCTCAGTCCCATTCCAACCCCCCGCGCCGCCACTCGTAGACGAACGGCACCGTGATGAGGGCGAGGAAGCCGAGCATCGCGATCAGGCCGAACCAGGCCAGCTCGCCGAAGTCCACCGCCCACGGGTAGAGGAAGACGACCTCGATGTCGAAGACGATGAACGTCATCGCCACCAGGTAGTACTTGATCGGGAACCGGCCGCCGCCGATGGCGTGCGGCGTCGGCTGGATGCCGCACTCGTAGGCCTCGAGCTTGGCGCGGTTGTAGCGCCGCGGCCCCAGGATCGCCGACGCCCCGACACCGCCGAGCGCCATCACGCCCGCGATGCCCATCATCCACAGGAGCGGGACGTACGGG
>JAJYSG010000025.1 GCA_021793675.1 Actinomycetes bacterium | reverse complement strand
GTGGGGGTTGGACGCTGTGGGGGTTGGACGCTGTGGGGGGTTGGGGGATGGCGTGGCGGGGGTGGCGGGGACCGTAGGCTGGTCGCGCGCGGGGTGTAGCGCAGCTTGGTAGCGCATCCGCTTTGGGAGCGGAAGGCCGCGGGTTCAAATCCCGCCACCCCGACCACCCGCGATCGACCGCGGCAGAGCCGTCCGGACCGCCGGGCGGCGGCGCCGTGCTGCGGCGGCTCGTCCGTTCTGTCCCGGTCTAGGTACCATCGCCAGACCGTGCCGCCCGCGACGAGCCGGGGAGGTGGAGCGTGCCGAGCACCAGGACCGTCGTTGCCACCCGAGTTGCGCTGATCGCGCTCGTGGTCGGTGGTGCGCTGGCGCTCGCGGGTGACGCCACGCTGGCCGATCCTGCGGCTGTCCCGACGTCGCACGTCGTCGCGGCACCGACCGCCGCGGCGCCCGCGACGCCCGCGACCCGGCGGGCCGGGGCGACTGCCACGCCGGAGCCGAGTCCCGGCGCCACACCGAGCCCGACGCTCGTCCCGTCCGCGAGCCCGGCCGCCGCCGGCGCCGCGACACCGACCGCAGGGGCGGCGACCGGAAGCACTGCTGCCGGCAGGCCGACCACGCCTGCCGGCACGGCCAGCGGAGCCGGCACCAGCACCGTGCCACGCACCAGCGCCAGCACCAGCACCAGCACCAGCACCGCTGCCGGGGCCTCCAGCCCAGCGCCGAGCGCCGCGCCGGCCGGTACCCCGCGCGTGTTCAGCACGCGGTTCGGCGGCGACGAGAACCCGCTGTCGCAGGGCGGTCAGTGGATCAACGGCGGTGCCACCGGGCTGGACTGGACCGACGTCCGTGTCGCCGGTGGCATGGCGGTGGGCACCCAGACCGGTGCCCACTCGGGGACTCCGCAGCAGTACGACGACTCGACGGCCGTCCTCGCCGGGACGTGGGGCCCGAACCAGATGGCGCAGGCCACGGTGCACATCCTGGCGGTGAACACCGGCGCGTACGAGGAGGTCGAGCTGCGGCTGCGCACCACCGTCCGCCCCCACAGCATCACCGGCTACGAGATCGACATCTCGGACCGCCCTGCGGGTGACCAGCCCTACGTCAGCGTCGTGCGCTGGAACGGACCACTGGCCAGCTACACGATGCTCGGTTCCGCGAACCCCGCGCCGGGGCTCCAGGACGGGGACGTCGTCAAGGCGACGATCGTGGGGTCGACGATCTCGGTCTTCATCAACGGTCGCCCGGTGCTGGAGGTCGACGACGGGATCTACGCCAGCGGCAGCCCAGGCATCGGGTTCTTCCTCCAGGCACCCACCGGCACCAACGCGAACTACGGATTCACGACGTTCCAGGCGCAGGACGGCCTGTAGATGCTGCGCGACGGCGCCGGGAACCGAGTGCCACCCGTCCCGGTGCGCGAGGCTGCGCCCGTGACGGTCGACGACGGGCGGGCCCTGGTCGCGGCCCTGCGCGCCGCCGGCTGCGTCTTCGCCGAGGAAGAGGCGCAGATCCTGCGGGAGGCCGCGGCCGACGAGGATGCGCTGGCCGCGCTGCTTGCACGGCGCGTGGCGGGCGAGCCCCTCGAGCACGTGGTCGGCTGGGCCGAGTTCGACGGGCTGCGCGTCGCCGTGGAACCGGGGGTCTTCGTCCCGCGACGCAGGTCGGAGGCGCTCGTGGTGGTGGCCGCCGGGCTCGTCGGCCCGACGGCCACCGTGCTCGACCTGTGCTGCGGCTCCGGTGCGCTCGGGCTCGCCGTGGCGACCCGCGTGCCGGGCGTGACGTTGCACGCGTCCGACGTCGACCCGCTCGCGGTGCGGGTGGCGCGGCGCAACCTGCGGGCGGTGGCAGGCCGGGTGCGCGAGGGCGACCTGTTCGGCGCGCTGCCGGCGACGCTGCGCGGCAGGTTCGACCTCGTCCTCGCCAACGTCCCCTACGTGCCGCACGACGAGCTGCGGCTGATGCCGCGCGAGGCGCGGGACCACGAGCCGTCGGCCGCCCTCGACGGCGGCGCCGACGGGCTGGCGCTGCTGCGGCGCGCTGCGGCCGACGCGACGGCGTGGCTGTCCCCGGGGGGTGCCCTGGTCAGCGAGGTCAACCCCGCCCAGGTGGCGGCCGCCGCGGCGGCACTGCGGTCCGGCGGGCTCGTCGTGCGGACCGTCACGCCGGAGGACGACGACGAGACCGTGGTGCTCGTCGGCACCCGGCCCGGGCATCGCGGCCGCGGCCTGCCCGAGGCAGCCGCCGGCGCCGACGGTGCGTCGGCGACCTCCTGATCCGCGCGCCGCAGGACCTGCCGGCGGGGCGCTGACGCGGGTCGGCCCTCGTCGTGCGGTCCGGTCTCAGGCCCCTCGAGAGCGACGCGCGGCCCGGCCCGGCGACGTGAGGCGGGGTCGCTGCGCGAGCCCGGCCGAGCCTCGACACCGTGCGCGAACTGCGCAGTCGCTTTCGAGGGCGCTGGCCCGGAGAGGTCGCTAGGGTGTCAGGACACCCATCCCATGTCTCGGTGGAGACGAATGTCCGGCGTGGCGCCGGAGAGCACTTCCAGGAGCGACAGATGACCATACGAACCCTTCCTGCTGCCGCCGCGGGCCTCGTGCTCGCGGCGGGCCTGCTGAGCGCCTGCTCGTCGGGGACGACGCCGCAGGCTCCGGCGACGACCCAGACCAGCGTCGTCAGCCCGTCGGTGCCGGCAACCTCCACCCCCTCGGCGGAGGCGACGGACACCGCCACGGCAGCGGCGACCACCGCGGCGCCGGTGGCGGCGCAGCCCTCGACGCTCACGTTGACGGTGGCGGACGGCAAGGCGACCGGCCGCCTCGTCGTCAAGGCGACCGGTCAGGGCGTCACGGACGCCGAGGTGACGCTCGTGTTCCGGCCCAACGGGGGCGGCGACGCGCAGGTCTCCACCGTGAAGACCGACGCCGACGGCGCGTTCTCGTCGAGCGCGTCCGCCGCAGGCGCGGGCACCTGGACGGCGTCCTTCCTGGGCACCAAGGCCGCGATGGCCTCCGTCGCCACGGCGACGGTCGGCTGATCCTCGGACGGGCGAGGCGGCTGGGCCTGCTGATCGGTGGGCCCAGCCGCACCCCGACCGCAGACCGCATCCCGATGCGGGATGGACTGAACGGTCGTCGCCCCCCGACGATGGGTCGGTGAGTCGACGCGGTCTGCTGCTGTTCCTCGCCCTCGGCATCGCCTGGGGCATCCCGTACGCGCTCATCAAGATCGCGGTCGCCGAGGTGTCGCCCGCGATGCTCATCCTGACGCGCACGGCCATCGGCGCCGCCGTGCTGCTCCCGGTGGCGGCGACGCGTCGCGAGCTGCCGCGCGTGCTGGTTCTCTGGCGTCCGCTGGTGGTCTACACGATCGTCGAGATCGTCGTGCCCTGGTACTTCCTCAACACGGCCGAGCAGCACCTGCCCAGCTCGACGACCGGGCTGCTGATCGCCACCGTCCCCCTGGCAGGCGTGCTCGTCGGGGTGCTCCTGGGGCGACGCGCCCACCTCTCGCCGCGCAACTGGCTGGGGATCGCGCTCGGGATGGCCGGTGTCGCAGCCATCGTCGGCCTGGACGTCGCGGGCACCGACCTGCCCTCGGCCGCCCGGCTCGCGGTCGTGGCGTTCGGGTACGCGCTCGGCCCGGCGATCATCGCGCGCTGGATGCCGACCGCGCCGGGGATCGGCCTGGCCGCCGTGTCGCTCGCGATCGCGGCGGTCGTCTACGCGCCGATCGTCGGGCTCACCGGCGGCTGGCCCACGAGCTGGCCGTCGGGTGGCGTCATCGCGTCGATGGTCACGCTCGGCGTCGTGTGCAGTGCCGCGGCGTTCACGCTCATGGTGTGGCTGGTGGCGGAGATCGGGCCGATGCGCGCCACCGCTGTCACCTACGTCAACCCGGCGGTCGCCGTCGTCGTCGTTGCCGTGCTGCTCGGCGAGCGGATCACTGCGTGGACGGTGGTCGGGTTCGGCCTGGTCATCGGCGGGTCGTTCCTGGTCACGCACCGCCGCGTGGCTTCGGCCGCCGCCGCGCAACCGCCGCTGGAGCCGTCAGCCGAGGAGGCGGTGGCGGTCTGAGAGGGCGCCGGCGCGCGGACGCGGAGCGGTTCGCCGCCCGACGGAGGCGTCAGCGGTCGTCGGTCTGCCGGATCACCTGGACGGCGCCCGGGGCGACGGCAACGGTGTCGGCGTTCGGGTCGCCTGCGCCCAGGAGTGGTGTCCCCCTGACGGGCAGCACGGCGGGGGCGTCGGTGTGGTTGAGGATGATCAGCCACGAGCGTCCGTCCGCGGCGACCCGCCGCGTCACCTCGACCCCTGGAGGCAGGTCGGGCACCACGGGCACCACTCCTGAACCGTCGACGACCAGGTCGACGACGCGCTGCAGGCTCGCCTCGTCGGAGGGCCACGTGGCCAGGTACCAGGCGGTGCCCTTGCCGACGGTGCGGCGGGTCAGGGCCGGGAGCCCGTCGAGCGGGCCGCCGGCGAATCGGCGCACCACGTCGGTGCCCGGCAGCGCATGGACCAGCTCCGACCACAGCTGGCCGGACGAGCCGTCGTCGAGCCCGACGTGCTCGCCGGACTGCAGCGCCCAGAACTCTTCGGCGCGCACCCCGAGCAGGTCGCGCCAGGCCCCCGGATACCCGCCGAGCAGCACGTGGTCGTCCTCGTCGGCGATGCCGGAGAAGAAGGTGACCAGCGCGGACGCGCCCCTGGCGGCGGCGGCGGCGACGTTCGCTGCGCCCTCCGGCGAGACGACGTAGAGGGCCGGCACGAGGATCACGTCGTAGCCGGCGAGGTCGTCGCCGGCCCGCACGACGTCCGCGGTGACGCCCCGGCGGCCCAGCGCGCGGTGCAGCGCCACCGCAAGTCTGCGGGGCTCCACCAGGTTCGTCGGGTGCGAGTCGAGCTGCGCCGCCCAGGTGGACGGCCAGTCGAACAGCACAGCGGCGTCGGCCTGCACGCGCGAGCCGCGCAGCTCCGCGAGGTCGCGCAGGATGCCACCCAGCCGCACGGTGGCCCGCCAGCGCTCGGTGTCCGTGCCGGCGTGGGGCAGCATCGCCGAGTGGTACTTCTCGGCGCCGGCCGCCGAGGCCCGCCACTGGAAGAAGAGCAGTGCGTCGGCGCCGTGGGCCAGGTGGCCGAAGGAGTGGCGCAACGACTCCTCAGGGGTGCGGGAGCGGTTCTGCGGCTGCCAGTTCACTGCGGACGTCGCGTGCTCCATGAGCACCCACGGGGCGCCGCCGGCGAGCGACCGCACGAGCGAGGCACTGAAGGCGATGTCCGCCTGCGGCTCCGGGTCGGCGGCCTGGACGTAGTGGTCGTTGGAGACGACGTCCATCTCCCCGGCCCACGTGGCGTAGTCCATGGCGCCCGTGGACGGGCCCGTCACCATGAAGTTCGTGGTGCACGGCACGTCGGGCGTGACCTCGCGCAGCACGTCGCGCAGCTCGACGTAGTAGGAGAGGAGCGCGTCGGACGAGTACCGGGCGAAGTCGAGCTGCTGCGTCGGGTTCGGGTACGTCGGGGCGGTGCGCGGTGGCAGCACCTGGTCGAAGCCCGAGTAGCGCTGGGACCAGAACGCCGTCGCCCAGGCACGGTTCAGCTCGTCGATCGTGCCGTAGCGGGCGCGCAGCCAGCGGCGGAAGCCGACGGCGGCGTCGTCCGAGAAGTCGTGCGGCACGTGGCAGCCGATCTCGTTGTCGACGTGCCACAGCGCCAGCGCCGGGTGGTCGCGGTAGCGCTCGGCGATGCGCCGGGCCATCCCGAGGGCGTACCGGCGCCACACCGGCGAGGCGATCCGGTAGTGCTGGCGACCACCGGGCCACAGCACCGTGCCGTCGGCGCGCACCGGCAGGATCTCCGGGTGCTGCGCCGTGAGCCATGGCGGCGGGCTCGCGGTCGCCGTCGCGAGGTCGACACGGATGTCGGCGGCGTGCAACCGGTCCATCGTGGCGTCGAGCCATCCCCACTCGAAGACGCCCTCCATCGGCTCGATCGTCGCCCACGAGAAGATGCCGAGGCTCACGAGGTTCACGCCCGCCTCACGCATGAGGGCGACGTCCTCGACGCGGATCTCGTCGGGCCACTGCTCCGGGTTGTAGTCGCCTCCGAAGCCGAGCGCGTCGAGCGCCAGGGGCCAGCGGGTGGTCGTCACAGGGATGTCTCCTGGGTCGTCGTTCCTGGTCAGCGGTCGACGCGGGCGCCGCCGCCGCCGGCGAGCTTGAGAACCTCGGCCTTGGTGGCCATGGAGGTGTCGCCGGGCGTGGTCATCGCCAAGGCGCCGTGGGCCGCGCCCCACTGGACGGCGGTGGGCAGGTCCTGGCCGTCCAGCAGGGCGGCGACGAGGCCGGACGCGAAGGAGTCGCCGCCGCCGACCCGGTCGAGGATCTCCAGGGCCGGTCGATGGGTGGCGTGGACCAGCCCGGTGGCCGGCGACCACGCGAGGGCACCCCAGTCGTTGACGCTGGCCGTCCGGACGGTGCGCAGGGTGGTGGCGATCACGGCAAGGTTCGGGTACGCGGCGCGGACGCGATCGATCATCGCTCCGAAGGCGCCGGTGTCCAGGTCCGTCAGGTCGGTGCCGACGCCGTCGACGGGGAACCCCAGCGCGGCCGTGAAGTCCTCCTCGTTGCCGAGCATGACGTCGACGTACGGAGCGATGGCGCGGTTCACCTCCCGAGCGCGGGCCTGACCTCCGACGGACCGCCACAGCGAGGGTCGGTAGTTCAGGTCGTAGGAGACCACGACCCCGTGCTCGCGGGCGGCGCGCACTGCGGCCGTCGTGGTCGCCGCGGCGGTCTCGGACAGGGCGGCGTAGATGCCGCCGGTATGGAGCCACCGCACCCCGAGGTCACCGAAGAGGTGGTCGAAGTCCACCTCGTCGGGACCCAGCTGGGAGGCGGCGGTGTGGCCGCGGTCGGACACGCCGACGGCCCCGCGCACGCCGAAGCCGCGCTCCGTGAAGTTCAGGCCGTTGCGGACCGTCCGGCCGACTCCGTCATAGGCCTTCCAGGTGATGAACGAGGTGTCGACGCCGCCGGCCAGGATGAAGTCCTCCACCAGGCGTCCGACCTCGTTGTCGGCCAGTGCCGTGACGACGGCGGTCCGCAGGCCGAACGCCCGCCGCAGGCCGCGTGCCACGTTGTACTCCCCGCCGCCCTCCCATGCGGTGAAGCTCCGGGCGGTGCGGATGCGCCCCTCGCCGGGGTCGAGGCGCAACATGACTTCCCCCAGGCAGACCGCGTCGTACCGGCATTCGGAGGCGGGACGGATCGGCAGCACGGGCATGGCGAGCTCCTGACGCGACGGGCGGACGAAGGGACGGGCGGGCTCAGGCCGCCGGCGGCCGGGCGGCCCTGGCGGTCGCGACCGCGGCGGAGATGATGTCGACGAGGCCGGACCGGTCGCCGGCGGCGACCCGCTCGGCCGGCACCATCCACGAGCCGCCCACCGCGACGACGGCCCGCAGCGCCAGGTACTCGCCCAGGGTGCTGGGCCCGATCCCCCCGGTGGGGACGAACGCGACCCCACCGAACGGTGCCGCCAGCGCCTTGATCGCCGCCGCGCCGCCGGACGTGCCCGCCGGGAAGAACTTCACCGTGTCCAGGCCGAGCTCCAGGGCCGCCTGGACCTCGGTCGCCGTCACCGCACCCGGCAGGGCCGCGACGCCGTGCTCGAGGCACCGCTCGACGACGGCCCGGCTCGTGCCGGGGGACACCACGTAGCGGGCGCCGGCCGCGACGGCCTGGTCCACCTGGGCGACGGTCAGCACCGTGCCCGCGCCCACCAGCACGTCGCCCCGTTCGGCCATGATCCGGATCGCCTCCGGTGCCGCCGGCGTGCGGAAGGTCACCTCGGCCACCGGCAGCCCGCCGGCCACGAGGGCATCCGCCAGCAGCGCCGCGTCCCGGGCGTCCTGCAGCACCACCACAGGCACCAGCAGCCGCGCCGCCAGCTCGGTCAGCACGCTCGGCGTGGGGGTCGTCGTCATCGCCTGCTCCTCGTCATCGGTTGGTGCGGCTCGGTCAGCCGTACGGCGGGTTCCGGCCGGTGGACCCCGCGTGGGTGGTAGCCGAGGGCGTCGGCGCGTCCCAGCAGGTCCGCCGCGTACCACGCCACCGCCAGCCACATCTCGGTGCCCTGCAGCGACGGCGGCAGCCCAGGGGCGAACGGCGTGCCGGCGCCTGGCACCCAGCGCGCCAGCGCATCGTCCAGCACGGCGGCCGCGACCTCGTCGACCGCCGGCCGCCGGTGGGTCGATCCGGTGCCGCGAGCCCACCACAGCAGGTACACCACGTCGAGCGCGTCGCAGGCGGAAGCCGTGGGGTCGTCCGCGACGTCCGCGGCCCGGGCGAGCAGGGCGTCGACGAGGGCGCGCTGCTCGCCCGCGGCCACGCCCCACTGCGCGAACGTCCCTCGCACCAGCCGATACGCACCGTTCACGGGTTCGCGCAGGTCGTGACCGCGTCCACCCCACAGGCCGGTGTCGGGGTCTCGGTGCAGGACGAGCCACCCGAGCAGGGTCGCTTCGAGGCTGCTCGAGCCCTGGTCGCGCGGGCGCTCCCGTGCGGCCCACGTCAGCGCGGTGCCCAGGGCGTCGACGAGCGCGCCGCTGCCCCAGGCCCGTCGCTCCCAGGGCAAGGCGTCGAGCACGGGCACAAGGTCGGCGGCGGTGAGGTCGACGATCCTGCGGACCGGGTGGGAGAAGGCTCCGCCGAGCAGGGCGAGGGCATAGCCCACGTCGAGCACGTGGTACGCCTGAGCGTCGTCGAGGAGCGAGGTGACGCCGTCCGAGGTGCCGGCCCCCTCGTCGACCAGGCCGGTGGTGGGGTCCTGCAGCGCCCGCAGCCGGATCAGGTGCTCGCGGCGCGGGAGCGGCGGGGGAGGGGCGCCCGTGAGCAGGTCCGCCAGCTCGATCGCGTCTGTGTGCGCGCGCACCGACGGCGGGCCGGCGGCCGTGTCGTGGAACGCCTCGCCGTCCCACGCCGCCGCGAGGATGCCGACCGCCTGGCTCCGTGCGGCCTCCCCGTGGTCCCGCAACGCGTCGCGCGTGGTCCGCGCGCGGGGCCGGCGACGCTGGCGGATCACGCGTGCCGGGTTGCCGGCGACGAGCGTCCAGTCCGGCACGTCATGCGTGACGACCGATGCGGCTCCCACGACGCTGTGCGAGCCGATCCGCACGCCGTCGAGCACGACGGCATGGGCACCGAGCCAGACGTCGTCGCCGATCTGCACGCCCACCGTGCGCAGCGGTTGCCGGAACATCTCCGTGTCGGGGTCGTCGAACCCGTGGTCGAACCCGAGCACCGAGGCGTGCGAGCCGATCCGTACCGCTCGGCCGGTGCGCACCCGTCCGCGCAGCGCCGCGCCGACGTTGACCGAGCAGTCGGCGCCGATCTCGATCTCGCCGGAGACGTGGGCGTGCGCGGCGACGTAGGAGCGGTCGCCGAGGACGAAGGACTCCGGGTGGACCGCGGCCAGCGGCGACACCACGCAGCCTGCGCCCACGAGGTAGCCGCGCGCGCGCAGCCCGGCGATCCGGAGGCACTGTGCGGCGCGTTGCTCGGTGGACGCGGTGCGCCAGAAGTCCCACGCGGCGAAGTCGGGCTCGAGCGGCTCGGTGCCCGTGGGCGCGCCGCCGGCCGCCGGCCGTGCCCGAGAGGGGCGTGATGCCGGGTCGTGGTGATCGTCGCTGGAGCTCATCGCCTGGTCCTTCTCGCGATCGACGGTCAGCGGGCCAGCCAGCCGCCGTCCACGGCGACGATCGAGCCATGCATGTAGTCCGACGCGGCCGACGACAGGTAGACGATCGCACCCTGCAGGTCCGCCGCGGTGCCCCAGCGGCCGGCCGGGATGCGGTCGAGGATGGCCGCGTCGCGGCTCGCGTCCGCACGCAGCGGAGCGGTGTTGTCGGTCGCGAAGTATCCGGGGGCGATCGCGTTGACGTTGATCCCCAGTGGTGCCCACTCGTTGGCGAGGGAACGGGTGACGCCGGCGACGGCGCTCTTCGCCGCCGCGTACGAGATCACGTTGATCCCGCCTTGGAACGAGAGCATCGACGCGATGTTGACGATCTTGCCGTGACCGGCGGCGGCCATCAGACGGGCCGCGGCCTGTGACAGGAACACCACGGACGTGAGGTTGATCTGCAGGACGTCGTCCCAGTTGGCCTCGGAGAACTCGAGCGCGGGCTGGCGGCGGATGATGCCGGCGTTGTTGACGAGGATGTCGAGCCCGCCGAGCGTGGTGCTGGCGTCGGCGGTGACGTCGGCCAGGTCCTGCGGTGACGCGGTCGACAGGTCGCACACGATCTGGTGGGCGCGTCGGCCGAGGGCCGTGACCGCCTCGGCGGTCTGCGGGCAGCCCGTGCGGTCGAGCAGGGCGACGTCGGCGCCGGCCTCGGCCAGCGCGATGGCGTAGCCCTGTCCGAGGCCACGCCCGGCCCCCGTGACGAGGGCGGTCTTGCCGTCGAGGCGGAACTGGTCGAGGATCACGCGAGCTCCTTGGGGTCGATGGTCACGGCGTCGGCGTAGTCGGTGTTCTCCCCGGCCATGGCCCACACGAAGGAGTAGGCGCCGGTGGCGGACGCGCAGTGGATGGACCACGGCGGGGAGACGACGACGTCGCGGTCGTGCAGCACCAGCTGACGGGTGGCGGTCGGCTCGCCCATGAGGTGGACCAGCACGCCGTCCGCCAGGCCCGTGTACAGGTAGACCTCGGTGCGTCGGTGATGGACGTGGGGGGGCATGGTGTTCCACACGCTGCCGGGCTCGAGCGTGGTGATGCCGAGCACCAGCTGGTTGGAGTCGATGCCGTCCGCGTGGATGTAGCGGCGGATCGTCCTGCGGTTCGACTGCTCGAGCGAACCGAGCTCCGCGGAGAAGACCTCGTCACGCCCGGCGAGCGCGGCCGCGCACGTCCGGTGGGCCGGCGCCGTGACCAGGTACGCCGTGCCGTGGCCGCCCACGGTGATGTCGTGGGTACCCAGGGGAAGGTAGAGCACGTCCTGCTCGCCGACCGTGTACTCGATGCCGTCCGCGGTCACCCGGACCGTCCCGGCGATGCCGACGAGGCCGAGCTCGCGCCGCTCGAGCAGGTACGCAGCCTTGATCTCCTCCGGCGCGGTCAGCGCGACCTCGTGCCCGTCGACGACGAGGCCGCCGACGAGCAGACGGTCGTCGTGCGCGTAGCCCCACGACACCTCGCCCGTGGTGAACAGCCCGGAGAGCACGAACCGGCTGCGCAAGGTCTCTCCGCTCACGGTGCCGACGTCGTCGGGATGGGTGCTCCAGAGGCGGGTGACGGTCATGCTCGTGCTCCTTGTTCGTGGGCGGTGCGGGACGGGCTGTCGGCAACCGGGTTCGTCAGGGTGCCCAGGTGGCCGATGGTGATCGAGACGACGTCGCCGACCTGCAGGAAGTGCTCGCCACGGGCCAGCACCTCCGGCAGCTTCTGCGGTGTGCCCGTGGCGATGACGTCGCCGGGCGCAAGCGTCATCACCTGGCTGAGGTACGAGACGAGCCAGGCGACCCCGAAGACCATTGCCGACGTGGAGCTGCGCAGCGTCACCTCGTCGTTGAGGGCGAGCTCGACGGTGAGGGCCTGCGGATCGGGCACCTCGTCGCTCGTCACCAACGCCGGGCCGAGCGGGCCGAAGGTGTCGAACGACTTGCCAGGCACCCACTGGCTGCCGTGCCGTTGCCAGTCGCGCGCCGAGACGTCGTTGAAGACCGTGTAGCCGGCGACGTGGGCCAGCGCCATGTCCGGCGAGACCTCGTGCGCGGGCGAACCGATGACCACCGCGAGCTCGGCCTCGTAGTCGACCTCGTCGGAGGCGAGGGGCCGCAGGATCGGGGCGTTCGGCCCGGTGACGGTGTTGGCGGTCTTCGCGAAGATGTCGGGGTACGGCGGGTCGTCGATGACCTGATGCCCCCGGTAGTTGTAGCCGACGCACAGGATCTTGCCCGGGTTCGGCACGGGGGCCAGCAGCCGCACCTGCGCCAGCGGCAGCCCGGCGTCGGGGTCGGCCGCCGCGGCCGCGGCGAGCGGGCGCAGTCGCTCGAGCAGGGCCGGCCCCGCGGTCAGCAGGCCGACCATGTCGGGCGGGCACGACGGATCCGCGGCCGGCAGGTCGAGCACGCGGTCGCCCGGTAGCAGCGCACCGGTGCGCAGCGCACCGGTGCGCTCGAACGTCACGAGGTGCATGGCGTCCCGCTCACCAGTAGAGCGTGCGCTCGGGCAGCACGGCGCGCGCGAGGGCCTCGAGGTAGAAGTAGTCGCCCCACAGCGTGCCCTCGTCGACGCCGACCGCACCGGGCCAGTCGTAGACACCGTGCAGCAGGAGCGCGTTCGACTCCGGGTGCGTCGCCGTCGAGTACCCGGTCGCCAGCGAGGTGAGGATGGTCTCGGCGTGTGACCGGTAGTGGTCCCGGAGCGGGCCGTCCGGCAGCCAGCCGGCCAGCTCGGTCAGGCCGCACACGGCGATCGCGGCGGCAGAGGAGTCGCGCGGTTGGTCGTCGCCGTCGGTGAAGTCGAGGTCCCAGTAGGCGACGCCGTCCGTCGGCAGGTGGGCCAGGAAGTAGTCGGCGCAGACGCGCGCCGCGTCGAGGAACGACTCGTCGCGCGCGTACCGGTAGTTGAGCGCGAAGCCGTAGATGCCCCATGCCTGGCCGCGGGCCCAGCACGAGTCGTCGGTGTAGCCCTGCTGCGTCGACCCGTGCAGCGGGGCGCCCGTCGCCGGGTCCCACCAGAAGGTGTGGAACGTCGTGCCGTCGGGTCGGATGATGTGGTCGCGCAGCTGGGCGGCGTGCCGGCGGGCCGCCGCGGCGTACCGCTCGTCACCGGTCTGCTCGCTCGCCCAGTAGAGCAGCGGCATGTTCATCAACGAGTCGATGATGGTGCGGCCGCGTTGCCCGGGATCGTCGAGACCGCCCCAGGCCTGCACGATGCCGGCCGGCTCGAGGAATCGTGTCATGAGATGGTCGGCGGCTCCCAGCGCGGCGGAGCGGGCGCGCTCGTCGGCGACCAGCCGCCAGGGGGCGACGCACCCCAGGGTGTAGAGGAACCCCAGGTCATGCGTGTCGAGGTCGATCTGCTGGTCGACGCGCTCGGCGAAGCTCGCGACGTGCGAGGTGGCTGCGAGGCGGAACGCGTCGTCGCCGGTCAGCTCCCAGGCGAGCCAGAGCATGCCGGGCCAGAAGCTCGTCGTCCATCCGCGGTTGGCGCCCTCGGGCAGCGTCGCGGTGGCTGGGCGCGGGGGGTAGACGCCGTGCCGCGTGGTGTCGTCCGGGTAGCCACCGCCGAAGGTGGCGATGTTCGCGCGCACGGTGGCCAGGGCGGCGGCGAGCGCCGCGTCGGTCCTCGTGGCGGCGGATGTCGGGCCCGCCTGGGTCGGCGTCATGTGCAGCAGTCCTTGCTCTTGTGGGCACGCCCCGGAACGAGGCGGTGCCGGGGATGGTCGTGGGGTGGGTGCGTGGCCGAGGGGTCAGGCGGGCGTCGGGGCCTCCCGCTCGACGGGCAGCACCGGGCGCAGCGAGTAGCGCCCGTTGGCCCACACGACGTACAGCAGCGGCGCGGTCGCGAGCCCGAGGGCGATCGCCGGCTTGGCGGTCAGCAGCGTGAGCAGCAGGGCGAGGACGAACAGCGAGCCCAGCGTGAGGTACCAGCGCCGCACGCCGAGGGCCAGGCAGGCCCGGAGCACGTCGCGCAGCCGCGCGCGGGGCACCTCCGCGAGCGCGACGAGGCCCAGCATCGTGGTGGCCACGACGAGCACGCCGAGCGTCGCGAGCACGGGCACCGCCCACGTCCCGGTGGGCCGCCCCCACGCCGCGCGGCCGTCCATGCCGAGCACGACGAGCGCGGCGGCGCCCATCGTCCCGAGGGTGGCCGCGCGGCGGAAGACGGCCGCCCAGGAACGGGCGAACGTCCGCACGACGCCCACCCCCGGATCCGACGAGTATGCCGAGAACACCGCGAACGCGGCGGCGACCGCGGGTGTGGACAGGGGGGTCGCCAGGGCGACGAGCGGCCATGACAGCGCCGTGTCGGTGGTCAGCAGCACCACGAGCAGCGGCAGGCAGCCGACGATGAGGAGCGCATTGGTCATCAGGCCCAGGTAGACGACCGAGAAGACCGTCGCGTACATCTCGTGCGAGATCCGGTGCACCGTCGTCAACCCTTGAGCCCGCTGGTCGCGATGCCCTCGACGAAGTAGCGCTGCCCGAGCATGAAGATCACGGCGACAGGCAGCACCGACAGCGTGAGGCCGGCGAACAGCAACGCGTAGTTCTGGTTGTAGAGGTTGTTGATGAACGTCTGCAGGCCGAGCTGGATGGTCCACAGGTTGGGGCTGCGCAGGTAGATCAGCGGGCCGAGGTAGTCGTTCCACGTGTTGACGAAGGTCAGCAGCGTGAGGCTGGCGATGGCCGGTGTCGACAGCGGCAGCATGATGCGTCGGTAGATCCCGTACTCCGACAGCCCGTCGATGCGGGCGGCCTCGGAGAGCTCCTCCGGGACGGACTCGAAGTACTGCTTCATGAGGAACACGCCGAAGGCGCCGAAGGCCTGCAGCAGGATGATCGACCACAGGGTGTTCGAGACGTGGAGCTTCGAGAACAGGATGAACTGCGGGATCATGTAGGACTGCCACGGCACCGCGATGGTCCCGATGTAGACCAAGAAGAGCACGTCGCGCCCGGGGAACCGCATGCGGGCGAACCCGTAGGCGGCGAACGAGCCGGTGAGCACCTGCAGGAACGTCACCACCACGGACAGCAGCAGGGTGTTCTTCCACCAGGTGACCATGGCGGTCTGGCTCCAGACCTGGACGTAGTTGTCCCACTTCCAGGTCGGCGGCAGCCACTTCACCGGGATGGTGAAGACGTCGTTCGATCCTCGGACCGAGGCGGAGAGCATCCAGAAGAACGGCAGCAGCACGGCGGCCGCGGCGACGATGAGGACGAGGTATCCGAGGACCCGGGCGGCCTGCCGCGCGGGTGTCAGCCGGTCCGCGCGGCGATCACGCGCCGCGGCCGCGGTGAGCGTGCGGGTGTCGGGTGCGCCGTTGACGAGGGTCATCAGGCAGCCCTCCGCTTGTTGACGACGAACTGCACGATCGTCACGGCGATGCAGATGACGAACAGAGCGATCGAGGCGGCCGACGCATACCCGAACTGGTAGTTGACGAACCCGGTGTTGTAGATGAACTGCGAGAGGACGAGGGTCGCCTGCCCGGGACCACCGTTGGTCATCAGCAGGATGATGTCGAACACCTTGAACGAGCCGATCGTCAGCATCACGGTGACGAAGAAGGTCGTCGGGCGCAGGCACGGGATCGTCACGTGCCGGAACCGCTTCCAGGCGTTGGCGCCGTCCATCCGTGCCGCTTCGTACAGCTCCCTCGGCACGGTCTGCAGACCGGCGAGGAACAAGATCATGTAGTAACCCATCTCGCGCCATGTGCCGACGATGATGACCGCGGGCATCGCCCAGGTGGCCGAGGTGGTCCATCCCGGGGGGTTGGCGATCCCGACGAACCGCAGGACGTCGTTGATGGGCCCGTACTTGGGGCTGAACAACAGGTTCCACACGGTCGTGATCGCGACGACCGACGTGATGTACGGGAAGAACGCCGCGGTGCGGAAGAAGGCCACACCACGCAGCTTCCGGTTGAGCAGCATCGCCAACGCCAGCGAGATCACCAGGGTCAGCGGGATGTGCACCACCGAGTAGTAGACGGTGTTCCAGAGTGCGGTACGGAAGCTGGCGTCGTGCACGAGGCGGCGGAAGTTGGCCAGGCCGAGCCACTTGGCCGTGCCGAAGACGTTCCAGTTGGTGAACGAGATGTAGAACAGCGCCAGCACCGGCACGAGCGTCAGCAGTGCGAAGCCGATGAAGTTCGGCAGGATGAAGCTCCACCCGATGAGCGTGTTGCGGCGCTTGAGCTTGGCCCCGGGTCGCCGTCGTCGTGGCTGGACCGACCGTGCGCGGGGGCCGGCGTCGTCGATCGTGAAGCTGGCCATGGTGGGTGGAACTCCTTCGTCCGGGTCAGGTGCGTGCGCGGGGGCCGTCTTGGCCGGCGGCGGGGGTGCCGCCGGCCAAGACGAGCCGAACCTCTGATGTCAGCCGGTGCTGCTGATCGGGCTGACGAGGGAGGTGCCGGTCAGCCGATGCCGACCTCGTCGTGAACGCGCTGCTTGGCCTGCGCCAGCGCGGCGTCGATGGACGACGAGCCGGACATGATCGCGGTGTGCGCGTCGTTGAGGATCGACTGGACCTGGGCGGTACGCGGGTCGGTGACGTTCTCGGGGCTCGTCTTGTGGGTGGTCCACGCGAACTTCGAGAGCGCGTCCGTCGGGGCGCCAGGCGTCGCGAAGTACGTCGAGGCGACGTCCGCCGTGGTCAGCGCCGGGGTGATGCCGATGCCGGCGAGGGCCTTGGCGGCATCGGTGCTGGCGGCGAAGACCAGGAAGCCCTTGGCGGCGGCCACCTTCGACTTGGCGATCGCCGCGTTGATGCCGAAGCCGGTCGGGTCACCGAACGTCACCGGCGTCTTGTCGGTGCCGGTGGTCGAGGAGTCGTACTGGGGGATCGGAGCGAAGCCCCAGTTGAACTTGTCGGCGTCACCGGAGGCCTGCTGCGCGATGAGCGTGGCGACGTACCACGAGCCCATCGGCATCATCGCCGCCTGCTGCTTGCCGAACTGCCCCTGGTAGGTCAGCTTGTTCGTGGTGATCGAGCCGAAGTCCACCTGCGCCTTGCTGTTCTGCAGGTCGAGCGCGCGCTCGTAGTAGGGCTTCATGTACGAGTAGTCGCCGGTGAGGATGCCGCCCTTCGGCGCCTGCGCGTTCGCGAAGCCCTGGAGCGTGGACTGCCACGAGTGCTCGTAGGTGCCGAAGACCGAGGAGTTGCCGCCGGCCTGCAGGGCCGTGGCGAGAGACTTGGCGGCCTTGACGTAGTCGTCCCAGGTCCAGGTGCCGTCCGGGTAGGCCACCTTGGCCTTGTCGAAGAGGTTCTTGTTGTAGAAGAGGACCCACGAGTCCTGCCGGTAGGGGATCGCGTACTGCTTGCCGTTCACCTGGTACGACGTGAGGCCGGACAGCTTCGGGTCGAGCTGCGAGGTCAGGTCGCTGACGTCCAGCAGCTGGTTGCCGGAGACGAAGGTCGTGACGTACTTGACCTCCTTCTGCGTGATGATGTCCGGGCCCGCGTTGGCGGCCAGGTCGGCCGTGATCAACGTGCTGTAGTTCGACGCGTCGTACTCCTTGACCTGCACGGTCACGTTGGGGCACTTCGTGTGGAACGCGTCGGCAAGCTTCTTGAACTCCGGTGTGGTCGACAGGCTCCAGCCGGAGACCGTCAGCGTGACGTCGCCGGTGCCGCAGAGGCCGCCGCTGGCGGTCGTCGCGCCGGCGCTGGCGGCCGGTGGCTGCGACGCCGTCGAGGTGCCGCCGCTGCATGCGGCGAGCGCCAGCGAGGCCACGGCGGCCAACGCGGCCACGGCGGGGATCGAGCGCTTCATCCTTGCTCCTTCGCAATGAGGGCCCGTCGTTGGGCCCGTGCTACGGAAACCGGGACGCCTAGCCGGCGTTCCCGGGTGCCTCCACGGAGAGGTGGGTGCTGGTGCGGACGCCGTCCGGCCAGGTCACGACTGCGTCAAGACCGCCGTCCCGCTCGAGCAGCTCGGCACGGCTTCTTCCTTCTTCGTGCGTCGACGCCACGCCGGACAGACCGACGAGGGCCGCGACCCACGCGCCGACCCGGACCGGGAAGGTGAGCGTGGGGACGTGTGCAGGGTCGCCGAGCGGGCTGGCGCCCCGACGGCCGGTGACAGCCGGGAGCCCGGTGCCGAGGAGGGACCGGACGGTGGAGTACGCGCGGCCGGACACCACGCCGTGACCGCCGGGCAGCACGGCCACGGCGGGCCCGACGAGCGGCCACCCGCCGACCCGCAGCGTGACCGAGCCGGCGTCGACGCCGTCGGCGAGGGCGTCGACCCGTACGAGCCGCACCTCCCACGGTCCGCGGAGCAGCGAGAACACCGTCAGCACCCCGGCCGCCGTCACCAGGCCGTCCCGGCCCGAGCCGTGGTGGGTCGTCGTCTCGGTCGCGTCGAGCCAGTGGGCCTGCGCCCGTGAGCCCGCGGCGCCCACCCCGTCGACGACCGCGGCGCCGAGCAGTGTCATCGCGGCGCGATGGGTCGCGCGCCCGGTGACGTCGACGAGGGCGGCGGCCTGCTCGAGCGGTGAGAGCCATGCCTCCTCGTCGAGCAACGGAGCCGTGGCGGTGGAGTAGCCGATCCGCGCGTAGGCGGGTGAGTCGCCGACCGTCGAGCCTTCCCGCGCATGGTCGGTGCCGTGGTTGGCGAGCCGGACGATGCCGTCGTCCATGGTCGCGGAGACGACCCAGCCGGCGGGTCCGACGGCGAAGAGCGCGTCCCGGTGTTCCGAGGGCAGGGGTTCCGAGGGGGCGGCCCACACCGGGTGGTCGGCCGGCAGGGCGAGACCGAGCATGCCTTTGGATGCCCAGTACGGGGAGCTCGGTCCCGAGTACGACTGCGCCAGCTGCCGCCACTCGTGGTGCCAGCCCATGGTGAGCAGTCCCCGCTCGTCCGGCGCGCCGTGGTCGACGAAGTGGCGCACCACGCGGTCTGCCGCGTGCCGCAGCTGCCCGAGCGAGGTGGACGGCACGCCGGCGATCGCGCCCACCCAGAAGGGGGCGGCGGCGGCGAACCGGTAGATGAGGCTCCGGCCCTGGAACATCGGCGCGCCGTCGGCGCCGACGAGGCGGACGGCGTCGAGCAGGAACCGGTCCAGGCGGGCGATGTCGGTCGCGGTGCGGCCTTGCGAGAGGTCGGCGGCACCGGTCATGCGTGACCACAGCACCGGGTACAGGTGCATCGCCCAGCCGACGTAGTGGTCGTAGCTGCGCTCGTACCCGTCGGAGTACCAGCCGTCGCCGCGATAGAGGTCGTCGTGCAGCGCGAGATCGGCCGCGATGTCGTCGGCCGACCAGGGCCCGCCGACGGACCGCAGGAAGGTCTCCACGACCACGCGGAACCAGAGCCAGTTGGTCTTCGGGTAGTCGTGGTCGCCGACGACCGGGGACAGGTACTCGACCACCTGCTGCTGCGTCCGGTCGGTGAGCCGGTCCCAGATCCACGGCCGCGTCATGTCGAGCACGAGCGCCGTGGACGCGGCCTCGACCTTCGCCTGCCCGTGCTCGGTGGTGCGGACCCACCGCTCCTCGTCCGGGGAGTCGGGGTCGACGCCGGCGGTGATGCCCTGCGCGTAGAACTCGGCGAGCTCGTCGACCCCGTGGCCCCGCTCGCCCGCGATACGGAAGCCCGCGAGCAGGAGCGTCCGGCAGAAGCCCTCGAGGCCGTCGACCGCATGGCCGTAGCCGCCCTCGGCGCCCGGCAGTGTGATGTGTCCGTGGCGGGGTGACGCGTAGCGACGGCTCGCCGCGAGCATCCGGTCGCCGAAGGCCACCCACTCGGCGCGGGACCAGTCGCCGCGTGTCGCCGGCGCTGTGCCGTCGCTGCGGGATGCCGTGCCACTGTGCTCGGTCACGTGTCCTTCTTCGTTGAAGCCGCCCGTCGTGGACCGCGATGCGATCGTGACTCTGTGCCGGGCCCGAACCGATCCGAAGTAAACCGGTCAGACATGATCATGTCAACTCTGTTAGCGACCTGATACGATCACAAACGATCACCATGAAGTCGATCTCGATGGAGAGACATGCCGACCTCCGCACGCTTCGCCGGGCCGCTTGCCGCGCTCTGGCACCGAACCGGCTCGGCATCGCTGCGTGACCTGCTGCGTCCGCCCGTGGACAGCGTGCCGGTCCCGCCGGCGACCGACCGTGACGCGTGGGCGGCAGTCGATGCGGTCACCCTGGCGAGCCTCGCAGCGCGAGCAGGTGACGATCTCGGCGCGCCGTGGCCGCAGCCGCTCCAGCACGACTACTCCCGTCGCTGGCGCGATGGCGACCGCCAGACGTACGAGCAGGCGGTGTTCGCGCGCCAGCATCGCCTGAGCCGGGCGGTCGTCATGGCCGCGGCCACGCTGGAGGACGCCTGGCTCGACGAGGTGGCTGACGGCGTCACGCTGCTGTGCGAGCAGAGCACCTGGTGCTGGCCCGCGCACGACGACACGTTCGCGGTGCACGGCTCGGTCGTCCCGACCGTCGTCGACCCGTTCGTCGACCTGGGGGCCGGCGAGGTCGTGGGACAGCTCGCCTGGATCGACCACCTGCTGGCGGCCCCGCTCGACGCGCGCTTTCCGGGCCTGCGCGCCCGGCTCCGCCATGAGGCGGACACGCGGGTGCTCACGCCGTTCCTGCGGCGGCGCGACTGGCACTGGCTCGGCCTCGACGGCGACGTCCACAACTGGAACCCCTGGATCCACGGGAACGTGCTGGTGGCGGCGCTGGTCCTCGAGGGCGACCCGGACCGGCGGGCGCGGCTCGTCGACCTCGTCGTCGAGGGGATCGACCGCTACGTCGCGGCCCTGCCGGCGGACGGCGCGATCGACGAGGGGTACTCCTACTGGTGGAACGGAGCGTGTCGCACCCTCGAGGCGCTCGACCTGCTGCGCCATGCGACCTCGGGAGTCCTCGACGCGACGGGCGTCCCGGCGCTGCGCGAGGTGGTCGCCTTCCCGCACCGGATGCACCTGTCGGACGGGTGGTACGTCAACATCGCCGACGGCTGGGCTCGTCCCCCGGCCGGGCAGCCGTGGCATGCGCTGCACCGCGCGGCCAGGGCGGTGGGAGACGAGCAGGCAGCGGCGCACGCCGCGTCGCACCGCGTCCCGGGCGAACCGGTGGCGGACGAGCAGGCCGGCCTCGGCCGGCTGCTGCGCGCGCTGACGGACGACGAGTGGCGGCGCGCCCCGCAGGCGGCCTCCCCGCTGCCGGCCGAGGTGTGGTTCGACTCGACGCAGGTGCTGGTGGTGCGCCAGCGAACCGGCTCGACGCAGGGTCTGGCCCTGGTGGCCAAGGGGGGGCACAACGGGGAGCGCCACAACCACAACGACGTCGGGGAGGTGCTCGTCGCGCTCGGCGGCGTGCCGGTCGTCGTCGACGCCGGGCGGCCCACGTACACCGCGCAGACCTTCGGTCCCGAGCGGTACTCGATCTGGACCATGCAGAGTACGTGGCACAACGTGCCACAGGTTCGTGGGACGCCGCAGGCGCCAGGAGCGGCGTTCGCGGCGCGCGACGTCGCGGTCACCATCGGCGACGACGGCGCTGCGCTGCGTCTGGACCTGGCGGGCGCCTACCCCCGTGACGACGTGCTGCACTGGTGGCGGGCCGCGGGGCTGGACCGCGGGTCACGGCAGGTGACGGTCACGGATGCCTGGCAGCTTTCCGGTCCGGGCGACGAGCCGACGACCGTGCACCTGCTGCTCGCCGGCGAGGTGCGCACATCGCGCGGGCGAGCTGAGGTCGACGCACTCGGCGGCGTCGGCACAGCCGTGCTGACCTGGGAACCTGCCGTCCCGTGCGCCGCCACGCCGCGGACTCTTGACGACCCTATGCTCGCGGACGTGTGGGGCGACCACCTGACTCTCCTGGCCCTGGACGTGTCCGGGCTGGGCGCGACGGGCACGCTCCGTCTCACGGTGGACGAGCTGCGATGAGCGCGTCCGACGGGCGCGGACCGCTGCAGGTGGAGCGCCGGGCACAGCTTCTGGACGAGCTGCAGCGCCAAGGGACGGTGCGCGTCTCCGACCTCACGGAGCAGCTGGGCGTCGCCGCGGTGACGATCCGGCGCGACATCGCCCAGCTCGCTGCCGAAGGTCTGGTGCGGCGCGTGCACGGCGGCGTGACGCTCATCCTTCCCGAGGACGGCGGCGAAGAGAGTGCGTTCCCCACGCGGCCGGTCGGTGCCGGACCGCGCACGCTCGGCATGCTCGTGCCGTCGCTGGACTACTACTGGCCCGGCGTCGTCCGCGGCGCCGAGGAGGCGGCGCGCGACTACGGCCACAAGGTCGTGCTCCGTGGCTCGTCGTACGAGAGCGAGGACGACCGGCCGCAGCTCGAGCGCCTCGTCGACGGCCTCGGGGCGGACGGGTTGCTCATCGCGCCCCGCCTTGACGCGCCGACGGTGGACGCGACGTTGGAGTGGCTCGCAGCGACGGGTGTCCCGACCGTGCTGGTGGAGCGCACCGCGACCGTGGGGCCGCACCACGCCGTGCTCGAGTCGGTGGCCTCGGACCACGCCCTCGGTGCGACGGTGGGGGTGCGCCACCTGCTGTCGCTGGGCCACCGGAAGGTCGGCGCGGTGCTGAGCAAGAACAGCCCGACGTCGCGCCACGTGCTTCGCGGCTGGCACGACGCGGTCGTCGAGGCCGGCGTCCGTCCGCAGGACACGGTCGAGGTGCTGCTGCCGGGGCTGCACTCGTCCGAGTGGGACGCCGCGCTCGACGAGGCGCTCGACCGGTGCCTGTCCACGGGGACCACGGCGCTGCTGGTCCACGCCGATGCCGAGGCGATGGCGCTGGTGCAACGCTGCGAGGAGCGCCACCTGGCCGTGCCGGGCGATCTGTCCGTGGTCGCGTACGACGACGAGGTCGCCGGGCTGTTCAGTCCGCCGCTCACTGCGGTGCACCCGCCACGGCGATCGATCGGCCGGGCGGCGGTGGACCTGCTCGTCGCGCGGTTCGCGGACCCGGGACGCCCGACGCACCGGGTGGTGATCAGCCCATCGTTGCGGGTCCGTGAGTCCACGGCACCGCCGCGGTCGGTCGAGGCGCGCTAGGAGGCCGCCGGCTGCGGCGTGCGTGGCGCCAGCGGCGGAGGAGTGGACGCGGCGCGTGCTCCGGGCCCGTTGTCGGGTGGGCCGCGCCTGGAGGGGCGTGGTGGGAGCATCACAGCATGAAGCTCATGCGTTACCGCCGGCCGTCGTTGCGCACGCTGCTGGGCGTGACCAAGGCGAAGCGGCGGCTGAAGCGAGAGCTCGGCATCAGTCAGGTGCAGGCGTGGACCAAGCCGAGTCGCGTGAAGCAGCGCGCCAAGTCCCGGCTCGGCCTCTACTCGCCGGTGATGCGCGCCGTGCGCCAGACGTCGAGGGGGAAGCTGCCCACACCGTTGGGCCTGTTCACCACGAAGCGACAGCCCGCCGGCCGGCGGGCTCGCCGAGAGGTCTGATCGCTGCGAACGACGACCCCCGGCGGCCCAATCGCATACCGCCGTCCAGGTGGACCTCGTCAAGAAGCGGCCGTCAACGAGGATGGAAGTGCCGATTCCCCATGGCTCACTGACCGGGGGAACCGGGTAGCCAGTCTTTCGTCACTCTTCTTGCATCTGTCCGGGTGGCGCCGCATGACGCGCTCGACGACGCGTGAGCGATCTGGTGTCCACAGCGGCGAAGAGGCGCCGAAGGCACCGCCGGCGTGCAGGTTCTACACTGAAGAACATGAGCCAGGTGGGGATCAGAGCGCTGAAGCAGAACGCCTCGGCAGTCGTCGCCGAGGTGGTCGCGGGGGAGACCGTGACCATCACCGACCGCGGCCGTCCGGTCGCGCAGCTGTCCCTCATCCCGAGCTCGCCGCTGCGCCGGTTGCTCTCGGCCGGCGTAGCCAGGTCGGCGCGCCACTCGATCGCCGATCTCCCGGTGCCGCAGCCCGGCGGTGCGCTATCTGACGAGCTCGCGACGATGCGTGAGGCCGAGCGGTACTGAGGTGGCCTTCTACCTGCACACCGCCGCGTTGGTGAAGCTCGTCGTCGCCGAGCAGGAGACGCCCGCGTTGCGTGCCTGGCTGGGTCAGGCGGACCGCGACCCGGTGTCGTGCGACCTGGCCCGCACCGAGCTGATGCGTGCGGTCCGCCGCGCAGCCTCGGACCGTGTGGTGCAGGCCCGCGCCGTGCTCGACGCGCTCACGTTGTTGGAGGTGACCACCGCGGTCTTCGAGGAGGCGGGTCGCCTCGATCCGGCAGTGGTCCGCAGCCTCGACGCGATCCACCTCGCGGCCGCACTCAGCCTCGGGGACGACCTCGAGGGTCTCGTCACTTACGACGAGCGACTGGCCGACGCAGCCCGAGCAAACGGCGTCGCCGTCGTCGCCCCCGCGTAGTCCCATCGCAGACTCTGACCAGCGGCCATAGGTGGAGCGGCCGACGGGAATCGAACCCGCGTAGCCAGTTTGGAAGACTGGGGCTCTGCCATTGAGCTACGGCCGCGCAAGGCCCGGCACGCCGGACCGCGCCCCCAGGGTACCGGGAGCGAGGACCGAGCCGGCCGTCCCGCGGGCTGAGGACGCGGCGACCCCGGCGGGAGGCCGCAGCCGACGTACCGTCGGCGTCGTCGACCTGACCGCCGATCAGCTCGCCTCCGTCGAGAGCACGCGCGGGGCTCTGCCGATGCGCAGCAGCCGCACGTCGCGGCGGCGCCGCGCAGGCGCTCGGGGGCGCCCGCCAGGGCATCCTGGTCCCGTGCGGATGTGGTCGCTCCACCCCCGGTACCTGGACCGGCAGGGCCTGCTGGCCTGCTGGCGCGAGTCGCTGCTCGCCCAGGCGGTGCTGATGGGCACGACTCGCGGCTACCTGCGGCATCCCCAGCTCGAGCGGTTCCGGGCGGAGCCGGACCCTGTCGGTGCCATCGGCGCCTACCTGTCCGGCCTGCACGACGAGGCGACGGGCCGCGGCTACAGCTTCGACGCCGGACGCATCCAGCGGCCGGGTGAGGCGGTGCCGCTGCTGACCGTGACGGACGGTCAGCTCCTGCTGGAGTGGCGGCACCTCGGGGCGAAGCTCGACGCGCGCAGTCCCGACGACGCCGCCCGTTGGCGGGCTGCGAGCCCGGCGGCGCATCCGCTGTTCACCGTGGTCCCGGGCCCGGTGGCGCCGTGGGAACGCGCCAGGTGAGGCGGAGAGCGCTGCGATCAGGCAGGTTGGGCGGGTGACCGCCAGGACGTAGGATCGGGGGTCGCCTGCGCGCGGCCGCGCGCGCTCGTCGTCCGCAGCGCGCAGCGCCAGCCGGAGTCCCGGCACCCCCGAGCCAGTTGGAGAGCAGCATCGTGAAGAGCGCCGTCGAGACCCTGGAGCCCACCAAGGTCAAGCTGACCGTCGAGGTGACCTACGACGAGCTCAAGCCGAACATCGACGAGGCCTACAAGCACATCGCCGCCGAGGTGAGCGTCCCCGGCTTCCGCAAGGGCAAGGTGCCGCCCCGGATCATCGACCAGCGGGTCGGCCGCCCGGCCGTCATCGAGCACGCGGTCAACGAGGGCCTCGGCACCTTCTACGCAGAGGCCGTCCGCGAGAACGACCTGCGTCCGCTGGGCCAGCCCGACGTCAACGTCACGCAGGTTCCGGGGCTCACCGCCACCGCCCCCGGCGAGGAGGGCGAGCTGCACTTCACCGCCGAGGTCGAGATCCGCCCGACGATCGAGGTCCCGGCGCTGGACGGCATCACGGTGGAGGTCGACAGCGAGGAGGTGACCGACGAGGACGTCGTCGGTCGTCTCGACGCGCTCCGGGAGCGCTTCGGCACGCTGGTCGGCGTCGACCGCCCGGCGCAGGACGGCGACTTCGTCCAGATCGACCTGACGGCGACGATCGACGGCGAGGAGATCGACAAGGTGTCCGCCGTCAGCTACCAGATCGGCTCCGGCAACATGCTCCAGGGCCTCGACGAGGCCCTCACCTCGCTGTCGGCGGGGGAGACCACAACGTTCGAGTCGGCGCTCGTCGGTGGCGAGCACGCCGGCGAGACCGCCCAGGTGACGGTCACGGCGACCACGGTCAAGGAGCGTCAGCTGCCGGACGCGGACGACGACTTCGCCCAGCTCGCCAGCGAGTTCGACACCCTCGAGGAGCTCAACGCCGACCTGCGTGAGCAGGTGGCGCGGATCAAGGGCTCGAACCGGGCCGTCCAGGCGCGGGACAAGCTGCTCGAGGCACTCGTCGTCGCCTCCGAGATCCCCGTGCCGACCGGGGTCGTCGAGGCCGAGGTGGTCCGCCACCTCGAGGCGGAGAACCGGGTGGGCGACGAGGAGCACGGCGCGGAGGTGCGCGCGGACACCACGACGGTGCTGCGCAACCAGATCCTCCTCGACACGCTCGCCGAGAAGCTCGAGGTCAAGGTGAGCCAGGGCGAGCTCGTCGACTACCTCGTCAACGCGGCGCGCCAGTACGGCATGGACCCGTCGACGTTCATCCAGACGCTGGACCAGCAGGGCCAGATCGCGTCGATGGTCGCCGAGGTCGCCCGCAGCAAGGCGCTGGCGATCAGCCTGCGGCACGTGAAGGTCGTCGACCCGAGCGGTGCGCCGGTCGACCTCTCGGAGTACATCGGGACCGACGAGGAGGACGCCGCGGCGCAGTCCGCGGTCGACCAGGTGGTCGAGGCCGCCGGGGCCACGGACACCGGCGAGCCCGACCTGGCTCCGGTCGACACCGACGCCGCCACGGACATCTCGTCGATCCTTCGTCCCTGACACCATCGCTGGTCGGCGTCGTGCGCCGACAGCGAAACGACGCCCGCACGGGGAAATCCCTCCTCGTGCGGGCGTTAGTGTCACTGCCAACGCCAGCGTAAGGAGCCAGTCGTGAACGAGCAGGTGCCGGCGATCGCCCGGACCGATACCCCGGGATTCGGCCTCAACGACCACATCTACAACCGGCTGCTGCGCGAGCGGATCATCTGGCTCGGCTCCGAGGTGCGCGACGAGAACGCAAACGCGATCTGCGCCCAGATGATGCTGCTCGCCGCCGAGGACCCGGACAAGGACATCTGGCTGTACATCAACTCGCCGGGCGGCTCGATCACGGCCGGCATGGCGATCTACGACACGATGCAGTACATCAAGCCGGACGTCGCCACGATCGCCATGGGGATGGCTGCCTCGATGGGGCAGTTCCTGCTCTCGTCGGGCGCCAAGGGCAAGCGCTACGCCACGCCTCACACGCGCGTGCTCATGCACCAGCCGTCCGGTGGCTTCGGCGGCACGGCAACCGACGTGCGGATCAACGCCGAGCTGATCCTGCACATGAAGCGCGTGCTGGCGGAGCTGACGGCCGAGCAGACCGGCAAGACGATCGAGCAGATCAACGCCGACGCGGACCACGACCGGTGGTTCACCGCGCAGGAGGCGCTCGAGTACGGGTTCATCGACCACGTCGTCGCCTCGGCCGGCTCCGTGACCGGCAGCGGCGGCACCAACTGACCTGCGCACGAACGAGGAGCAACAAGTGAGCACCGAATCGCAGTTCGTGGCGCGGGCCGGACGGATCGCCGGGGCCGCAGGCTTCGGCGGCCTGGCACCCGCGTCGCCCCAGGGCCGGTACGTGCTGCCGCAGTTCGAGGAGCGCACCGCCTACGGCTTCAAGCGCCAGGACCCGTACACCAAGCTGTTCGAGGACCGGATCATCTTCCTCGGCGTCCAGGTGGACGACGCCTCGGCCGACGACGTCATGGCCCAGCTCCTGGTGCTGGAGAGCACCGACCCGGACCGCGACATCATCCTGTACATCAACTCGCCCGGCGGCTCGTTCACGGCCCTGACGGCGATCTACGACACGATGCAGTACATCAAGCCGCAGATCCAGACCGTGTGCCTGGGCCAGGCGGCGTCCGCGGCGGCGGTGCTGCTGGCGGCCGGCACGCCCGGCAAGCGGCTCGCCCTGCCGAACGCGCGCGTGCTCATCCACCAGCCGTCGATGGAGGGCGGTGGCTACGCCCAGGCGTCGGACATCGAGATCCAGGCGAACGAGCTGATCCGCATCCGCGAGTGGCTGGAGCGGGCGCTGGCGCAGCACACCGGCCAGTCCATCGAACGGGTCCGCGACGACATCGAGCGCGACAAGATCCTCACGGCCGAGCAGGCCGTCGAGTACGGGATCGTCGACCAGGTCCTGGCCAGCCGCAAGGGCGTCGTGGCGGCGACCGCGCAAGGTTCCTGACCGCAGCACGGCCCCGGTCGCCCGCCACGTGGGTCGCCGGGGCCGTGGCGCACCTGGCGCCGGCAACACGCCGCGGGTTCGGCCGGCTACGGCTGACACGGGGCCTGCGGTGGTGTGCAATGGGGGCGGAACCGCGCGACGAACCGCCGCGAGGACGACTGCACGGAAGGGGATGCCAGTGGCTCGTGTCGGAGACGGAGCCGACCTCCTCAAATGCTCGTTCTGCGGCAAGTCGCAGAAGCAGGTGAAGAAGCTCATCGCAGGCCCCGGCGTGTACATCTGCGACGAGTGCATCGAGCTCTGCAACGAGATCATCGAGGAAGAGCTGGCCGAGGCGACCGAGTCCGGCTTGGTCGAGCTGCCCAAGCCGAAGGAGATCTTCGACTTCCTGGAGCAGTACGTCATCGGGCAGGAGCCCGCCAAGCGGTCGCTCGCGGTGGCGGTCTACAACCACTACAAGCGCGTCCAGGCGGGCGAGCGCTCGGCCGACGACGTCGAGATCGCCAAGTCGAACATCCTGCTCATCGGTCCCACCGGCTGCGGCAAGACCTACCTGGCGCAGACCCTGGCGAAGATGCTCAACGTGCCGTTCGCCATCGCCGACGCGACGGCTCTCACCGAGGCGGGGTACGTCGGCGAGGACGTGGAGAACATCCTCCTCAAGCTCATCCAGGCCGCGGACTACGACGTCAAGAAGGCCGAGACCGGGATCATCTACATCGACGAGATCGACAAGATCGCCCGCAAGAGCGAGAACCCGTCGATCACGCGTGACGTCTCCGGCGAGGGCGTGCAGCAGGCGCTGC
>JAJYSG010000024.1 GCA_021793675.1 Actinomycetes bacterium | reverse complement strand
CCGGACGGCCTACCGGGAGTGGCCGCTGTTCAACACGCTCATCGACAACGCCGAGATGTCGCTGGCGAAGACCGACGAGCGGATCGCCGCGCGCTACCTCGCGCTCGGGGCGCGCGACGAGATGGCAGCGGCGGTCCTCGCAGAGATGGCGCTGACCAAGAAGTGGGTGCTCGTCGCCACCGACGCGCACGCGATCCTCGAGCACCGCAAGGTGCTCGGCCGAGCCGTACAGCTGCGCAACCCCTACGTCGACTCGCTCAGCCTGCTGCAGCTGCGCGCGCTGCGGGGGCTGCGCACCGGTGAGGCGCCCGAGCACGTGGACGACCTGCGCCGGCTGCTGCTCATCAGCGTCAACGGCGTGGCCGCGGGGCTGCAGAACACCGGCTGACCGGCCGGGGCCCGGGTCGCCGGGTCAGGTCGGCAGCGAGAGCACGGCCGGCAGCGGCGACCCGCTGGCCAGCGTGTCGAGCACGAGGCGTTCGTGCGGCACCATCGGCTCGGGCAGCTCGTCGAGCGCGAACCAGCCCATGGCCGCGGCCTTGTCCGCCTCGCGGACGGAGGGCACGCCCACCCACCGCGTGGTGGAGAAGAACACGTCGACGCGCTGCTCCACGGGCGGCCCGCCGCGCTCGAACCGGTGCAGCACGGTGAGCGGCACCAGGTCCGTCGGGTCGATGCGGATCCCGGCCTCCTCGTCGGCCTCGCGC
This sequence comes from Actinomycetes bacterium, assembly GCA_021793675.1. Lineage (GTDB taxonomy): Bacteria > Actinomycetota > Actinomycetes > Actinomycetales > Cellulomonadaceae > Cellulomonas. The sequence goes on along the minus strand of JAJYSG010000024.1, from coordinate 28,397 downwards.
ACCGCCGCCTCGTGCACCGACTCCCCGGGGTCGACGTGACCGGCGAGCGTGGCCCAGTGGCCGTCCATGTACCCGGTGCCGCGGCGCAGCTGGAGCAGCACCTCGTGGTGGCCGGAGCCCGGACGGACGAGCACCACGTACGACGCTGCGACCAGCAGGGTCCGGCCACCGAGGCGGTCGTCCGGGGCGTATCGCTGCGGCGCGTCGTCCATGTCCCGGAGTCTGGCACGGCGGGCCTCTAGGCTCGCAACCGTCGCAGACGAGGAGGCCACGATGAGCGAGCAGGGGTACGGCGACTTCGAGTTCGAGCGCCGGTTCGTCGCCCGTGACGTGCCGGCGGACCTGCTCGAGACCACCCCCACCCTCATCGTGCAGAGCTACCTGCTGTCCGACGAGGGCTACGCCGTCCGGGTCCGGGCGCAGATCCCCGGTGTGCCGGCGCAGGTGGACCCGGCGGCCGACGAGCTGGCGCTGCTGGAGGCGCACGTGGACGGCGTCGAGTTCGGCGCCATCACGGTCAAGGGCCCCATGGTCGCCGGCACCCGGTACGAGGCGGAGCGGGAGATCGACCCCACGGTCGCGGTCGAGCTCATCCGCCGCGCCGGCCGGCGCGTCGCCAAGCTGCGGCACGCGGTCTGGCTCGGCGAGGACGGCTGGGTGATCGACGTCTTCGCCGGGCGCAACGCCCCGCTCGTGGTCGCGGAGGTGGAGCGCGGCGGCCCCGTGACCGACCTGGCCATCCCCCCGTTCGCCGTCACCGAGGTCACGACCGACCCGAGGTTCGCCAACGACGCGCTGGCGGACAAGCCGTACGGCACGTGGGCCGCGGACTTCTCCGCGGAGCTGGCCGGCACCGGGCCGACCTTCCTCACCGAGCTGGGCACCAACCGGCGCGTCGAGCTCTGAGCTCGGGCCCCGCTAGCTCCGCCACCAGCGGTGCCCGGCGGCCCGTACCGCCCTGGTGGCACGCTCGGCGGCCCGCTCTCCTCGGCGGGCGGAGGAATCCGCCAGGTCAACCAGCCAGTCGTACGTCGCGGTCACCTCGCCCGCCGCCCCGGCTTGCGCGGCGACGTCGCGGAGCACGGCGCGGACGAGCACCGCGTCGTGCTGGGCGCCGAGCGCGTCCTGCAGGCGGCTGGCGAGGGCCGCACCGCGTGCGGCGTCCGCTCCGACCACCTCCGCGGCGTAGCGCGTCCGGCGAGCCTGTCGGCGTACCGCGTGCAGGGCGGCGTCGCGGTCCTCCGGGCCCGCCTCGTCGGCCGCGGCCAGCGCGCGCTCGAGCCGGTGCCACTGGTGCCCCGCGCGGTGCAGGATGCGACCCTCGTCGGGCGGCCACGGGTGGTCCACGATCGCTTCCAGGCCGGCGAGCAGCCGGGCATGGACCGCGGAGCGCAGCTGGCGGCGGAGCGCGACGAGCCCGGTCCGCCGCGCCCCGAGCCGGTCCTCGACGAGGCGCGCCCGCGCGGGCGGGTCGTCGCCCGGGGCGTCCGCGAGCGCCGTCCGGAGCCACGCCAGCTGGACCGCCGGGTCACGGACGGCACCCAGCGTCCGGCCGAGGTCGCGCAGGGCGTCCATGAGCGGTGCCGGGTCATCGACGAGCGACCGGCTCACGTCCAGACCGGCGCGCAGGCGACGGGTCGCGGTGCGTGCGTCGTGCACGGCGTCGTCGTCCCCCGCGGCGGCGCGCGGACTCAGCGCCCGCAGCTGGGCCGCCTGGGCGGCGACGTACCGGCGCGCGCTGTCCGCCGCGTCGTCCCGCGCGGAGCTCATGGCCCTGATCCTGGACCCCCGCCTCCCGCTCGTCCTGGGGGCGGCTCCTAGACTGGCGGGCCGGCGACGGCGGGGAGGTGCACGCGTGCGGTGGAGCGGCCGACGAACCATGGTCGCGATCGTCCTGGTCGCAGCCACGGTGTGCGGAGGGTGCGCCGCCGGCGTCACGCCGCCCGCCCCTGCGACGCCGACCACCACTGGTGCGCCGACGCCGTCCCCGACGCCGGCCGTCTCCTCGTTCCGCGCCGCGGGACCGGGCGCGCCCGCGGTCGTGGTCGACGTCTCGGACCCGGTCCAGGCGGCGCTGACCACGAGCCGCACCCTGTACTCCGTGGCGCCGGTGGTGGTGCTCGCCGCCTCCGACGACACCGCGGCCCAGCTCACCGCCGCCTCGGCGGCGGTCGCCCTGGGGGCGCCGCTGCTCCTCACGCCGCCGGCCGCCACCGGCACGCCGGTCGGGCCGGCCGACCCCGCCCTCACCGCGGAGCTGGTGCGGCTGCACGCCAAGGCGGTGCTCGTCGTCGGCCGGACCGCCGCGCCGCAGGGGCTCGTGGCTGTCCGGGTGCCGGACGGCGCGGACACGGCGGCGCTCGCCCTTGCCACCGACCACCGCCTCGGACCCGCCACGCCGGTGCCGGCCGGTGCGGAGGCCGCTGCGGTGAGCGCGCTGGCCCGGCCGGCTCCGGCGGTGCTGAGCCCGGCCGCCCCGGCGACGGCGCCGCCGGGGCCGAGCGGGACCGCGAGCCCGTCGGCCGTGCCGCCGGTGCCGGACCGCCTTCTCCTGGGCACGCCCGAGCCGCAGCCGACGTCCCCGGTGCTGCCTCGCACCGTGCCTCCCGTCGCGGTCCCCGGCACGGTGGCGCTGACGGGGGCCGGCCCCGTGCCGCTCGCCGTGCTGGCGACGGTCCGGGCGGCGGGTCTGGCCGTCATCGACGCGCCCGCGGCGGATCCCCGCGCGACGTCCTCGGTCGTGCAGGCGATCGCCCGTGCCAAGCCCACGCACGTCGTCGCCCTCGGGGCCGGTTTCGGGCCTGCGGACCGGTTGGCGGAGCGGGTCGCGGCGGCGGCGACGGGCGTCGAGCTGCCCGGTGGCGGGCAGCTGTACTTCCCGCAGGACGAGGCGTTGCCCGGCAAGCGCTACGTGGCGCTCTACGGCAGCCCCGGCATGCCGGCCCTCGGGGTCCTCGGCGAGCAGGACGTGCCGGCGACGATCGCGCGGGCGCAGGCGCATGCGGCGCCGTACCGAGCCCTCACCGGCGACACGGTGGTCGCGGGCGTCGAGATCATCGCGACGATCGCGTCCGCGGGCGCCGGTCCGGACGGGAACTACTCCCAGGAACGGCCGATCGCCGACCTGCTCCCGCTGGTCCAGGCAGCGGGCGCCGCCGGCATGACCGTGGTGCTCGACCTGCAGCCGGGCCGCACCGACTTCCTCACGCAGGCGCAGGAGTACGAGCCGCTGCTCGAGCTGCCGTACGTGAGCCTGGCGCTGGACCCCGAGTGGCGGCTGGGGCCCACCCAGGTGCACCTCCAGCAGATCGGCCACGTCGGCATCGACGAGGTCAACGCGGTGGCCGCCTGGCTCGCGCAGCTGGTCCGGGACCACCACCTGCCGCAGAAGGCGCTCGTGCTGCACGAGTTCGCCCTCAGCATGGTCACCGACCGCGACCGGCTGGACACGTCGCACGACGAGCTGGCGATGGTCGTCCACGTCGACGGCCAGGGCAACCAGCCCGCCAAGGCGGCCACCTGGAACGCCATCCGGCTGGGCGCCCCTGCCGGCATCCACTGGGGCTGGAAGAACTTCTACCACGAGGACACGCCCGCGATGCTCGACCCGGCAGGGACCTACGCGATCCAGCCCACGCCTGACCTCGTGACCTACCAGTAGGGCCCTACGCTGGCTGCGTGATCGAGCCCGGCGCCACGCAGCTGCTGACCCCGGTCGCGCAGGACTACCTCAAGGTCATCTGGTCCGCGCAGGAATGGAGCGACCGACCGGTGACGACGAAGGCCCTCGCGGCACGGCTCGCCGTCGGCACGTCGACGGTGTCCGAGACCGTGCGGCGCCTCGTCGACGCCGGGCTGGTGAGCCACGAGCCCTACGGCGCCGTGGGCCTCACCGAGCTGGGCCGGGCGCACGCGCTCCAGATGGTGCGTCGGCACCGGCTCCTCGAGACGTTCCTCGTCGCCCAGCTCGGCTACGCCTGGGACGAGGTGCACGACGAGGCCGAGGAGCTGGAGCACGCGGTCTCGGACGGGTTCGTCGAACGGATCGCGACGCTGCTCGGCAACCCGGCGCGTGACCCGCACGGTGACCCCATCCCCGGCCCCGACGGCGCGATCCGCGTGCCGCGGGCCCGCACGCTGTGGGACAGTGCGCCCGGCCGCTGGGCGGTGGCCCGCATCTCGGACGCCGACCCGGACCTGCTGCGCTACCTCGCCTCGGTCGGGCTGGTGCTCGACGCCCAGGTCGACGTCACCCGGCAGGACGTCGCGGGCGTCGTCTCGGTGACCGTCGGCGACGGCACCCGCGTCGACCTGGCGGAGCCTGCCGCGTCGGCGATCTGGCTCACCACCCCGTGATCCGTGCCGGTCGCCCGGGGGGTGGGTCAGGCCGGTGACCGGGCGTCGATAAACTCGCAGCGTGACGTCGTCGCCGGAGATCCCCACCGCCGCAGGTACCGAGACGCCCTTCCGGTACACGCCCACGCTTGCCGCGCAGATCGAGGAGCGCTGGCAGGACGAGTGGGACGCGCGGGGCACGTTCGCGACGCCCAACCCGACGGGCGCCCTCACGGATGCCCACGGTCGCAACGCCGACCCTGCGGGCCGGGCGTTCTTCGTCATGGACATGTTCCCGTACCCCTCCGGAGCGGGGCTGCACGTCGGGCACCCGTTGGGCTACATCGCCACCGACGTCGTGGGCCGGTTCCGCCGGATGCGCGGCGACAACGTGCTGCACGCCCTGGGCTTCGACGCGTTCGGCCTGCCCGCCGAGCAGTACGCCGTCGCCACCGGCCAGCACCCGCGGACCACCACCGAGGCGAACATCGCGATCATGCAGCGTCAGCTGCGCCGCCTGGGCCTGGCGCACGACCCGCGTCGCACCTTCGCGACCATCGACCCGGGCTACATGCGCTGGACGCAGTGGATCTTCCTGCAGATCTTCAACGCCTGGTACGACGAGACGGCCCCGCGTCCGGGCGGCGGCGTGGGTCGCGCCCGGCCGATCGCCGAGCTCGAGGCCCAGCTCCTGGCGGGCACCCGGCAGGTGCCGGACGGCGTCGAGGGAGTGCCCGCCGGCTCGTCGTACGCCGGCCTGACCCGGGTGCAGCGGCGTGCGGTGCTCGACGCGCACCGGCTCGCGTACCTGTCCGACACCCCGGTCAACTGGGCCCCGGGTCTGGGCACGGTGCTGGCGAACGAGGAGGTCACGGCCGACGGCCGCTCCGAACGCGGCAACATGCCGGTGTTCTCCAAGAAGCTGCGGCAGTGGAACATGCGCATCACCGCGTACGCCGACCGGCTGGCGGACGACCTGGACCGCATCGAGTGGCCCGAGAAGGTCAAGCTCATGCAGCGCCACTGGATCGGGCGGTCCACGGGCGCCACGGTGCGGTTCGACGTCGTCGGCGGCCAGCGGCTCGAGGTCTTCACCACCCGGCCCGACACGCTGTTCGGCGCGACGTTCATGGTGGTCGCCCCGGAGCACCCGCTGCTCGACGAGGTGCCGGCCGCCTGGCCGGACGGGACGCGGTCGGTGTGGACCGACGGGTACGACGACCCCGCGGGCGCGGTCGCCGCGTACCGGGCCTTCGCCGCCGGGCGCAGCGCGGTGGAGCGGCAGGCCGACGCCGGCCGCAAGACCGGCGTGTTCACCGGCCACCTCGCGGTCAACCCGGTCAACGGCGACCTGCTGCCGGTGTTCACCGCGGACTACGTGCTCATGGGCTACGGCACCGGCGCGATCATGGCCGTGCCCGGTGGCGACGAGCGCGACTTCGCGTTCGCCCGCGCCTACGAGCTGCCCGTGGTCTACACGGTGGCGGGCGAGGACGACGACTCCGCCCGCACCGACCACGGCACGGTCATCAACTCCGCGAACGACGAGATCAGCCTGGACGGGCTGACGGTCGCCGAGGCCAAGGACCGGATCATCGCCTGGTTGGCCGAGCGTGGCCAGGGCGAGGAGAAGACGACCTACCGGTTGCGGGACTGGCTGTTCAGCCGGCAGCGCTACTGGGGCGAGCCGTTCCCCGTGGTGTACGACGAGGACGGCCTGCCGATCGCGCTGCCCGACTCGGCGCTGCCCGTCACGCTGCCGGAGGTCCCTGACTACTCGCCGCGGCTGTTCGACCCCGACGACGCCGAGTCCGTGCCGGAGGCGCCGCTGGGCCGCAACGAGGACTGGGTGAACGTCACGCTCGACCTGGGCGACGGCCCCAAGCCGTACCGGCGGGACACCAACACGATGCCGAACTGGGCGGGCTCGTGCTGGTACTACCTGCACTACCTGGACCCGGAGCACGCGTCCGGCCAGGTCGTCGACCCGGCCCTGGAGCGGTACTGGATGGGCCCGGGCCACGGTGAGCAGCCGGAGGGCTCGATCGGCGGGGTCGACCTCTACGTCGGCGGTGTGGAGCACGCGGTGCTGCACCTGCTGTACGCGCGGTTCTGGCACAAGGTGCTCTACGACCTGGGCTACGTCACCGCGGGCGAACCCTTCTACACGCTCTTCAACCAGGGCTACATCCAGGCGTACGCCTACACCGACGAGCGCGGGGTGTACGTGCCGGCCGAGGAGGTCGTCGAGGACGCCTCGTCGGCCACCGGGTTCTCCTGGAACGGCCGGCCGGTCAACCGCGAGTACGGCAAGATCGGCAAGTCGCTGAAGAACGCCGTGTCGCCCGACGACATGTACGCCGCCTACGGCGCGGACACGCTGCGGGTCTACGAGATGTCGATGGGGCCGCTCGACCTGTCGCGTCCCTGGGAGACCAGGGCGGTCGTCGGCGCGCAGCGGTTCCTGCAGCGGCTGTGGCGCAACGTGGTCTCCGAGCAGACCGGCGAGACCACCGTGGTGGACGACGAGCCGGCCACCGAGACGCTGCGCGTGCTGCACCGCACCATCGCGGACGTCACCCAGGACATGTCGGCGATGCGCGTCAACACCGCGATCGCCAAGCTCATCGTCCTCAACAACCACCTCACGACGCTGGACCGGGTGCCGCGCGCCGCCGTCGAGCCGCTCGTGCTCATGACCGCGCCGGTCGCGCCGCACATCGCCGAGGAGCTGTGGTCGCGGCTCGGGCACGATCAGTCGCTGACCTATCAGCCGTTCCCCGTCGCCGACCCGGCGTACCTCGTCGAGGAGACCGTCACCTGCGTGCTGCAGGTCGCCGGCAAGGTGCGCGGCCGCGTCGAGGTGTCGCCGTCGGCGACGAACGACGAGCTGCAGGCGCTCGCGCTGGCCGATCCGGGCGTGCAGCGGGCGCTCGACGGCCGCGGCGTGCGCACGGTGGTCGTCGTGCCGCCGAAGCTCGTCAACGTGGTCCCGGCCTGAGCCCGATGCGTGCCGCCCGCCGCCGGGTGGCGGTGGTGACCGACTCCACCGCCGCGCTGCCTGTCGGGGCGGCCGAGCGGTGGGGGATCACCGTGGTGCCGCTCGACGTCGTCGTGGACGGCCACCGGTTCGCCGAGGGCGTCTCGCTGGCGCCCGACGAGCTGGTCGCCGCGCTGCGGCGTGGCGCGGCGGTGTCGACGTCGCAGCCGGCGCCGGAGGCGTTCGCGCGCGCCTACGCGCGTGCCGCCGCCGCGGGGGCGGAGTCGGTGGTCTCGGTGCACCTGTCCGGCGAGCTGTCGGGGACCGTCGCCGCCGCGCACTCCGCGGCCGAGCGGGCGCCGCTGCCGGTGCACGTCGTGGACTCCCGCACCGCCGCGATGGCGTTGGGGTCGGCGGCCCTGGCGGCGGCGTGGACGGCCGCGGGTGTGCCGTCGGACGAGCGGTTCGTGGTCCCGCCCGCGGTACCTGCTGCAGCGCCGGCACGGCGCACCGCCGAGGGCGCCTCCCTCGCTCACCGCCGCGATGCCGGCGCGGAGCGGCTCCCGGGCGGTGCGTCGTCGTCCACGCCGCTGCCGGACCTGGCGCGCGGGCTCGACGCGGCACGCGAGGCGGCCAGGCCGCATGCGTCCGACGCGCCGCGGGCCACGGAAGGTCGGCACCTGCCGGAGTGGTGGCACGTCCCGGACGGCTGGCACCTGCCGGCGGCCCTGCGTCGACCGGCCGCCTCGCCGCCCCCGACCCTGCCGGGCCCCGACGAGGTGGCGGAGGCGGCGCGGGCGGCCGCCGCGGCCGCCCGGGTGTGGTTCCTCGTCGACTCGCTGGAGCACCTGCGGCGCGGTGGCCGCCTCTCGGGTCCGGCTGCCGCCCTGGGCACGGTGCTCGGCCTGCGGCCGTTGCTCACCGTCTCCGACGGCCGGGTCGTGGTGGCGGAGAAGATCCGCACCCGTCGCGCTGCCCGGGCCCGTCTCGAGGCGGTGGCGGTGGCCGCGGCGGCCGCGCATGGTCCGGTGCGGCTCGTCGTGCACCACCTCGGTGAGGCGGAGGCGGCCGCCGAGCTGGCCGCACGCATCGCCCACGGCATCGGGTCCGGGGTTCGCGAGACGATCGTCACCGAGGCGGGCGCGGTCCTCGGCGCGCACGTCGGACCAGGGCTCGTCGCCGTCGTGGTCGCTCCCGTCTGACCCCCCGGCGCGCGGTCGGTCCGTCCGAGCGCCCGGGTCGCGGTGGCGCGGTCGCTCCCGTCCGAGCACCGGCCCCCTTCGCGCGTCCGTGTCCGAGCGACCGGGCCGCGGCAGCGCTGTCGTCGCAGCCGTGGGGGGCGTCGTGGTGCCGCGACCCCCGCGCCCAACCGCCCACAGCCCGGCGCCCGGCGCTGGGCGTGGCACCGAGCGAGGTCGCCCGTGGGTGGCGGCCGGACGTCCACCTAGCGTTCCCGGGTGTCTTCACCCGGCCGGTCCGCAGCCGCGCGGCTGCGTGGTCTGGCATCGGGAACGGCCGTCGCGGCGACGTCGGTGGACGCGTCCGACGATGCCGCGACGCCGGCCGCTTCGGTGGTCGCGACGGCGCGGTCCGCCGCGGCGATGCGGCTGGCGGCCGACGACTACGCCCGTGCCCATCCTGACCTGCTGGCCGACCCGGACGACGAGCCTGCACCCGGTGGGGTGAGGCGTCGACGTGAGGCCCGGCGGCTGCGTTGGTCGATGTCGTGGCGCGTCGCCGGGACGGCTGCTCTGGCGCTCTCGCTCCTCGTCGGCGCGGTCGTGCTCCGGTCGGTGGCCCTTGCCCCTGGTGCTGCGGTCGAGCTGCCGGCACCGCTCGGCACCGTGGACCCGGCCGCGGTCGCGGACGGCGCACCGGCGCCGGTGGCTTCCGGAGCGGCGCTCGTGGTGGCGCACGTCGTCGGCGCCGTCGCGGCACCCGGGGTCGTGCGGCTCCCGGCGGGCTCGCGCGTGGTGGACGCGCTCGCCGCCGCCGGTGGCGCCACCGCCGACGCCGACCTGGGGCGGCTCAACCTCGCGCGCGTGCTCGGGGACGGCGAGCAGATCGTGGTGCCCCGCCCCGGCGATCCGACGTCGTTGGCCCAGGTGTCGCCGCAGGGGGGCGGAGCCGGCCAGCTCGTCGACCTCAACACCGCGTCGGTGGCCGAGCTCGACGGGCTGCCCGGCGTCGGCCCGGTCCTCGCGCAACGGATCGTCGACCGTCGGCCGTTCACGTCGGTCGACGAGCTCGACGAGGTCTCCGGCGTCGGTCCGACGCTGCTCGAGCGCCTCCGGCCGCTGGTGCGGACATGAGTCGCGGGCGTCGACCGGTTCGCGACGCGACCCCGCAGGAGCCCGATGCGAGCAGCGTCCCAGGCGTTCCGGCGCGCGACGCGACCGAGGGCAGCCTCGACCTGCGACTCGTCCCTCTCGCCGCGACGACGTGGGCCGGCGGTGCGGTCACCGTGCTGTGCCCTGGGGTCGCGGTCGCCGCCGCAGTGGCGGCCGTGATCGTGCTGCTCGGGGCCGCGTCCCTGGCAGCGGCTCGCCGGAGACGGTCACCGGCGCTACCGGCGGCCGCGCTGGCGGCCCTGGGTGTGCTCGCTGCGCTCGGGGTCGGTGCGGTCGTGCGCCACGAGCGCTCGAGCGGCCCGCTCGCCGAGGCGGTGCTGGGGGAGTGGACGGCGACGGTCCGCGGCACGGTGGCCGACGACCCCGTGATGCTGCCGGCCTCCTGGAGCGGCTCGGCGGACCGGGTGCGCTACACGCTGCACGTCGACACCGTGCAGGCGCGTGGTCGGCGGCGTGCCGCGCACGGCGACATCGTGGTGCTCGCCGGCGGCGGCTCGCCGGCACCCGGGACGGGCGTCCTGGTCACCGGGCGGTTCCGGCAGCCCGGCACGCGCTCCGAGCGGTCGGTGGGCACCCTGGTCGCCACGGCGCCCACCGCCACCGTTCGCGGTCCCACGGGCGTGCAGCGGTGGGTGGGCGCCGTCCGGACGGCGGCACGCGGCGTGGTCGCCCAGGTGCCGGGCGACGCCGGCGGCCTGCTGCTCGGTGTCGCTCTGGGCGACACCTCACGCGTCCAGGGCGACCTCTCGGATGCGTTCCAGGTGGCCGGGCTCACCCATCTCGTCGCCGTCTCCGGCTCGCACTTCGCCATCATCGGGAGCCTCGTGGCGGGCGCCGCAGCGGCCTGCCGGCTGCCTCGACCGGCGCGCGCCGGGGCAGTGCTGCTCGCCGACGTGCTGCTGGTGCTCCTGGTGGGGCCGCAGCCCAGCGTGCTGCGTGCCGCGGTCATGGGTTCGGTCGCGCTCGTCGGGCTGCTCGCGGGACGCCCGTCGCGCGCTCCGGCCGCCCTGGCGGCGACGGTAGTGACGCTGCTGCTGGTGGACCCGTGGTTGGCCGTGGACCTCGGCTTCACCCTCTCGGTCGCGGCGACCGGTGCGATCGTGCTGCTCGCCGGCCCGTGGACCCGGCGGTGGGCGCCGCGGCTCGGCCGGGGGATCGCCGCGGGCGTCGCCGTGCCGCTGGCCGCGCAGCTCGCCTGCGGACCGGTGCTGCTCGCGGTCCGCCCCCAGGTCGGCGCCTACACGATCGTCGCGAACATGCTCGTCGCGCCGGCGGTCGGTCCGGCGACCGTGTTCGGGGTCGGGGCGGCGATGGTCGCGCCCGTGTGGCCCGGCGCGGCGCTCGTCCTGGCACACCTGGGCGGTGCGGCGTGCTGGTGGGTCGCCGTCGTCGCGCGGGTGGTGGCCCGTGCGCCGGGTGCCGCGGTGGGGTGGGCGCCCGGTGTCGTCGGCGTCGTCGCGCTGGTGGCCGTCTCGGTGGCCGTCGCCGCCCTGCTGCTGCGGGCCGGAGCGGCGCAGGAGCGGTGATCGTGGTCGTCGGTGGGTTCTGGCAGGCTGGTGCCCGTGCCTCCCGCAGCTCGCCGTCCGGCCCGCGGGCCCGCGTCCGGGCCCGCTGCGTTGACGTGGGAGCAGGCCGAGCCCGCGCCGATCGTGCTGGTGCGAGGTGGCGAGCAGCTTCTCGTCGAACGGGCTGTGGAGCACATCGTGGCCCGCGCGCGGGAGGCGGATCCTGAGGTCGGCGTCGAGCGGACCGACGCCGCCGAGTACGCGGCCGGCATGCTCGCGGTGCTGACCAGCCCGAGCCTGTTCTCGGAGGCGAAGGTCGTCGTGGTCGACGGGCTGGACCGGGCCGGCGAGGACCTGCTGGCCGACGCGCTCGGCTACGTACGGGAACCGCTGCCGTCGGCGGTCGTCGTGCTGTGCCACGGTGGTGGCCAGCGTGGGAAGGCGCTGCTCGACGCGGTGCGCGCCGGCGCTGCACCGGAGATCGCGTGCGACCCGATCTCCTCCGACTCCGACAAGCTTGCGTTCGCCGCCGCAGAGCTGCGGCGTGCGGGTCGGCGTGCCGACGGCCAGGCGTTGCGTGCCCTCGTCGACGCCGTGGGCAGCGACCTGCGGGAGCTGGCGTCGGCGTGCGCCCAGCTCGCGGCTGACACCACGGGGCTGCTCGGCGTCGACGTCGTCGAGCGGTACTACGGCGGACGCGTCGAGGCGAGCGGCTTCCAGGTCGCCGACGCGGCCGTGGCGGGCGACGCCGGCCGGGCGGTCGCGCTGCTGCGCCATGCGCTCGCGACCGGCCTCGATCCGGTGCCGCTCGTCGCGGCACTGGCCGCGCGGCTGCGACTGCTCGCCAAGGTCGGCGCAGTGCGTGGCCGGGGTGCCGAGGCGGCGCGTGAGCTCGGTCTGGCGCCATGGCAGGTCGACCGGGCGGTGCGTGAGCTGCGCGGCTGGACGCCGGAAGGCCTGGCGACGGCGATCTCGGCCGTGGCGCGGGCCGACGCCGAGGTGAAGGGCGAGGGGCGCGACGCCCAGTTCGCGGTCGAGCGCGCCGTCCTGACGATCGCGGCGGCGGCCGGTCGCTGAACCGGGCTCAGGTCCGCGCAGCCCCCAGCACGTCGCCCTGCAGCAGGTCGAAGCCCCACGAGACCGCCTGCTCCACCAGGGTCTGGTCGGCGACGTGCTCGGCGACCAGGCGCGCGCCGTGCCGCCGGGTCGCCTCGAGCTCCGGCCCTGCGAGACGTGGCATGTCGCGGAGATCGATCTTGACGAAGTCGGCGAACGGCAGCATCGCGAGCTGGTCCGGCGTCGCGACGTAGTCGTCGATCGCGATCGCGTAGCCTTCCTCCCGCAACGCCGGAAGTCCTCGGAGCACTGCCGCCGTCGCCTGCACCGACTCGACGACCTCGAGCACCAGCCGGCCTGCCGGGTCGGGGAGGTCGAGCCGGCCGGTGAGGAATGAGCCTGTGACGTTGACGAAGACGAGGCCGTCACCCTCGGGACCCGCCCCGGCGAACACGGAGGCGAGGACCGAGGCGCTCGCGCGCTCCTGCCGCTCGTCGACCCACGCGTCGACGCCGACGGGAAGGCCTGCCTCCGACCGGTACAGGTACTCGTGCCCGACGAGCGTGCCGTCCTGCGTCCAGATGGGCTGTCGCGCGACGGGCAGCCGCGAGCAGGTCGCCTGCCGCGGGATGGCCGGGGCGGCGTGCTGCACTCCGAGGGTCACGACGGATGGGAGGCCGCTGCGCGCCGGCCATGACGCGACTTTGGTCGACACGTTTCTCCGGATCGCATCAGGGCAGCACGGGGCGGGCGTCGCTCCGGTCGAGCACGCCGGCCCGGGCCAACAGGTTGCCCTGGAAGAGCGTCAGGCCCAGCTCCCGCGCGTGCAGCAGCGCACGCCGATCCTCGACGTACTCGCCGACGAGCTTGGCACCGTGCGAGCTGGCGGCGCGCACCACCGGAACACCTTCGACGTCCAGGTCGCGGACGTCGAGCTTGACGAAGTCCGCGAACGGCAGGTACTCCCGCTGGCCGGGGCGGTCGGCGAAGGCCGGCAGCGCGATACGGAACCCTTCGGCGCGCAGCCGGCGAAGGCCGGCCATGATCTCGGCGTCCGGCGGCTCCGTGCAGCACACCTCGAGCACCAGTCGGTCGGGACGGTGGGGCAACGGCAGGTCACCGACGAGGTAGGCCCGGGGGCATCGGACGAACAGCAGACGTCCGCGTGCGACGCGTTCCAGGTCGGCCCGCCCGAAGGTCGCGGCGAGGACGTGCTCGGTGGCGCGCTCGTGCTCGCGCTCGCCCCATGCCGAGACGCGCTCGGGGTGGTGGTCAGGTGACCGGAACGACATCTGGTACGCGAACGTCCGGCCGTGCTCCGAGAAGATCGGCTGGCGCGCGACGAGCACGGGGATCCGCGCCACGTGCTCGGCCCACTCCCGCCGGAGCGGCTCGGGGATCGCGGCATCGACCGCGGCGGCGAGCCGGGCGAGCCCGCCGTCGTCGCTCATGTTGGTCACGCGCCCCATGACACCACACCGTGACGCCGGGGTCCCCTCCACGGGTGGGTGGAATTTCGGATTGACGGTCACAACCGTCGTCATCCGACCGGGTGAGAGACATCACCGATTTCCCGTGCGACGAGGGAAGACAAGGCGTTCCCAGACTGTCATGATGGGTGTGACCGACCAGCACAACCCCTATGACCAGGAGTCCGCCATGTCCCGGATTGTCAAGATCGCCACTGCTTCCGCCACGATCCTCGCCCTCCTCGGCCTCGGCATCCCCGCCGTCGCTTCGTCCGTGGTCGAGGCTGGTGGGTCGGGCTGCTGCTGGACCGCCAACTGACCTGGGCCGGCATCTCGCGAGCGGGCGAAAACCGCTTACTGGCCTGATGTCGGCTGCGGGTCACAGCTAGGGTGACTCGCATGACGTCGATTGCTGACCGGGTGCGCGCTCTGAGGGTTGCCGCCGGCCTATCGCAGACCGCGCTAGCAGGTGGTTCGTTCTCACCGAGTTACATATCTCTCATTGAGGCTGGGCACCGGGAACCTACCGACGCAGCGCTGACGGTGCTTGCGTCTCGGCTGGGAACCACCGTCGAGTATCTGAAGCACGGCGAAGACGGTCCCAACGAGGCGCGCGCGCGGCTTGCGTTGAACTTCGCGCGCCTAGACCTAGCAAATGGAGACGCCGGCGGTGCGCTGAAGCGGATCGAAGCCATCGACCTGACTCGTGTGACGCCGTCCTTGCGTGTGGATGCGCTTGAACTCGCAGCCCTCTGTTGCGCGCCTCTGGGCGAGCTCGAGAAGGCTGCCGCCATCCTTGAGCCGTTGCTGCGTGAGCAGCGTGACCGTGGCTGCTTCCTGGACGCGGCTCGCATCGCGAGCAGGTTGGTCTTCGTCTACATCGAGAGCGGCGATCTCCACCGCAGCGTCGAGGTGGGGGAGACAGAGCTGGACTATCTGGTCGAGGCAAACCTCGTGGGGACGGACGAGCACCTTCGACTCGGCTCTACCGTCCTCTGGGCATATGTCGAGCGTGGAGACTTGCTGTTCGCGACACACCGCGCTGCTGAACTCATCCGGTTCGCCGAGTCGCTGGGTTCGCCCAGGGGGCGGGGATCCGTGTACTGGAACGCTGCGCTCGTCGCTCAGGAACGGCATGACTACGACCTGGCGCAGCGCTATACAGAACGTGCGCTCGCGCTCCTTTCGGAGGGCGAACCCGACCGAGATCTGCCGCGACTCAGGCTGAACTACGCCTGGTTGCTCCTTCGTTCGGACCCGCCCGAGCCGGAGGCCGCGCTCGAACAGTTGCGTCGCGCTGTGCCGGCCCTCGAGGTCATCGGCACCAACGTGGACCGGGCAAGGGCTGCAGGCGAGACGTCTCGGGCCTACTTGCAGCTGGGCGATGCCGCCGAAGCAGAGCGTTTCGCGCGTCAGGCGATTGAGTTGCTTGGGGATGGACCGCGGCTTGAGAATGCGCAGGCGCGTCTCCATCTCGCCGACGCAGAGCATGCTCAGGGTCGGGCCGCGGAAGCCGCCAGCGACTACCAGTGGGCTGCGGACATGCTGGGGATGATGGCGGCTTCTCGTCAGTCCGCTGCAGCATGGCGGGAGCTTGGCGATCGATACCGCGCCCACGGCGACATCGAAGCCGCCGTCGAGGCGTACGACCATGCGCTTTCCGAAGCCGGTCTTCGCGTCAGCCTTCCGACCATCGCCGAGCAGGCTTGGATCGTCTGACACGGATCCCACGCAACAAGGAAGGGCGGCACCCCGCGAGGGGTGCCGCCCTTCCTTGTTGCGTGGGTTGGCTCGCTCAGAGCGTGCCGACGGCCTTCGCCAGTGCCGACTTCCGGTTGGCGGCCTGGTTGGCGTGGATGACGCCCTTGGAGACGGCCTTGTCGAGCTTGCGCGACGCGTCGACGAGCGCGGCGTCGGCCTTGTCCTTGTCGGCGGCGGCAACGGCGTCGCGGACGCGGCGCACGTACGTCTTGAGCTCGGACTTCACGGCCTTGTTGCGGAGGCGGGCCTTCTCGTTGGTCTTGATCCGCTTCAGCTGGGACTTGATGTTTGCCACGTTTGACTCTCTCGGAGAAGTGCTGGTCTGGAACGTCTGAGGGCTGTGCCGGCCACGGGGATCAGGGCGGTGGGGACGCCGGTGCGAACCCGGGCGGACACGCGAGGGACGATGCTACCAGCCCTTGACCTCGGCCAGCGAAGCCGCGACCGCGTCGAACACCGCCTTCGGCATGATCGCCCCCTCCCGGCGCACGGCCCCGGGGTCGATCCGCAGCACGCGGTCGAGGCGGACCTCGCTCGGCCGGTGCTGCGCGTCCCAGTCGCCGCTGCCGATGTCCATCCAGTGCCGTCCGCGGCGGGCTTCCGCAGCGGCGCTGCGCGTGTGGTCCTTGCTCGTCAGCATGAGACCGAGCAGGTATGGCTCGTCATGGCCGATGACGAGAACCGGCCGGTCCTTGCCCTGCGACGGGTCGTCCTCGAAGGGCACCCAGGTCCAGACGATCTCGCCCGGGTCGGCGTCGCCGTCGAGGAGCGGCGCGTACACCGGGGTGAGCCGGCGTGGGTAGTCGGGGAGCGCGACGTGCCCGGTGGGACGCGGCACCGTCGCCGGGCGCGAGCGACGTCCCTGGCTGGCGTGGGCGATGGCTCGGATACCCGAGCGCAGCAGGTCACGCCAGCGAGTCGCCATGGCGGCACCCTAGCGACGCGCCCCGCGACCGGCGCTCGCCGTCGCCGCGGGCCGGCCGTGGTCTCGTCACGGCGTGATGTGCGCCGCGAGCGCGTCGTCGAGAGCCGACCGGTCGCCCGAGACCAGCACGCCTGCCTCGGCAGGGGCGATGCGGTGCCACAACATCAGGGCGAGCGACTTGGCGGGGCCGGTGACGGTGACGTCGGCAACCGTCACCGGTGCCTGGGGCTGGTGAGAGCCCAGCAGCCAGCGTCCTGGAGCGTCCGCCGCGGCGAGGGCGACGCCCCGGGCGAGCGGTGGGATGCGCCCCAGCCGGACCTGACGCGGTTCGAACATCGTGACGATCTCGTCGACCCCGTCGGCCCAGATCTCGGGTTCAACCTCCACGTCGAGGCCGGCGGCGGTGCGCAGGTCCCACAGGTGCACGAGGGTCTCGTGCACCTGGCGGCGGTGCCAGAACACGACCGGGCCGGGCCCGACGAGCGTGGTCGCGGGTGCCCCCGGGTCCAGCTCGGCGAACGTGGTGCGCAGTTCGGTGGCGCACGCGTCATACAGGTCCACGAGGTTGTCGGTGTCGGCGTCCAGCGGCGTCTCGACGGCGCCGCGCGCCTGCGCGGCGGCCCAGTGGTGCACCTGGGCCAGGTGCACCACGAGGTCGTGCGCCGCCCATGGTGGGCAGCCCGCGACAGGGGCATCCAGATCCACGAGAGGGATCGTCGCGGCGAACGCGTCCTGCATGGTGTGCAGCGTCCCGAGGAAGTCCACGACCGCACTCTGCCAGGGACCGCCGACACCGCGGGAGGCGGACCCGCGATGGGTCGGCGACGAGCCGCGGCATGGGACCATGAGGGCACGCCATCCCTCGTCCGTGGAGCCTTGCGACCCGTGTCCCCGATCCCGAGCGCCGCCGCCTCGACGCGCATCCGCCCGGCCGCGACGCCGCAGGAGCTGCTGCGCAACTTCTGCATCATCGCGCACATCGACCACGGCAAGTCGACGCTGGCGGACCGGATGCTCCAGCTCACGGGCGTGGTGGACGACCGGGCGATGCGCGCGCAGTACCTCGACCGGATGGACATCGAGCGCGAGCGCGGCATCACCATCAAGTCGCAGGCCGTCCGCATGCCGTGGGAGGTCGCCGGGACGCCGTACGCGCTCAACATGATCGACACGCCCGGGCACGTCGACTTCACCTATGAGGTGAGCCGTTCGCTGGCGGCGTGCGAGGGCGCGGTGCTGCTGGTCGACGCCGCGCAGGGCATCGAGGCGCAGACGCTGGCGAACCTGTACCTCGCGCTCGAGAACGACCTGGCGATCATCCCGGTGCTCAACAAGATCGACCTGCCGGCCGCGCAGCCCGACAAGTACGCGGAGGAGCTGGCGCACCTCATCGGCGTGGAGCCGGAGGAGTGCCTGAGGGTGTCCGGGAAGACCGGCGCGGGCGTGGCAGAGCTGCTCGACCGGATCGTCGCGCAGGTTCCGGCACCGCACGGCGAGCCGGCGGCCGCCGCGCGTGCGGTCATCTTCGACGCCGTCTACGACACCTACCGGGGCGTCGTCACCTACGTCCGCGTCGTCGACGGTCACCTCGACCCGCGCGAGCGGATCGTCATGATGTCGACCCGTGCGACGCACGAGCTGCTGGAGATCGGCGTCATCAGCCCGGAGCTGACCCCCACGAGCGGCCTCGCCGCGGGGGAGGTGGGCTACCTCATCACCGGTGTGAAGGACGTGCGCCACTCCAAGGTCGGCGACACGGTGACCAACGCCGGCAAGCCCGCGACGCGCGCCCTGGCCGGTTACCGCGATCCCAAGCCGATGGTCTTCTCCGGCCTGTACCCGATCGACGGCTCGGACTACCCCAACCTGCGCGACGCCCTCGACAAGCTCAAGCTCAACGACGCCGCGCTCAACTACGAGCCGGAGACCTCGGTCGCGCTCGGGTTCGGCTTCCGCGTCGGCTTCCTCGGGCTGCTGCACCTGGAGATCGTCCGGGAGCGGCTCGAGCGCGAGTTCGGGCTGGACCTCATCTCCACGGCTCCCAACGTCGAGTACGACGTGACCATGGAGGACCGCACCGAGGTGCGCGTCACCAATCCCAGCGAGTTCCCCTCCGGCAAGATCAAGGAGGTCCGCGAGCCGGTGGTGCGCGCGACGATCCTTGCGCCGAGCGAGTTCGTCGGGACCGTGATGGAGCTGTGCCAGGGCCGGCGCGGCGACCTGCAGGGGATGGACTACCTGTCCGCGGACCGCGTCGAGCTGCGCTACCGGCTCCCGCTCGCGGAGATCGTCTTCGACTTCTTCGACGCGCTGAAGAGCCGGACCAAGGGCTACGCCTCGCTCGACTACGAGGCGGCCGGCGAGCAGGCGGCCGACCTGGTCAAGGTCGACCTGCTGCTGCAGGGCGAGACGGTGGACGCCTTCAGCGCGATCGTGCACAAGGACAAGGCGTACGCGTACGGCGTGGCGATCACCGCGAAGCTCAAGGAGCTCATCCCGCGCCAGCAGTTCGAGGTGCCGGTGCAGGCGGCGATCGGCGCGCGCGTCATCGCGCGCGAGACCATCCGTGCCGTCCGCAAGGACGTGCTCGCCAAGTGCTACGGCGGCGACATCACGCGCAAGCGCAAGCTGCTGGAGAAGCAGAAGGAAGGCAAGAAGCGGATGAAGACGATCGGGCGCGTCGAGGTCCCGCAGGAGGCCTTCATCGCCGCGCTGTCGTCGGACGCCTCGTCGTCGGCCGCGGCCGACAAGGACAAGACGAAGAAGTAGCGCGCGGGTGCGGGCCGCCGGGTCACGGGCACCGCGCTGCCGGTGACCCCGGCACGTCGAGCCGGGTGCGGCGCCCCTGCGGCCCCGGCGGGAACCACCGCCGCGCGAGCCCGGTGGCACGATGACGGCATGCCCGCGCTCCCCGACGGTGACCCCGCACCCGACGACGGCGCGCTGCCGCCGTCGGTCGCCGACGGGGCCGACCAACGGGCGTTCGGGGTGTACCTGCACGTGCCGTTCTGCCGGGTGCGCTGCGGGTACTGCGACTTCAACACGTACACGGCCGCCGAGCTCGGCGGCGGCGCGAGCCAGGGGTCGTACGCGCGCACCGCGGTGCGTGAGGTGACGCTGGCCGCCCGGGTGCTCGACGAGGCCGGGCTGCCGCAACGGCCCGTGGCCACCGTGTTCGTCGGCGGCGGCACGCCGACCGTCCTGCAGGCCGCGGACCTCGCCGCGATGCTCGCCGCGGTGCGGGAGGCGTGGGGGCTCGCGCCCGACGCCGAGGTGACGACCGAGGCCAACCCGGACTCCGTGACGCCGGCATCGCTGGCCGCGCTGGCGGCCGCCGGGTTCACGCGCGTCTCGTTCGGGATGCAGTCAGCCGTGCCGCACGTGCTGGCGACGCTCGACCGCACCCACGACCCGGCGCGGATCCCGGACGTGGTGCGCTGGGCGCGGGAGGCTGGGCTGCGCACGTCGCTGGACCTCATCTACGGCGCACCGGGGGAGTCGCTGGCCGACTGGCGGGCCTCCGTGGAGGCGGCGCTGGCGACCGGGGTCGAGCACGTCTCGGCGTACGCCCTCGTCGTCGAGCCGGGCACCAAGATGGGCGCCCAGGTGCGCCGCGGCGAGCTGTCGGCGCCCGACGAGGACGACCAGGCGGCCAAGTACGAGCTGGCCGACGAGCTCTTCGCCGCCGCGGGGCTGCACTGGTACGAGGTGTCGAACTGGGCGCGCCGCCCGGCCGACGCCTGCCGGCACAACCTCGCGTACTGGCGGGGCGACGACTGGTGGGGCGTCGGACCGGGGGCGCACAGCCATGTCGGCGGCGTGCGCTGGTGGAACGTCAAGCATCCCCGCGCCTACGCCGACCGTCTGGAGGCCGGCCTGTCGCCGGCCACCGGCCGCGAGGTGCTGTCGGCGCAGACGCGCACCCTGGAGCGCGTGCTGCTCGAGGTGCGGCTGGCTTCCGGCCTGCCGACGTCGGTGCTGTCACCCGACGGCCGTCACGCGGTCGCCGGCCTCGTCGCCGACGGCCTCCTCGAGCCGCGGCCCGCGCTCGACCGGGCCCACCCCCGCGTCGTCCTCACGCGGCGCGGCCGGCTGCTCGCCGACGCGGTGGTGCGGACGCTCGTGGCGTAGCCGGCCCGCGCGGGCTACCGCGGCAGGTGCGACTCGATGAGGCCGACGAGCGCCGGGTCGTCCGGCTCCGTCTTGGTCCGGAAGCGGTGGACCTCGCCCCCGGGCAGCACGACGAACTTCTCGAAGTTCCATGCGACGCGCCCCGCCTTGCCGTCGGCGTCGGGGGCCTTCTTCAGCTCCGTGTACAGCGGGTGCTCGTGGCGCCCGTTGACCCGGACGCGGTCGAGCACCGGGAAGGTCACTCCGTAGCTGGTCGAGCAGAAGGCCGCGACCGCCTCGTTGGTGGCCAGCTCCTGGAGGAACTGGTTGCTCGGGAATCCCAGCACCGCCAGGCCGCGCTCGCCGAGCTTCTCGTGGAGCGCCTCCAGCCCGGCGTACTGCGGCGTGTAGCCGCACCGTGAGGCCACGTTCACCACCAGCACCACGTCGTCGCGATGCTCGGCCAACGTGGTCTCGGTGCCGTCCATGCGACGGAACGGGATGTCGTAGAGGTCCATGCCGGTGACAACCGCGCGCGCGGGCGTCCCATGCCCGGGTCCCACTGCTCGGGACGCCCGTGGGCCGGGTCGGCCCACCGGATGATCCGCCAGGTGAGGGGGGTAGCGGCGCGGCTCACCACGACCGGCGGCGATCGCCCCCTGGACGCCGAGCACGATCGCGAGGATCCAGGCGGCCAGCAGGATGAGGAACCCGATGGCGACGACCGACGTGACGACCCCGACGACGTGGACGAGCGCCAGGAAGATCTGGAGGCTCAGCGCCTCCTTGCCCTGGTCGTCGACGAAGCGGCTGCGGTCCCGGATCGGCACCGGTGCGCCGTACGGCGGCGGACAGCTCGACTGCTGAGCCGTAGCCGGGCTGGCTGTCGCCGGGCGAGGGGTGGCCGGGGCCGGTCGGGCTGTCTCCGGGCGGCGGGAAGCTCGGGCCCGGCCGGCCGGGGCCAGGTCGCTGGTCGCCCTCGTGGCCGGGGTCGTCGGGATCGAGCGGCGGATCCGGCGTGCGTCAGCTCCTTGCCCCAGCCCTCTCCGCGTCGGGAAACCGCGACGGTGCTGCTCCTGCTGCCACGCCGTGGCGGCAGCCCCGTTTGCGCGTCCTGCCCAGGACGAGTGGACTTGGGCCCACCGCGCCCCGGCGCGGCGATCCACAGGGCTGACGAGGAAGGACGCGTGATGAGCACGATCCCCGGCGGAGACGAGCCCCGCGAGGAGCAGACGAGCCCCGACGAGCCCACCTCCGCCGTCCCGGGTGCGCCCGCTCCCGACGAACCGACGCCCGCCGTCCCGGGCGTGCCCGCTCCCGACGAGCCGACGCCCGCCGCCGTGGGTGCGCCCAGTGCCGACGAACCCGCGATGTCAGCAGCCGGGCCGCAGCCGCCAGTCCCGCCCGAGGCCGCCGCCTCCGAATCGGCCGCGACCTACCCGCCGCCGGGCTCCTACCCGCCCCCCGGCTCCTACCCGCCGCCGGGCTCCTACGTGCCCCCCGGCTCCTACCCACCGCCGGGCTCCTACCCGCCGCCCGGCTCGTACCCGCCCGGCGCCTCGTCGTACCCGCCGCCGGGCTACCAGGCGCCGCCTGCCGGCTACGGCTACCAGCAGGCACCGCCCTCCGGCTACCAGCAGCCGCCGTTCGGCTATGCGCCGGGTGTGCCGCAGCCGTCGCTCTTCAGCGTCGCCCTGTCCGACGGCTGGAAGGCGTTCCAGCGCGTCGGATGGACGTTCGCCGGGGCCGCGGTGGTGTGGTTCATCGGCGGACTCGTCGTGCTGTCGGTCATCTCCACGATCTTCGGCGGGTGGGGACGCGTCTTCAGCGGCACCGGGCTCCGCGGTTTCGCCGGCACGGGCTTCTCGATGTCGACGTTCGTGCTGGGCATCGTGGGCGCCCTCGTCGTCGCGCTGATCGAGGCGCAGTTCGTGCGCGTCGCGCTGGCGGTGACGCGCGGGCGCCGGCCGTCGTTCTCCGAGTTCTTCCACGTCGAGAACGTCGGCCCCGTGGTGGTCCTGGCGCTCATCATCGCGGTGGCGGAAGGCGTGCTGCGCGTGATTCCCGTCCTCGGCGGCCTGGTCGCGATCGTCGTGCAGTTCTTCCTGCTGCTCGCGTACTACGTGCTCATCGACCGCCAGGTCGCACCCGTGGAGGCGATCCGCGGCAGCGTGGACCTGGTCACGCGCAACGCTGGTCAGACGGTCATCTTCTACCTGCTGTCCGTCGTCATCATCGGCGTGGGCGCGCTCCTGTGCGGCGTCGGCCTGCTCGTCGCGATGCCGTGGGTGCTGCTGGCGACCGGCTACCTGTACCGCCGCCTCACCGGTGAGCAGCCGCAGCTGCCCGCCTAGGACGTGACGAAGTCGATGAGCTCCTCGACCCGGCCCAGCAGGGCCGGGTCGAGGTCGGCGTAGCTGCGCACCGAACCGAGGATCCGGGCCCACGCGCGTGCGGTCGCGTGGGCGTCGGACGTGTCCCAGCGCAGCGCCCGCAGCACGCCGAGCTTCCACTCCGTCCCACGCTCGATCGTCGGCCAGGCGCGCAGCCCGAGGCGTTCCGGGCGGACGGCCTGCCACACGTCGATGTACGGGTGCCCGAGCACGAGGACGGTTCCGGCGGGCGCGGCGAGCGTCGCCTCGGCCGCGATCCGGCTCTCCTTGCTGCCCGGCACCAGGTGGTCGACGAGCACACCGAGCCGGCGCCCCGGGCCGGGCGCGAACGCGCGCACCGCCGCGACGAGGTTGTCTGCGCCGTCCAGCGGCTCCACGACGACACCCTCGATCCGCAGGTCGTCGCCCCACACCTTCTCGACGAGCTCGGCGTCGTGCTTGCCCTCCACCCAGATGCGACTGCCTCGGGCCACCCGGGCGGCCGCCCCCGGCACCGCCCGCGAGCCCGAAGCGGTGCGTGCCGGGGTCCGTGCGGTGGCCACGACCGGCGCGGTGAGCACCACCGGTTCGCCGTCCACCCAGAACCCGGGCCCCAGCGGGAACGTCCGCGTGCGACCCTTGCGGTCCTCGAGCACGACGACGTGCTGGCCCCCGGACTTCTCGACGTGCACGACCGCGCCGACGAACCCGGTGGTGACGTCCTCGACGACCAACCCGGACTCGGCGGCCTGCGGGCGGGAACGGGGTCGCGGGCGGTGGTGGTCGGTGCTGCCGGACAGCACGTCCGGGCCGTAGCGGTCGCTGCTCACCCGCCGCAACCTACGACCGACAGACGCCGCGGCTCGGCACCGCCACGGCGGACGGGTCGGTGCCGGTGAGGTCGCCGTGATAGGACTCCCCGGTGATGTCCGACGCCAGCGCCCCGCACGCCGACCGGGCGCATGGGCTGTCCGAGCCCGACCCGCGACGCTGGCGCGCGCTCTGGGTCTGCATGGCGATCGGCTTCATCACCATGCTCGACGTCTCGATCGTCAACGTCGCGCTGCCGTCGATCGAGCGCGGCCTGCACGCCGGGACGAGCCAGCTGCAGCTCATCGTCGCCGGGTACACGCTGGCGTTCGGCCTGGTGCTGGTCCCGGCGGGCCGGCTCGGGGACGCGCGGGGGCGGCGCACGCTGTTCGTCGTCGGGCTGCTCGCATTCGGGCTGACGAGCCTGGGGGCCGGGCTGGCGCCGTCGGACACCGTGCTCGCGATCATGCGGTTGCTGCAAGGGGCGAGCGCCGGTCTCCTCAACCCCCAGGTGATCGGCACCATCCAGCAGATGTTCCGTGGCTTGGAGCGCGGCCGGGCGTTCGGCACGTTCGGCGCCACCATCGGCGTCTCCACCGCGGTGGGGCCGCTGCTGGGTGGACTCATCATCCAGGTCGCCGGCACCCAGAGCGGCTGGCGCTGGGTGTTCTTCGTCAACGTCCCCGTCATCGCGGTGGTGCTGCCGCTGGCGCTGCGCTGGCTGCCTCGGCCCCGCCCCGCGCCGGGCCGGCGGCCGGTGCTCGACGTCGTCGGCCTGGTGCTGGTCGCTGCGACCGTGACGGCCGCGATGGTGCCCTTCGTCACCACGACCGGCACGGGTGACGACCCGCGGCGGTGGTGGTGGCTGGCCGGTGCGGCAGGGCTGGGCGCCGTCACGGCGGCGTGGGAGCGGGCGTACCAGCGGCGCACGTCGTCGGCCGTGCTCGATCCCGACGTGCTGCGTGAGCCGTCGTTCCGGGTCGGGGCGCTGCTCGGCATGGCGTACTTCGCCGGGTTCACCTCGGTGTTCCTGGTCGTCACGCTGTACCTGCAGCAGGTCGCCGGGTTCTCGGCCCTGCAGGCGGGGCTGGTGGCCACACCGTTCGCGATCGGTTCGGGCGTGGCCGCGCACCGATCCGGCCGCCTCGTCGCGACGCACGGCCGGGCCCTCGTCGTCGCCGGCCTGGTGCTCGTGCTGCTCGGGATCGCGTTGACCGACCTCGCAGTGCGGCTCGTCGGGCCGCCCGGCGTCGGCTGGGTGATGGCCGCGCCGCTGCTGCTCGCCGGCGTCGGCAGCGGCATGGTGATCTCGCCGAACCAGACCCTCACGCTCTCGCACGTGCCGGTCGCCCGGGGCGGTGTCGCCGGGTCGATGCTCCAGGTGGGCCAGCGGATCGGCACGGCGCTCGGGGTGGCGGTGGCGCTGTCGACCTACTACGCGTCGCTCGCGTCCGGTGCCCCCGGTCGCCAGGCGGCGGGCAGCGCGCTGCTGGTGACCCTCGCGCTCGTCGTCGTCGCACTCGTCGTCGGGTTCGTGGACCTGCGGGCGCGCCGTCGCGGCGAGCAGTCGGCCGGTCGCTCGACACCGACACCGTAGAATTGGCACTCTGAACCCACGAGTGCTACCCGGGTGGCGACGGGAGGGACGATGAACAGCGACGACCGACGGCTCGACGTGCTCCGTGCCATCGTCGAGGACTACGTCGCCACGCGTGAGCCGGTGGGTTCGCGTGCGCTGACGGAGCGGCACCACCTCGGTGTCTCGCCGGCGACGATCCGCAACGACATGGCGGCTCTCGAGGACGCCGGGTACATCGTCCAGCCGCACACGTCGGCGGGTCGGGTGCCGACGGACATGGGTTACCGGCAGTTCGTCGACCGCCTCTCCGAGGTCAAGCCGCTGTCGCTCGCCGAGCGGCGGGCGATCTCGCTCCTGCTCGAGGACGCCGTCGACCTCGACGACGTGGTGGACCGCGCGGTGCGGCTGCTCGCCCAGCTGACCCAGCAGGTCGCCGTGGTGCAGTACCCCTCGCTGCGCCGCTCCGCGCTGCGGCACGTCGAGCTGGTGCCGGTGGGCGCGCGCCACCTGCTCGTCGTCATCATCACGACGACCGGCCGGGTGGAGCAGCGCACGCTGGAGGCCGGCGCCGAGCTCGACGCCGAGGTCGTCGGCCGGTTGCGCGTGCTGCTCAACGTGGCCGCCGTCGGGCGGCGCCTGGCGGATCTCGAGACCGCGCTGCGGTCGCTGCCCGACGAGTTCACGGGTGCGGGCGCCGCGCTCGCGCGCGCCGTGGTCGAGGAGGTCGAGTCCACCCTCGACCTCGATCGCGAGGAGCGTGTCGTCGTCGCCGGCACGGCCAACCTGGCGCGGACCGCCGGGGCCGACTTCACGCGCACCATCGGGCCGGTGCTGGAGGCGCTCGAGGAGCAGGTGGTGCTGCTGCGCCTGCTCGGCGAGATGGCCGAGGACCACGCGGCGGTGGCGGTGCGGATCGGCCGCGAGACGCAGCACGAAGGTCTCGTCGAGGCCAGCATCGTCACGAGCCCGTACGGTGGGGAGGGCGCGGGAGTGGCACGGCTCGGTGCCGTGGGCCCGCTCCGCATGGACTACCCGGGCACCATGGCGGCCGTGCGCGCCGTGGCCCGGTACCTGACCCGGATCCTGGCCGGCTGACGGCCCGGGGGCGGAGAGAAAGCGAGCATGACGGACTACTACGAGATCCTCGGCGTGCCGCGGGACGCGACGCCGGAGCAGATCAAGAAGGCATACCGGCGGTTGGCCCGCGAGCTGCACCCGGACGTGGCGGGCAACGACCCCGCGTCCGAGGAGCGCTTCAAGGACGTCTCGCGCGCCTACGACGTCCTGGGCAACCCGGACAAGCGGCGCGCCTACGACCTCGGTGGCGACCCGACCGCTCCGGGCGGCGGCTTCGGTGGCGGGTTCGGGTTCCAGGACATCTTCGAGACGTTCTTCGGGGCCGCCACCGGGGCGGGCAGCCAGCGGGGTCCGATCCCGCGGGCCCGGCGCGGCCAGGACGCCCTCGTCCGCCTCGACATCGACCTCGCCGAGGCGACGTTCGGTGCCCACCGCGAGGTGACCGTCGACACCGCCGTGGTGTGCCCGACGTGCGCCGGCTCTTGCTGCCGACCCGGGACCTCGCCGCGCACGTGCTCCGTGTGCGGTGGCCGTGGGACCGTGCAGCGCGTCGCGCGCTCGTTCCTCGGCCAGGTGATGACCAGCCAGCCGTGCGCCGCGTGCCACGGCTTCGGCACCGTCATCCCCGAACCCTGCGTCGACTGCGCCGGCGAAGGCCGGGTCCGCACCCGCCGGACGGTCGGCGTCGACGTCCCCGCAGGCGTCGACACCGGCACGCGCATCAAGCTGACCGGCCAGGCGGAGGTCGGCCCGGCGGGTGGCCCCGCGGGGGACCTGTACCTGGAGATCCGGGAGCGCAAGCACGAGGTGTTCGTGCGCCGGGGCGACGACCTGCACGCGACGCTGTCCGTGCCGATGACGGCCGCTGCGCTCGGCACCGTGCTGACGCTCGACACGCTCGACGGTCCGCAGGAGGTCGACCTGCGGCCCGGCACGCAGCCTGACCAGGAGGTGCTGCTGCGCGGGCTCGGTGTCGGGCACCTCAACGGCGGCGGCCGCGGCGACCTGCACGTCCACGTCGAGGTGCAGGTGCCCACGGCGATGGACGACGAGCAGGCCGAGCTGCTGCGCAGGCTGGCGGCGTTGCGCGGCGAGGAGCGTCCGGAGGCGCGGCTCGCGGCGGCGAGCCCCGGGATGTTCGCCCGGCTGCGCGACAAGCTCTCGGGACGATGAGCCCGGCCGGCCGCCGGTGAGCGCGCCGGTCTTCCTCGCCGAGGTGGGCGCCCTCGACGGCGTCGTCGCGGGCGGCGGCTTCCTGCTCGACGGGTCCGAGGGGCGCCACGCCGGCGTGGTGCAGCGCCGGGGCCCGGGGGAGCGGATCGACGTGGTCGACGGCTGCGGCGTGCGCGTCCTCGGCAGGGTGGCGCGCGTGTCCCCGGAGGGTGTGCTGCTCGACGTGGAGGACGTGCTGCGCGAGGCACCGGCGGCGCCGACGATCGTGCTGGCGCAGGCGCTGGCCAAGGGTGATCGCGACGAGATGGCGATCGAGGCCGCGACCGAGCTGGGCGTCGACGCGGTGGTGCCGTGGCAGGCCGACCGGTCCGTGGTCGTCTGGCGGGGCGAGCGAGCGGTCAAGAGCCGTGCCCGCTGGCTCGGCACCGTCCGAGCCGCGACGAAGCAGTCACGACGAGCCCGCGTGCCGGTTGTCGAACAGGCGGTCGACAGTGCCGGCCTCGCGGCTCGCGCTGCCGCGGTGGTGGCGGCCGGTGGTGTCGCACTCGTGCTGCACGAGGAGGCGACCACGCCGCTGCACGACGTGCCGTTGCCGGCGCCCGGCGGCCCGGTCGAGCTGCTCGTCGTCGTCGGCCCGGAGGGCGGCATCACCGCCGGGGAGCTCGACCGGCTCGCCGCCGCCGGGGCCGTCCCCGTGCTGCTCGGCCCGCTCGTGCTGCGCACGTCGACGGCCGGTCCGGCCGCACTCGCGGTGCTCAGCGACCGCCTCGCCCGCTGGTCCTGACCTCCCTCCTTCCCCCCACCTGCCCTCCTTCCCCCCACCTGCCCTCCTTCCCCCCACCTGCGCCCCTTCCCCCCCCCCCCCCCCCCCCCCCCCCCCCCCCCCCCCTCCCC
>JAJYSG010000059.1 GCA_021793675.1 Actinomycetes bacterium | reverse complement strand
CACCGGGCAGCAGGTCTACCAGCTGAGCTACACCGTCGACGGCGCCCTCAACGCCATCCGCAACCACCCGAACGTCCCGGACCAGGACGAGCTCTACTGGAACGCCACCGGCCACGACTGGGAGGTCCCCATCGCGGAGGCGACCGTCACGGTGACCGGCCCCGTCGACGTCGTCGACCACGCCTGCTACCGGGGCGAGCACGGCTCGACGGCCGGGTGCGACACGCTCTCCGCCGACGGCAGCCGCGTGGTCGCGAGCGGACGCGACCTGCCGCCCGGGTCCGGGCTGACGGTCATGGCGGCCTTCCCACCGGGTACCTTCACGCGGACCGCTCCCATCCTCGAGGAGAAGCAGACCTCCCCCTTCAGCGACGAGGACGAGAGCTGGACCGCGACCACCGCGGACTTCGTCTGGCGCCACTGGTTCTGGCTCACGCCGCTGGGACTGGCCGTGCCGGTCCTGTTCGGCCGGTGGCGGGTACGCCGCGGTCGGGACCTCCACTACGTCGGGCTGACCCCGGGCCTGCTGCCCGCGCCGGGGTCCACGGTCCAGGTCGCGCAGCTGCGCAGCGAGCCGCCCGTCGCGGTGCGCTTCACGCCGCCGGACCACCTGCGCCCGGCCGAGGTTGGCGCCCTGGACGAGAAGGAGGTCGCGGACAAGCACGTCACCGCCACGGTCATCGACCTCGCGGTGCGGGGGTACCTGCGCATCCACGAGGCCCGGACCGGGCGCGACGGCCGCCCGGACGACTGGCTGTTCGTCGCCACCCCCGAGAACGCCCCGCACGACCGGCTCACCCGGTACGAGCAGACGCTGCTGGCCGGGATGTTCCCCGGCCGCCGCCAGGTGAAGCTCTCCGAGCTGCGCAACCACTTCTACCGGACGACGCGCGCCGCCCGGCGCGAGCTCGAGGACACGGTCGACCGGCGCCGGCTCTTCACCCAGCCGCTCAAGCCGTCGCGGGCATACCGGGTGGGCCGCGTGATGTTCACCCTGCTCCTGCTCCTCGGCTTCCCGATGCTCTTCGGGATGACGCTGAACACCCTGCCGGACTCGGCGAACTTCCTCCTGCTCATCGCCGTCGGGTTCTTCGTCGCGTTCGGGGTCGCCGTGGCGTGGACGGCGAAGACCCGCTGGCGGCGCACCCCAGCGGGCCGGGCCTACCACGAGCAGTCCCGCGGGTTCGAGCGCTACCTCACGACGGCGGAGGCGCACCAGCTGCGCTTCGAGGAGGGGCAGGACATCTTCTCCCGCTATCTGCCGTACGCCATCGTCTATGGGGTCGCCGAGCGCTGGGCCGCGATCTTCGCCGAGCTCGAGGCGCAGGGTGTCCATGTCCAGCGACCGACGTGGTACGTCGGCACGGCGACCTTCGGCGGCGGCAGCTTCACCGACCTCGGGCGGGCGCTGTCGGGGTTCACCACGTCGGCGAGCAGCTCGCTGTCCGCCACACCGGGCTCCTCCGGCGGATCCGGGTCGAGCAGCGGCGGGGGCGGGTTCTCCGGCGGCGGCGGGGGCGGCGGAGGCGGCGGTGGCCGCTGAGCGGGCGGCGCGTCCCCCCGCGGCTGCTCCGCTCACCCGCGCCGTCCGGGTGCTCGCCGTCGCAGGCCTCGCGCTGGCCGCCGTCCTCCTGCTCCCGCTCCCTGCGTCCGCAGCGGACTCCGACGTCATCCGCAAGCTGTCGATCCGGATCGACGTCCGGCCGGACGGCACGCTGGCGGTCACCGAGACCTACCACTGGGACTTCGGCGCCCGGCACGGCCTCGGCCTCACCCGGGTGCTCGACTCCCGGTTCGACCATGAGCCGGACCGGTCCAAGGTGCGGGTCTACGAGTACGGCGACTTCGCGGCGGCGAGCCCGACGGGTGCGCCCACGGGTGTCTGGGTCCGCGACGAGGGCGCGCGTGTCCGGGTGGACGTCGGGGCGCCGGACGGCTCGGACGACCGCCGGACCGGGCTCCAGGTCTACCGGCTGACCTACAGCGTCTCCGGCGCCCTCAACGCCATCCGGGACGACCCCGAGGTGGCGGACCGGGACGAGCTCTACTGGAACGCCACCGGCCACGACTGGGCGGTGCCCATCGACTGGGCGACGGTCACGGTGCGGGGGCCGACCGGCGTCGTCGAGCATGCCTGCTACACGGGGCCCCACGGCTCGACCACGCCGTGCGAGACCCGACAGGTGGACGGCGGAGGGGTGGCCTGGTCGAGCACCGACCTCGACCCAGGGTCCGGGATGACGGTGCTGGCCGCCTTCCCGCCCGGGACGTTCGGCGAGATCGCGCCGATCCTCACCGACCGCCCGGCACCGTTCGCCGCGGGCAGCGGCCCGGCGGCGACGGCTGCGGGCTTCGTCTGGGAACACGCCGCGCCACTGGCTGCTCTCGCCCTCGCCGGACTGCTGGCATACGGCGCCCTCCGCGTGCTGCGCGGTCGGGACCTGCGTTTCGCGCACCTGCCGCCGGGGGTCCTGGCCGCCCCGGGGAACCCGGCGCGAATCGAGCGGGTGGGTCGGCCGCCGGTGGTCGCGGTCCGCTTCACGCCGCCGGACGGGCTGCGCCCCGGCCTCGTCGGTGCGCTCCACGACGCCCGGGTCACGACCGTCCACGTCACCGCCACGATCGTCGACCTCGCGGTCCGCGGGCACCTGCGGATCCGGGAGGTGAGCAGGGACCGACGCGGGCGACCGACCGACTGGACGCTCGTGGACAGCTCACGCACGGCCCGGCGGCGGGACGAGCTCAGCCCGGACGAGCACACCCTGCTCACCGGGATCTTCGGGGCACGCCGTACGGTCCGGCTCTCCCAGCTGCGCCACGACCTCCACCGGACGACGGAGGAGGCACGCCGCGGGCTCGCCGCGGAACTCGACGCACGCGGGCTGTTCCGCCGTCCCGTCCCGCTGGGGAGGCGTCGCAGGTTCACGGTCTCCGGCGTCGTCGGCGCCGTCGTCCTCGGGTACTTCGTGTTCCACTCCGCGCGGTCGGCGGGCCTGCTCGCCGAGCTCTTCCTCGCGGCCGTCGGCGCCCTCGTCGCGGCCGCCGGGTACGGGGTCGCGGCCGCGACGCGGCGGGCCGCCCGGCAGCGGACGGCTGAGGGCCGTGCCCTGTACGAGCAGTCCCGCAGCTTCCGCCGGTACCTCGCCACCGCCGAGGCGCACCAGCTGCGCTTCGAGGAGGGGGAGGACGTCTTCTCCCGCTACCTGCCGTACGCCATCGTCTACGGCGTCGCCGAGCGGTGGGCGCGGCTCTTCGCCGAGCTCGAGGCGCAGGGGGTCGAGCCGGCCCGCCCCGACTGGTACACCGGCGCGGACTCCTCCGGCCTGGGCACGCCGGGCTTCACCGACCTCGGCCGCTCGGTCTGCGGGTTCGCGACGACGGCGAGCACCACGCTGTCCGCCACACCGGGCTCCTCGGGCGGCTCCGGCTCGTCCGGCGGCGGTGGCTTCTCCGGCGGGGGTGGGGGTGGTGGAGGCGGCGGAGGCCGCTGAGCCGCTACCGCACCGGGACGTCGGTGACCCGCACGTCCGGCGTGCGGTACCCGCCCTCCCGGCCTGCGACGTCGAGCACGACGGACATTCCCGGGACCCGGGGCCAGACCACCGTCGCGACGTAGGTGTCACCGGGGGCGAGGTCCTGCCGCTGCGGCGGTGCCAGGGCCATGTACCGGTCCCACACCGGGTACTCCACCGGGAAGTACCGAGTGCCCGCCACCGTGAGCGCGAAGGCGTCGGTCCGCCGCATGAAGCGGGACCCCTCGCGCGCGTCGTCGGCACGTCCGCGCGTGAAGTACTCCTCGACCGAGCGGATCCGCTCGGCACCGGTGTTGGTGACGAGGACCCGCCCGACGAGGAGGTCACCGACCTCGCGCACCTCCTCCAGCGCGACCGCCACCGGCGCGTCCTCCCCGAGCTCCACCTCGGCCGGACCGGGCGCCGCGACGACCGGTCCGGTCGGCTCGGGCAGCTCCGGCCCGCCCCACGGCGCGATGCGGGGCACGGTGCCGCCGGCCGCCCCCCGGAGGTGGACCTCGATCCGCTCCGGGCCGGCAGCGCTCCGACCTCCGCCCGGGATCGCCTCGACCTCGGCGCCGCTGAGCCCGCTGAGGTCGGTGAGCCGGTGCAGCCGCTCCAGCACGGCCTCACCGCGCTCGTGGGCGGTGTCCGCCGGTAGGTCGTGCCCGGACGGGACGGCGACTCGGACCTCCTCGAAACGCCTCTCCTCCAGCTGGGCGACGACGGCGTCGAGCGCGGCGTCGGAACCGGCGGCCGGCTCCGCCGAGCCGTCCTCGAACAGGGCCTGCGCGGTGATGCGGACCACGGTGCCCTCGGCGGAGGCGGCGACGTCCACGGTGCCGGCGTGGTCACGGGCGACCACCTCCAGCGCCATGCGCTGCACGGTCAGCTGCCCACGCTCCCGGCCGAGCGCCGGGTCGGCCTCGAGCAGCCACTGCCCTGCCTCCAGCACCGCCTTCGGGTCGCGCGCGCCACCCTCGGCGGTGAGGTGGGCGAGGTCGACGACGGGGACCTCGACGACGTCGCCGTGGGGTACGAGGACGGCGACGGTGTCCGCCTCCTGCCGGCCGTAGGCCGCGTAGCCGACATGGCGCCCCTCGTCGCGGCGGTACCAGCTGCTCGCCGTGAAACCGCCGACGTCGAGCGGCTCCTCGACCGTGCCGGCGCCGAGGTCGAGGACGAGCAGGCGGCCCATGAGCGCGCCGTAGGGGTGGTGCTCCGTCGCCGGGACGTTCTCCCACGGCCGGGCGCTGGCCTGCAGCGGAGGGTCGTCCGGGATCACGGCGTCGAGCACGAGGACGGCGTGGTCCTCGTCGACGTTGACCATGGGCCCGACCCGCACGTCGGCGGGCATCCCCTCGACGACGACGGCGACGTCCACCGGCTTGGGGGCGACGGCCGGCGGCGGCACGGCCGTGGTGGCCGCGGGGCCCGGTGTCCGGGCGGGCCCGGATGGGGTCTCGGCGGACCCGCACCCGACGACGGCGAGCACCGCGGCTGTCAGCAGCGGCGCCACCCACCTCCTGCGCACCATGTCTTACCTGCACCTCCACGACGACGGGCGCAGGAAGTCTACGGGTGACCGGTACCGGTCACGGCAGCCGGACGCCGACCGGTCACCCGGGAGGGACCGGTCGGCGTCTCCCCCGGTCAGCGGCGGGCGCTGCCCCTGTTGGTGATGCCCAGGTAGATGCCGATGAAGACGATGGCAGCCACGACGGAGATGGCCCACCGGATCCAGTCGATGCCGCGGGTGTCCTCCACGCCGAGGATGCCGGCCAGCCAGTAGCCGACGAGGGCACCGGCGATCCCGAGGATGATCGTCCAGAGGATCCCGAGGTTCTGCTCCCCCTTCATGAAGAGGCGTGCGAGCGCTCCGATGACGGCGCCGAAGATGATGAGGCCGATGATCTCCATACCCGGTCCTTCCACTCGGGGCGCCACCAGGAGGGCGGTGCCGCTCCGCCGAGCGTGGCACAGATCGGAA
>JAJYSG010000058.1 GCA_021793675.1 Actinomycetes bacterium | reverse complement strand
AGACAGAAACGGCGGGTCCCGTCGGGACCCGCCGTTTCACGTGAAACATGGCTCAGGCCGAACGGACCACGACGTATCGATAGGGCTCCTGCCCATCCGACTCGGACACGAGACCTGCGGCCGCCACCACGTCGTGCACGACCTTCCGCTCGAACGGGTTCATCGGCTCCATCTCGACCTGCGCGCCCGAAGCCCGCACCTGATCGATGGCGTGCTCAGCCAACCGCGTCAGCTCCGCCTTGCGCCCCGCGCGGTAGCCGGCGACGTCGAGCATCAGCCGGCTCCGGTCACCCGTCTTCACCTGTACCGCAAGGCGCGTCAGCTCCTGGAGCGCCTCGAGCGTCTCACCATCCGGGCCCACGAGCCGCTTGAGCGCGGGATCGGACGGGTTCTCCGACACGATCTCCACCGCGGCTCGACCGTGATCTACATCGATCTCGATATCGCCGTCCAGATCCGCGATGTCGAGGAGCTCCTCGAGGTAGTCGGCCGCGATCTCCCCCTCCTCCTCCAGCCGCCTCGCCAGCGCAGCGTCACCGGATCCCTCCGGCATGGTGGCGCTCATCGTCTCGTCGTCTCCCGTCATTTCGTCGAGCCCGCCGTTCCGGTGCTCGGACCGCTCCGCTTCTTCTTCGCCGGTGGGATCTCCAGCGAGCCACTCGCCCCCGGCGTACCACGGGCCGCCGACGGCCTCTTCGCCCCCGGGGCGCTCCCTGTGCCGGCCGCAGCGGTGCCCTCGTCAGCCGCAGGCAGGTCTGGCGCCACCTCGGCCACGATGCCCGCCTCGTCGGGACCGCCGGCGGTACCCGCCATGGTCGGGCGGGCCTTCTGCCGGTCCTTGCGCACGGGCTGCTGCCGCTGCCCGGACCGCGGCCGCTCGTCGATGACCGGCTTCTCGTCGGCCACGGTCAGCGGGGTTCCCCGCTCCGCTGCCTTCCGAGCCTGCCGCTCCTTGAACAGCCGCTCCGCCTCGGAGCCCGGGGCCGGCATGCGCCGGATCGTGTAGAACTGCTGGCCCATCGACCACATGTTCGTGACGGTCCAGTAGATGAGGACACCGATCGGGAAGTTGACGCCCGAGAACGCGAAGATCAGCGGCATCACGTAGAGCAGGAGCTTCTGCTGCTGCGCGATCGGCCCCTCCAGCGCCGCCTTCGGCATGTTCTTCATCGTCAGCTGGCGCTGCGTGGTGAACGTCGTCACCGACATGGCGACGATGAGAAGGATTGTGACGATCTGGATCCGCACGTTGCCGTGCGCCTGCATGAACGAGCCCGACAGGGGCGCACCGAAGATCTTCGCGCTCTCCGCCTGGGCCGCGAGCGACTGCGTCAGGGTGCCGATGTGCGTCTTGGACCCGTTCGCGTACTTGCCCTGGGACAGCAGCGTCAGGCTGTTCAGCACGCGGAACAGCGCGAAGAAGATCGGGGACTGCAGCAGGATCGGAAGGCACGACGCGAACGGGTTCGTGTTGTGCTTGCGGTACAGCTCCATCGTCTCCCGGCTCATCGCCTCGCGAGACGCCGGGTCGGTCTTGCCCTTGTACTTCTTCTGGATCACCTGCAGCTCAGGCTGGATCAGCTGCATGCCGCGCGACGCCTTGATCTGACGGAAGAACAGCGGGATCAGCGCGATCCGCATGACGATGACGAGCCCGATGATCGACAGCGCCCAGGCAGCCCCGCCGGCGGGGTCCAGGCCGATCGCCGAGAACAGCGAGTGGAAGGTCGTCATGATCCACGCGACCGCGATCATGATCGGCCACAGCAGGCTGTCGAACCAGCTCATCGAAACAGGTCTCCTCGGAGATCAGTGCGTGGCGCCGGCCACGGCAGGACGGTGGTGCTCGTGCCGCTCGCGCGGGGGTGGCACGTCGTCAACGCCGCCACGGCTCCACGGGTTGCACCGCAGCAGCCGCCAGGCGGCGAGACCCGTGCCGCGGAGCAGCCCGTGCCGCTGGATGGCGACGACGGCGTACTGCGAGCACGACGGGTAGTACTTGCAGGTCGCGGGGCGCATCGGGGAGACGTACCGCTGGTAGCCCCGCAGCAGTAGCAGCCCGGCCCGGGCGGGCAGCCGCACGACGAACCGCGCGCCGCGCATGACACCGTTCATCGTGACCGCTCCCGTGACCGGCGGGCCGCCACCGCGAGCGCCGCATCGAGGTCGGCGCCGAGGCCCGCATATCCGGCGTCGGCCGCCGGAGCCAGCGCCCGCACAACAAGGAGCGACCGCGGCGGCAGCTCCGTCAACCGCTCGCGCACCAGCGACCGGAGCCGACGCTTGACCAGGTTCCGCGTCACGGCGTTGCCCACGGCCCGTGACACGACAAGACCGACCACGGGGCCGACAGGCTCCGGGTCGGTCGAGGTCGTCAGGTGCACCACGAGGGACTCCCGGCCACCGCGCGTGCCCCGGCGCACCGCCCGCTCGAAGTCCGAGCCGCGGCGCATCCGGTGCGCGCGGGGCAACACCGAGCGAGATGCGTCAGGCCGACAGCTCCGCGCGGCCCTTGCGGCGCCGCGCGGCGAGGATGGCACGCCCGGCACGCGTACGCATGCGAAGCCGGAAGCCATGGGTCTTGGCGCGGCGCCGGTTGTTCGGCTGGAAGGTCCGCTTGGTCACGAGATGTCTCCCCGGGACTGGCCCGCGTGGTGCGCGGACGGATGGAGCAGGTCAGGGTGCCGGGCTGGACGGTCCCAGGACTACTGGGGTGCTCGAACGGTCTCGATCTCGGTGAACGACCGAGGGCGATGGCATCGAGGCGCGCAAACGGGAGCCGTCAACAAGGCTCGATCACGTTACGCCGCGCCGCCCGAGAGGGTCAAATCCCCTCGGGTGTCCAGTCGACACGCCGGTCCGCGCGACGGGATCGCGCCGACCTACTCGTCCCGCGCCGCCAGGGCCACTACGATCTGTGGTCGTTGCGTCTCCACCCCGCGGCCGCCGCGTCTGGCAGGTCACGATCAGCACGCGCAGGGCGAAGGTCTGTCCGATCCGCACACAGATGTGGACAAGTGTGTGGATGAGTGTGAGCGGACGCGACTCTCCGACGTCCGAGGACCGATAGCAGGGGTGAGCGTGACCGACGACCTGGGCCAGATCTGGGGTCACGTGGTGGCCGAGCTGGGCACCAGCCCCGACATCACGCCGCGCCAGCTCGCCTTCGTCCGCCTCGCCCGGCCGCTCGGCCTCTTCGACGGCACGTTGCTGCTCGCGGTGGGAAACGACTTCACGAAGGACTATCTCGAGTCGCGCGTGCGGACCGAGGTCACGCGTGCGCTGTCGGAGGCCATCGGACGGGAGGCCCGCTTCGCGGTCTCGGTCGACCCGGACCTCGACGACCAGGCCCCGGTGATCACTCCGGCACCGGCAGCCCTCCCGGAACCCGTCGCGCCTGCCCGGCCCACATCGTCGTACCCGCACGGCGGGGCCGACCAGCCGGCCCCCGCCGGTCGGCGCTCCCCGGCGGAGCCGGCCCGGCTCAATCCCAAGTACGTGTTCGAGACCTTCGTCCCGGGCTCGTCCAACCGCTTCGCCCACGCGGCCGCACTCGCGGTGGCCGAGGCTCCCGCGAAGGCCTACAACCCGCTGTTCATCTACGGCAACTCCGGGTTGGGCAAGACGCACCTCCTCCATGCGATCGGGCACTACGCGCAGAGCCTCTACCCGACGATCCGCGTGCGGTACGTGAACTCGGAGGAGTTCACCAACGACTTCATCAACTCCATCGGCGAGGGCAAGGCGGGCGCGTTCCAGCG
The DNA here is from genome assembly GCA_021793675.1 of Actinomycetes bacterium. GTDB lineage: Bacteria > Actinomycetota > Actinomycetes > Actinomycetales > Cellulomonadaceae > Cellulomonas. The sequence continues at coordinate 1,805 of JAJYSG010000058.1, read as the reverse complement.
CCGCTACCGCGAGGTGGACGTCCTCCTCATCGACGACATCCAGTTCCTGCAGGGCAAGGAACAGACGATGGAGGAGTTCTTCCACACCTTCAACACGCTCCACAACGCCAACAAGCAGGTGGTCATCACCTCCGACCTGCCGCCGAAGGAGCTCAACGGCTTCGAGGACCGGATGCGCTCACGCTTCGAGTGGGGCCTCATCACGGACGTCCAGCCGCCCGACCTCGAGACGCGCATCGCCATCCTCCGCAAGAAGGCCGGCTCAGAAGGGCTCAAGGCGCCCGACGACGTCCTCGAGCACATCGCATCGAAGATCAGCAGCAACATCCGCGAGCTCGAGGGTGCGCTGATCCGCGTCACGGCATTCGCCAACCTCAACCGCCAGCAGGTCGACATGTCGCTCGCGGAGATCGTCCTCAAGGACCTCATCACGGACGACGACACCGCGGAGATCACGGCCACCATCGTCATCGGCCAGACCGCCATGTACTTCGGCCTCACCATCGAAGACCTGTGCGGTTCGAGCCGGTCGCGGGTACTCGTCACGGCCCGGCAGATCGCCATGTACCTGTGCCGCGAGCTCACCGACCTGTCGCTGCCGAAGATCGGCCAGGCATTCGGTGGGCGCGACCACACCACCGTCATGCACGCCAACCGGAAGATCCGCGAGCTCATGGCGGAACGTCGCTCGATCTACAACCAGGTCACCGAGCTGACCAACCGGATCAAGCAGCAGAACCGCCTCTAGCTCCATCCACAACTGGCCCGACGGGCTGTGGAAAAACCTGGGGAAAGAGCGTTGAGCCGGGCCTCTCGGGGGACGGGTGCCCTCACCCGCCCGTTGGGCGCTGAGCCGCTCGGGTGACGGCACCGCCACGCGCGTCACGGCGTGATGACGTGCCCCGTTGTCCCGTGGGCGCCGCCGACGCCCACGCGAGGACCCCCGGCGCGGGAACGTTCCACCGACGCCTGAGGCTTCGATGGGACGATTGTTCACACCTGTTGACACGCCTGTGGACGACAGTGGACGAGCGTCCAGATCATGTGGACGTCCACGCACTCACCCGTGGATACCCGGGGTCGCACTCCGCGCCATCCACCCCCGTCCACCGGAGCGCCCGGAGCGCGCACAGCGGCATCCACACCCCGCCACGCGACGCCACCTGCACCGGAGCCCCTCATCCACACAACCCACAACGCCGATGACGACAACGAACCTTCTCCATGGCCGACGAATGACACCATCGAGGCGGGGAGGCGGCCCTGCCGCGTCACCCCCATCCCGTAGTGTTCCCCGGAAGGCTCGTGTCTGGTCAGGGCCGACGCGCGGGACCACCGCGGCGGCACGACGAAGAGGTGAAACATGAAGTTCCGGGTCGAGCGCGACGTCCTGGCGGACGCCGTGACGTGGACGGCCCGCACGCTGCCGACGCGGCCGCCGGTCCCGGTGCTCGCGGGCGTGCGCATCGCCGCCGACACCACCGGCACCATCGAGCTCTCGAGCTTCGACTACGAGGTGTCGGCGCGCTCGCAGATCCCCGCCGATGTGACCCAGGCCGGCACGGTCCTCGTCTCGGGCCGCCTGCTGGCCGAGATCTCGCGCTCCCTGCCGGACAAGCCGGTCGACGTGCAGCTCGATGGCACGAAGGTCGTCATCACGTGCGGCGCCAGCCGCTTCACGCTGCTCACCATGCCGGTCGAGGAGTACCCCAGCCTCCCGGTGATGCCACCGGTGGCCGGCGTGGTGGACGGCGACGACCTGACGCACGCGGTCGCACAGGTGAGCGTCGCGGCGAGAGATCGGA
>JAJYSG010000057.1 GCA_021793675.1 Actinomycetes bacterium | reverse complement strand
TGCCCCGCGTCCAGCTCGCCCTCAACGTCGACGACATCGAGAACCCCGGTGCCGGCGGCACGCTGAACCACCTGGGCGTCGAGGTGGCCACCACCGCGGAGGTCGTCGACACGACCCGTCGCCTGACCGACGCCGGCCTGCCGATCCAGGTGGAGGACGGGACCACCTGCTGCTATGCGGTGCAGGACAAGGTATGGGTCGAGGCCGAGGGGACCGGGCGATGGGAGTTCTACACGGTGCTGGCCGACGCGGGGGCAGAGGCCGTTGCCGAGACGTCCGGATCGGTGTGCTGCGGGCGGTGAGCGCGCGCCGGGTCATGCGTGGCATCCATTAGGCTCGCGGGGTCGGGGCACCTCGAGGGAGGGGATCGTGAGGCTGCTGCACGCGGCCGACCTGCACATCGACTCCCCGCTGCGCGGCCTGTCCCGGCTCGAGGACGACGACCTGGCCGAGCAGCTGCGCGCGGCGACCCGGCAGGCCACTCGCAACCTCGTGGAGCTCGCAACCACCCAGCGGGTCGACGCCGTCCTGCTCGCCGGGGACATCTACGACGGCGACTGGCGTGACTACGCCACCGGAGCATTCTTCATCCAGCAGATGAGCCAGCTGGTCGATGCGGGCATGCGGGTCTTCCTCGTCTCCGGCAACCACGACGCCGCCTCCTCGATCACCCGTACCCTCCGGCTGCCGACCGGTGTGACGGCGCTGCCGAGGGACGCCCCCGGCACCTCGTTCGTCGATGACCTCGGCCTGGCGGTGCACGGCCAGGGGTTCGCCCGCCGGGACGTCACCGAGAACCTGGCCGCCGCCTACCCACGGCGGGTCCCCGGGCTGGTCAACGTCGGGCTGCTGCATACCGCGGTGACCGGCCGCCCCGGGCACGACACCTACGCGCCGTGCAGCGTGGCGGACCTGACCGCTCTCGGGTACGAGTACATGGCCCTGGGGCACGTCCACACGCGGGAGACGCTGGCCAGCGGAGCCACCACCGTCGCGTTCCCCGGGAACCTGCAAGGCCGCCACCCGCGGGAGACCGGGCCGAAGGGCGCGTTGCTGGTCGAGGTGGAACCGGGGCAGCCGGCCCGGTTGGAGTTCCACGCCCTGGACGCGGCCCGCTGGGCTCACCTGGCGCTGGACGTGTCCGTCCCACAGAGTCTGGAGGAGGTCCTCGACGCGATCGATACGGCGCTGGCCGACGAGGTCGACCAGTCCGAGGGACGTCCGGTGGTTACCCGGATCACTCTGACCGGACGCACCCCAGCCGCCGCCGAGCTGGTGGACACCGATCGGATCGAGACCGAGATCCGGCTGCTGGCCGAGCGGCGACGCGCGGCCGTGGAACGGGTCCGCGTCCAGGTGACCGAGCCGATGGCCGCGGACCCGGCCGACGAGGGGCTGCGCGCCGGAGTGCTTGCGACCGCGCAGGAGTGGGGGGCCGATCCTGGCCGGTTGCGTACCGAGCTCGCCGCGCTGCGCCGGGAGCTGGGCGCGGACGTGACCGAGCAGCTGGACCTGGGCGACCCGGGCACGCTGCGCGAGCTGCTGGACGAGGCCGCGCGGATGCTCGACGCACGGCTGGCTGGCGGAGGCGCCGCGTGAGCGTGGGGAGCGCCGCGTGAGATCCGTGACCCGGCTGGTGCTCGAGCGGTACGGGGCGTTCACCGGGCTGGAGATCGAGCTGGGCCGGCAGCTCGCCGTGGTCGTGGGGGTGAACGAGGCCGGCAAGACCACCGCACGCTCGGCACTGGCCGACCTGCTGTGGGGAGTCCCGTTGCGCTCCGAGCAGGTGTTCGTGCACGGTCGTCCCAGTCTCGAGGTACGTGCCGAGATCTGCGACGGCGAGGTGCGCCACCAGGTCGTACGGACCGGCCGCGGGTTGGCGAGCGCCGACGGCTCGCCACTGCCCGCGGGGCTGTCCATCGAGACCGACCGGGAGGCCCGGGACCGGTGGCTGCGCGAGCTCGGACTGGACCACGAGGGGTTGCGCGCGGGGGGACGCGACGTGTTCGACGGCACCGGAGACCTGGCCGAGCTGGTGTTCCAGGCGCAGACCGGCCTGGACGTCACCGGCCTGCTGAAGGAGCTCGCCACCGAGGCCGACCAGCTCTACAAGCCCCACAAGGGCAGCAAGAACGTGCTCGTCCGTACAAGCCTGGCCCGGTACCACGAGGCCGAGACGGCGCTGCACCACGCGATCACCAGGGCCGAGGACGTGGACCGGGCCCAGCAGGAGGTCCAGCAAGCGGGTCGCCGCGCAACCGAGGCGAGCCGGCAGGTACTCGAGGCGCGCCGACGCGGGGAGATCCTTGGCGCCCGGCGTCGTGCCGCCGAGACCTCCTCACAGCTGCACCACGCCGAGGCCGAGCGGCGGGCGATCACCGAGCAGGGGCCGGCTCTGGACGCCGGGCAGCTGGCCGAGCACGCCGAGGCGGCACGGCTGCTCGCCGAGGCCGAGGGGCAGCAACGGCAGGCCGCGGCCCGACGGACCAGCCTGGACCAGCAGCACGCCGAGGTGACGGTCGAGCCTGAGCTGCTCGAGGTCGCCGACCAGGCCGAGGAGCTCTGGCAGGAGAAGTCCACGACGTTGGATGCGGCTACCCGGGCCGAGGATCTGCACGGGCAGGCCCAGGCCGCGTTCACCGAGACCAGGGGCGCGCTGCTCGGACTCGGCGTCGAGTGCCCGCCGGAGGCGTCCCCGGGCCAGCTGGCCGAGGCCGTCGATCGGGTCCGGCTGCCCACCGACGTGATCGCCCGCCTCGACCGGCACGCCGAGCGGTACGTCGAGCTCGACCGGCAGGCCAGCACCGCCGCCGACGAGCTGGTGGCCGCCGAGGCCGACGCTGACCGGACCCCGGCCCCGCAGCTGCCCCTCGAGCTCGACGAGGCGGCCCTGGCCACGGCGGTCGACGGGCTCGCCGACGCGCTGCGCGAGCGGGACGAGGCCCAGCAGGCCGAGGCCGACGCCACCGCGACTCGGCGCAACGCGCTGGTCGACGCACGCGCGCTCGACCCGGACAGGCTGGTCCCACCGAGCCTGCCGGGCGTCGCCGAGTCCGACGATGCCCGTACCGGTCTGCGCACGGCCCGCGAACGACTGCGTACGGCGCAGAGCGAGCACGAGCGCCTCGAGGCCGAGCTGGCGGCGGTGGACGACGAACATCGTGGCACGGTCGTACCAGCTGAACAGGAACGGCTGGCCGACGCCCGCGCTCGACGTGACGCCACCTGGGAACGGCTGCGCACCGAGTGGGTGGCCGACCCGGTAGCCCTGGGCGCCAGCGAGCGGCTCGAGCTCGCCGAGGAGCTCGACCGCGCGCTGGCGGGGACCGACGACGCGGCCGAGGCGGTGCTCGCGCAGGCGGTCGCGACGGCGGTCGCGCAGGCCCAGGCGACGGAGCGCGCCCGGCAGCGCGACCAGCTCGCCGCCCAGACCGACCAGGCCCGGGTCACGACGGGTCACGCGCAGGCCGCGGTCGAGGCGGCCGAGGAGCGGTGGCGAACCGTGTGGGCGTCACGCCAGGTGGCCGTACCCGATCTGGAGCAGTCCGAGCTCGTGCTGGCCCGGCTGTCCGAGGCCCAGCAGGCGCACACCGCGTGGTTGGCAGCGCGGGACCGAGGCGTCGTGCTCACCCCGCGGGTCGCCGAGCGAGCCTCGCTGGTCGCCGAGCTGCTGACCCAGGCGGGACGTCTGGCACCGACCGAGGACGCCGAGCGGCTCGTGGCGCTGGGCCGGTCGCTGGTGGTGGACGTCCGGCAGGACGCGACGCGGCGCGAGGTGCGCGGCAAGGCGTTCGACGCGGTGCGCGCCCGGCGCCGCGTGCACGAGCAGGCGATGGCCGCGCTGGACCAGTGGCAGGACGAGTGGGCGGGGCTGCTGCAGGCGGCCGGGCTGAACGAGACGCTCGGTGTCCCGGAGTGGCCGGTACGCCGCGACGGGGCGCGGGCCGCGGCCGACGCGCTCGCCCAGGGCCAAGAGCTCGCCGCCCAGGCCGCGGGCCTGGACGCCATGGTGGCCCACACGGTAGGCAGGGTCGAGGAGCTGGTGCACCTCGTCGGCAGCGGACCCGGCGGCGGGGACGCGCCCGGACCCGACGGCGGGGACGCGCCCGGACCCGACGGCAGCGTGTGGCCCCGGGTGGAGCGGCTGTGGGAGCGGGTCAAAGCCAGCCGGGAGCACGCCCGGTCGGCCTCGTTGCTCGCCGACCAGATCGACCAGGCCGCCCGGGAGGAGGACCGGGCCCGCTCCCAGGTGGGCGAGGCCCAGGCGCGACTGGACGCGCTGGTCGCCGCCTGCGGGGTGATCGCCACACCCGAGGGGGGCGATCGGGCGGGGCTGGACGCCGCGGCCGTACGAGGACAGCGGCTGGTCGAGCTGGCCAGGACCCGAGACGAGCTGACCGCTCGGCTCGTCCCGCTGGCCGCTCAGCTCGATCTGTCGGTCGCCGAGCTCGAGTCCGGCACAGACGCGGGCGCGGGCGCGGGCGCGGAGTCTCTGGAACTGGCGTACCAGTTTGCGCAGAGGGAACTCGACCGGCTCACCGCCGAGGAGCAGGACCGCAGGGCGGACGTCGGCCGGGCAGAGCAGCAGAAAATCACCCTGGAGCAGCGGACCTCGGCCGCGCACGCCCGGGCGGTCGCCGAGGAGTCCCTGGCCGAGGTGGCCGAGACCGCCCGGCGGTACGCCGTCGCGCAGCTGCAACGCCGCCTCCTGGCCGCGCAGGTCGATCGGATCGGCAGCGGCCAGACCAGCCAGGTGCTCGAGCACGCGGGGCGTCTGCTGGCCGACCTGACGCAGGGCCGGTACGTCGGGCTGCGAGCCGATCACGCCGAGAAACGGCTGCAGGTGCGCCGCCGGGACGACCGCGACCACGGCGGGCTGCCCGGCCTGTCCGAGGCCACGGCCGACCAGGTGTTCCTCGCACTGCGGCTGGCCGGCATCGCCCAGCGCCAGTCCGAGTACGCCGCCGCCGGCCGGGCGCTCGCTCCGGTCCTGCTCGACGACGTGCTGCTGACCTTCGACGACGAGCGCACCGCCGCGGCGTTACGCGTGCTGGCCGACCTGTCCGCCACCACGCAGGTCGTGCTGCTCACGCACCACGAGCGCGTCGGTGAGCTGGCCTCGTCCCTGGGACGGCCCGAGGTGCAGGTCACCTACCTGCGCGACCCGGCACCGCTGCAGGCAGGAGACGTGGGTCCGCCCGGTGGGGGCGTGGCGCTGGGTCCGGTAGGCGTGGGTCCGGCCCGGGACAACGGCGTGGATCCGGCACGGATACGCGAGTGGGCCCGGGACAACGGGTACGAGGTCGGGGATCGCGGGCGGATCGCACAGGACGTCCAGCAGGCGTACCACGAGGCGCACGGAGCGTGAGGGCAGCCTGGTGCGCAGCGCGGGCGTCTGGGCCGGCGCCCGACCCCGCGTCACCATCATGCCGCTGAAGGATCGGCCAGGATCGGGAAAGCCTCCGCCGAGACGAGGAACAACCCCCGAAGTCTCGCGCACGGCAGGTCCTTGGGCTCGCACGGCAGGTCCCTGGGCTCGCACGGCGCACGGAGCTGTGTCTGCGTCGGTTCATGCGCGGTGGTGCCCCGCGCTGGCACCGACGTCCCGCCCACAAGCCCCCCGTCGCTCCCCGGCCGAGAGT
>JAJYSG010000056.1 GCA_021793675.1 Actinomycetes bacterium | reverse complement strand
GGGGCAGCGCGCAGGACGGGTGGCGGCAGCCGTGTGGTCGTGCGGCGCGTCCGCGCCCCGGAGTACGGCGCCGTCGGGCGGCTGACCGTGGCGGCCTACCGGGCCGACGGTCTGGTCGGCACGCCGGGTGGCGCCGAGGACTTCTACCTCGCGATGCTTCGCGACGCTGAGCGGCGGGACCGCGAGGCAGAGGTCTGGGTCGCGGAGGACGACGCCGGCGCGCTCCTCGGGACCGTGACGTGGTGCCCGGTGGGCTCGACGTGGCGGGAGGTGGCCCGACGGCGGGAGCAGGGGGAGTTCCGGATGCTCGCCGTCGACCCCGCGGCACGGCGGCGCGGTGCGGCGCGCGCCCTGGTCGAGGCGTGCCTCGCCCGGGCCCGGGACGAGGGCATGCGCGAGGTCGTGCTGTCCTCACTGCCGCAGATGACGGCCGCCCACGGCCTGTACCGCGCCCTGGGCTTCGTCCGTGCGCCCGAGCACGACCACAGCCCTGCGCCGACGGTCCACCTGTGGGCCTTCCGGCTCCATCTCGCGTCCATAGCGGCCGGGTCCTGACCGCATCCCTTCCTACGGTCGGACCATGCACACCGACGACGAGGCCATCCGCCCGTTCACCCTCCACGTCCCGGAGGAGTCGCTCACCGAGCTCGCTGACCGGCTCCGCCGGACGCGCTGGCCGGTCGAGGACGAGACGTTCGGCTGGGACCACGGGGTCCCAGTCGACTACGCCCGCGAGCTCGCCGAGTACTGGGCCGACGGCTTCGACTGGCGCGCACAGGAGCGCCGGATCAACGCCATCCCCCAGTTCACCACCACCGTCGACGGCCACGACGCCCACTTCTTCCACGTCCGCTCCGCTCACCCCGATGCCACGCCGCTGCTCCTCCTCCACGGATGGCCCGGGGCACCGACCGAGTTCCTGCCGATGGTGCCCGCACTCGTGGACCCGGTGGGCCACGGCGGCACGGCCGCGGGGGCGTTCGACGTCGTGGTCCCGACCGTCCCCGGCTTCGGGATCTCCGGACCGGTGGTCGGGTGGGACACCGGCCGGGCGGCCGCCGCCCTGGCCACGCTCGTGGCACGCCTCGGCTACGACCGGTACGTCGTCCACGGCTACGACACCGGCTCCCTCATCGCCCGGAGGATGGGCATCGCCAACGCCGAGCACATCGTCGGACTCCACCTCACCGACGTCCTCGGCGGGGAGAGCCTCACCTACGAGACCGCCGACCTCGGCGACCCGCTCGAGGCGCGCGCCGTGGAGAACGCGCTGCGGTACGAGTACGAGCTCGGCGGGTACGCCCTGGTGCAGTCCAGCCGCCCGCAGTCCCTCGGCACGGCGCTCACCGACTCGCCGGTGGGGCTCCTCGTCTGGATGGTCGAGCGGTTCCGCGACTGGTCGGCCGCGGAGGAGAGCCCGGAGGAGGTCCTCTCCCGGGACGAGATGCTCACCACGGTGAGCACTACTGGTACTTCGCGACCATCTGGTCCTCGATGCGGTACTACAAGGAGGAGGCTTCGGCCTGGGGCAGCGCGCCCGAGCCCTCGCACACCCCCTTGGCGATCGCCGCCATGCCGCGCGACCTCGGCGTCCCGGTGCCCCGGCTCGTCCGGGAGAGGAACAACCTCGTGCGGTGGGAGCAGCTCACCGCCGGCGGGCACTTCGCCGGCTGGGAGCAGCCCGGCCTCATGGTCGAGGACCTGCGGGCGGCGGTGCCGGTGCTGCGCGCCGCCCGGGCTACCTCGTCAGCAGCAGCCGCGGACCGCCCGGCACCGGGTCGGTGACGAGCCGCCCGTAGGTGAGGACGTCGACGCGCTCGCCGGCGATGAGGAACTTGCCGCGCTCGCAGCCGCCCGCGGTCAGGGCCCAGTCCGCGACCGTGGCCACGGCGGCCGACATCCACCCTCGGCCGCGGTGCGCGGCGTGCATCCAGTACCAGACCCAGCCCACCCGGTCCTCCTCGTCGACGAGGACCCCGACCGAGCCGACGAGGCGGTCAGCGACGGTGACCGCGAAGACGTGCCGTCCCGGCTCGGTGAGGCGGCGGACGTACGCCTCGGCCTGCTCCGGCGTCGTGACGTCCCCCTGCCGGACCATGTCGGGGGCTGACCGGAAGGCGTCGAGGACGGCGGAGGCGTCGGCGTGGCGGAGGGGGCGCAGCGCAGGTGCGGCGGACACGGCGGTCAGCGTACGACGTCGCCCCTCATCCCTGTTCCGGGGGCAGGGAGGCGTCTCTCAGTGGACGAGGACGGCCTTGACCGCCTCCCCGGAGGTGGTGGCCGCAATGGCGGTCTCCAGCTCGGGGAACGGGAAGGTCTGGACGAGCCGTTCCAGCGGGAAGCGGCCCTGCCGTCGCAGCTCGAGGAGCTGGGGGATGAAGACACGGGGCACCGAGTTGCCCTCGACGATGCCCTGGACCCGGCGGCCCAGCTGCATGACCGGCAGCAGGTCGAGCGACATGCCGGGCGCGGCACCGACGATCCCGAGGGTCCCGCCCCAGGCGAGGGCGTCGACGAGCCGAGTGAGCACGGGGCCGACGGCCGTCGTGTCGAACGCGTGGGTCGCGCCGTGGCCACCGGTGACGGCCCGGATCTGCTCGACCTGGTCCTCGTCGCGGCCGTCCACCGTGTGGGTCGCGCCCAGCTCGCGGGCCAGCTCGAGCCGGGCCGGGACGACGTCGACGGCGATGATCGTGCCGACGCCCGCGGCGACGGCGGCCATGAGGCCGCTGAGCCCGACGGCGCCGGTGCCGGCGATGACGATGCTGTCGGTGGGGCCGGGCCGAAGGGCGTTGAGGATCGCGCCGGCGCCCGTCTGCACGCCGCAGCCCAGGGGGCCGAGGAGGTACTCGTCGTCCGCCTCCACCCACTCGGGCACCTTGGCCAGGTCGCGTGCGGCGACGAGGCCGTGGGTCCCGAAGGAGGACTGCCCGAAGAAGCTGGCGCCGACCGGGCCGCCGGCGCGGGCGGCCTTGTACGACCCGTCGGCCCGGGTGAGGGCGAAGTTGAGGTCGTTGAACTGCTCGCAGTTGAACGGGCGGCCGGTCAGGCAGGTGCGGCACTGGCCACAGGAGGTGTAGGAGGCCATCACGCGGTTGCCCTCGGCGAACTCGGTGACGCCGGCCCCGACCGCCTCGACGACGCCGGTGCCCTCGTGCCCGTACACGGCGTCGGGGAAGTCGGGCTGGTGGAAGACGTCGCGCGCGAACAGGTCGGTGTGGCACAGGCCCGTGGAGGTGAAGCGGACGAGGACCTCACCCGGGCGCGGGTCGTCGAGCTCGATCCCGTCGACCAGCTGGAACGTGCCGCGGGGCTCGGTGAGGACGTGGGCGCTGGTCGTGGTCGGCATGGTTCTCCTCCGTGGGTTGGCGGCCACGCTACCGGGGCGAGGTCCTGCCGCAATCGCGGGGCCGGCGGCGTCAGAGGAACGGCTCGGGGACGAACCGGCCCCACGCGACGAAGCCGGAGAGCGCGACGAACACGAGGTCACCGAGCGCGTTGCGCCACTCCCGGCGGACGATCCGGACGGTCGTCGCCCCGGTCATGACGAGGACGAACCCGAGGGCGGCGACCGGCACCAGCGCCGGAGCGATGCCGGTGACCGCCGGGAGGACGAGCCCGACAGCCCCGGCGACCTTCACGGCGCCGAGCGCCGTGATGAAGCCGGGGCTGAACTCGTCGACGTAGTGCTGGTTGCGGGAGATGGCGCGGAACCGCTCCTTCGGCAGGACGACCATTGCCGCGCCCCCGGCGAGGTAACCGGCGGCGAGTAGGCTGGCGACGATCCACAGTGCGGTGTTCATGGGTCCTCCTTCGGGTGGGTGCCCCTCGCGGCGAGGGGCTGACCCTGAGGACGCGGCACGCCGTTCCGCTGTGACATCGAGGCGGCCGCGGTGACCGTGTCACAGCAACCGGCCCTCGTCCGTCTCGTGGGTATGGACGACGGACGAACGGACCTGGTGAGGGGGACGGCGATGGCGCACGCCGAGCAGTTCGAGGAGCTCCGCCCGCTGCTCTTCTCCATCGCCTACCGGATCCTCGGCAGCGTGAGCGAGGCCGAGGACGCGGTGCAGGAGACCTGGCTGCGGTACGCCGGATCGGGAGTCCGCCCCGACTCGCCCAAGGCCTACCTCGCCACCGTCGTCACCCGGGTCTCCATCGACGTGCTGCGCTCGGCACGGGTGCGTCGCGAGACCTACGTCGGGCCGTGGCTGCCCGAGCCGCTGCTCACCGACGAGCCGTCCGTCGACCCGTACCGCGACCCGGAACGGGCGGCGGACCTGGCCGACTCCGCCTCCATGGCCGCGCTCCTCGTGCTGGAGCGGCTCAGCCCCCTGGAGCGGGCGGTGTTCGTCCTCCGCGAGGTCTTCGGTTTCGGCTTCGCCGAGATCGCCGCCGTCGTCGACCGGTCGGAGGCGGCCTGCCGCCAGCTCGCCAGCCGGGCGCGACGGCACATGCGGTCGGGCCGGCCCCGGTTCGAGGCGGACCGGCGCAAGCGGCTGGAGCTGGCCGACCGGTTCTTCGACGCGCTGAGCCGCGGGGACCTGGCCGGGCTGCAGGCGCTCCTCGCGGCCGACGTCGCGACCGTGAACGACGGTGGCGGCAAGGGCGGCGGCCAGGGCGTGACGTTCGGCGCCGTCCGGGTAGCGCGGATCCTCGTGGCCACGGCGCCGTCCTTGCTGGCCGCCGGTGCCCAGCTGGAACGGCGCGACGTCAACGGCAACCCCGGCGCCGTCATCCGGGACGCGGGCGGACACGTCGTCGCCGCGTGGTCCCTGGACATCCTCGACGGGCAGGTCCAGATGATCCGGTCGGTGACCAACCCCGACAAGCTGCGCCACCTCGGGGTGCCCGGGGACATCCGAGCGCTCGTCCGGGAGCGGAACCGGCTGCGGCGCTCGCGGCGGGACTCCACGCGCGCGGACGGCGGCGGCACGTAGGCCCGCGCGAGGTGCGGCACGGCACGGGCACCGGCGGGCCGTCACCCGCGCGTACCGTGGTCGGTATGCCCGACACCCCGGCTGCGGAGGTCACCGTCGACGCGGACCTGGTCCGGGCGCTGCTCGGTGACCAGCACCCCGACCTCGCGCACCTGCCGCTGCGGCTCGCCACGAACGGGTGGGACAACAGTGTGTGGCGCCTGGGCTCCGACCTCGCTGTGCGGCTTCCGCGCCGGGCGGTCGCCGCCGCGTTGGTCGAGCAGGAGCAGCGCTGGCTCCCCGTGCTCGCCGCGCGGGTGGCGGCGACGGTCGACGTCGTGCTCCCGGTGCCCGTGCGGACCGGTACTCCGACGGTGCACTACCCCTGGCGGTGGTCCGTCGTCCCCTGGGTGGACGGCCGGTCCGCCGGAACCGTCCCGCCGGCGGCGCGCACGTCGCTGGCCGGCCCGCTCGCCCGGTTCGTCCGTGCACTCCACCTCCCGGCACCGTCCGACGCGCCGGCGAACCCGGTGCGCGGCGGGCCACTGACCGGCCGGGACGCCGTCGTCCGGGACCGGCTGGGGCACGGGTCCCTGCCACGGGCGGCGGAGCTGCTGGCGCTGTGGACCGAGCTGGCCGCAACGCCGTCGTGGAGCGGCCCGCCGACCTGGCTGCACGGAGACCTCCACCCCCACAACCTCGTCGTCGACGACGCCGGCGAGCTCGTCGCCGTCGTCAACTTCGGC
>JAJYSG010000001.1 GCA_021793675.1 Actinomycetes bacterium | reverse complement strand
GAGCGGCTGGACGCGGAGCCTGCGGACGCGGCGCGCCGGTGGTCGCACGCGGCGCGGCCCCGGCAGGGGCCGCAACCGGCTCGGCCTCGGCCGGCTGGGCGGCAGCGGCCTCGGCAGCGCGCGGAGCCGGCTCGGCCTCGGTGGGCTGGGCGGCAGCGGCCACGGCGGGAGCCGCGGCGACCTCGGCAGGGCGGGGGGCCGGATGCGCCGGGGCGGCCTCTGCCGCCGGTGCGGCTGCCGCGGCCGGCTGGTCGTCGGCGGGCCGCACGGCTGCCGCACGGCGTGCCTCCGAGCGCTGCTCGGCCCGCTTCTTCACCGGGCCGAGCACCATGATCATGTTGCGGCCGTCCTGCTTGGGCATCGACTCGATGAAGCCGAGCTCGGCGACGTCACCGGCGAGGCGCTGCAGCAGCCGCACACCGGCCTCCGGGCGCGACTGCTCACGCCCGCGGAACATGATCATCACCTTGACCTTGTCGCCGCCCTTGAGGAACCGCTCGACGTGGCCCAGCTTCGTGCCGTAGTCGTGCGGGTCGATCTTCAGGCGGAACCGGATCTCCTTGAGGACCGTGTTCGTCTGGTTCCGGCGAGCCTCACGGGCCTTCATGTCGGCCTCGTACTTGAACTTGCCGAAGTCCATGATCTTGACGACGGGCGGCCGGGCGTCGGGGGCGACCTCGACCAGGTCGAGGTCAGCGTCCTGGGCCAGGCGCAGGGCGTCCTCCACGCGGACGATGCCGACCTGCTCGCCGTTGGGTCCGACGAGTCGGACCTCGGCGACACGGATCCGATCGTTGATGCGGGGCTCGCTGATGTGGTGCTCCTCGATGTCGTCGGTCAGACCGCCGGGAACGAGGAAGGCCTCCGCCCTGGGCACCGGCGGAGGCCTCGAAGCGCCGCACCGCTCGGCGCGCGCCGAACGACTGCACGCGGCGAACCGCGCGCTGCGGACTGTGAACCCGGTCCCTGTCGTCCCGCGTAGCGCGAGGCAGTCGGTCCCAGGTGGGAAGGACTCCACTTGTGCACCCGGAGGACGCGAACGCCCACCAGGTCAGTCAACTGGCAAGGGTACCAGACGGCCCGGCCGGCACCGGTGGCAGGATCGACCCATGTCGACACCTTCCGCCCTGCCCGACCCCGGCGACGTCGCCGAGCTCGCTCGCGACATCGCCGACGTGCCGGCGGTCCAGGTGATCACCACCGCCGCCGTGCACCTGATGAGCGCGGCGGCCGTCACGTGCGGGCTCGCGGAGGAGGGCGACGCGCTGCGCGACCTCGACGAGGCGCGCAAGCTCATCACCGCGCTCGCCGGGCTGGTCACGGCCGCCGCCCCGGACCTCGGCAACGAGCACGCGCGCTCGCTGCGGGACGGCCTGCGCAGCCTGCAGCTGGCCTTCCGTGAGGCCTCGCCGTTCCCCGACCCGCCCGGTGAGGGGCCGGGCGAGAAGTACACCGGACCCGTCAGCTGAGGTCCGCGCCGACGGCAACCGGTTCGCCCGCGCCCTGCGCCGTGCCGGCGCCGACGTCGGCCGCACCTTCGCGCCGCGTCCGCACCAGGCGGAGCACCGCGATCCCGGCGAGCGCGACGAGTCCGCCGACGCATGCCGCGGTGAGGAACCCGGCACCGGGCGTGACGCGGTCGATGACGAGCCCGACGAGCGGCGCACCGAGGGCGTTGCCGGCCGTGGACGTCGCGCCGCTCCAGCCCATCACCTCGCCCCGGCGGTGCTCCGGCACCTGGCGGACCAGCGCGGCGTTGATGGCGGACAGCGAGGCGGCGCACGGCACACCGGCGAGGACGACCGCCAGGGCCAGCCACGGCTGCCCGGTGGCGAAGGCTGCCGGCACGGTCGCCGCTCCCAGCAGCGCGACGAGCACCAGCGGCGAGACCCCACGAGCTCGGCCGCCGTAGACCACGCCACCCACCACGGAGCCCAGGCACCACAGGGCCACCATCCAGCCGATGTCCCGCGCGCGCCCGGCCTCGTTGAGCGCGGCCACCAGCGCCACGTCGGTGCCCACCAGGATGAACGCGGCCGCCACGGCCGCCAGCAGCACGACGACGATGCCCGGCGTGATGAGCCCGCGCACGCCACGGTCGTGGTCGGGCTCGCCGACCGAAGCCTGCGCCGAGCGGGTGGGTGGGTCCGCCCAGGCCAGCAGCGCGCCGCCGACGACGGTGACCACCGCCGTCGTCGTGAGCGCCACGGTGGTGGACACCGCGGTGGCCAGCCAGACGCCGACCAGCGGCGAGACCATGAACGTCAGCTCCACCAGCACCGAGTCGGCGGCGAACGCGGTCTGCTGCTGGGACACCGGCACGAGCACGGACAGCGACTGGCGCGTCACCGAGAACGCCGGCACCGAGTACACGCCGCCGACGAACACCGCTGCGAGCAGCGCCTGGTACGGCAGGTGCGGGGCGGTGAACCAGACCAGCGAGGCGACGACGACCGACGGCACCACCGCACGGCGCAGCCCGAGCCGGTCGACGAGCCGACCCCGCCAGGGAGCACCGATCGCCATGCCGACCGTCATCACGGCCGTCACCAGGCCGGCCTCGCCGTATCCGCGGTGCAGCGTGGTCACGACGTGCAGCGTCACCACCACGCCCGTCATCGCCTGCGGCAGTCGCGCCACGAACGCGATCGCGAACAGCCGGGCGACGCCAGGCAGCGCGAACAGCGCCGAGTACGGCGATCGACGGGGCACGGGAGCAATTCTGGCGCAGCACGGTGAGGCGCCGAACGGCTTTTCGAGCCGTGGGACGGCCGCCGCCTATCCTGACGGGCGTGACCGATGCACCCTGGCGGCCTGGTCCGCCCGAGCAGGGGCGCGCGGCGGCCGAGCCGCCCCCGACCAGGTCAGCGTGGCTGCCAGGCGCTGCCCCCGCCACCGGGGAGCCGGTGACCCGCACGGACCTCCCGACGACGCCGGGTGCGGCGGAGCCGGCGACCGGCACGTCCCTGGCGGCCGCGCCCGCCGCGGAGCCCAGGGCGCGCTCGCGCCGGACGACGGTCGTCGTGCTCGCCGTGGCCCTCGGCGTGGCCCTCGCCGGATCGGGCGCGCTCACCTGGTACCTGCTGCACGTCAACGCCGCGTGGCAGCAGCACTCCCAGCAGTGGCAGGCGCTCGCCGAGCAGCACGGCGCCGACCTCGCCCAGGCCCGCTCCGACCTCGAGTCGACGCGGACCGAGCTGCAGGCCGTGCAGGACCAGCTGACGACCGCGCAGACCCGCATCACGCAGCTGGCGGACGAGAAGGCGCAGCTGGGTGACCAGACGGCCACGCAGCAACAGCTCGCCGACTACCAGGCGCGGGTGTCCAAGGCGGCCGGACAGGTCGCCACGGCGCTGGCGACCTGCATCGACGGCCAGGAGAAGCTCATCGGGTACATCGAGAACTCCGCGCAGTACGACCCGCAGTCGCTGGCCTCCTACCGCCAGGACGTCCAGAACTACTGCGGCCAGGCCCGTGACGCGAACGCGTCGCTGCAGGCGGAGCTCACCAAGTGACGCCACGCCGGGGGTGGCTGCCCGTCGCGACCGTGATGCTGCTCGCCGGGTGCGCCGCACTGCCGTCGATGCCGCCCCCGATTCCCTCGGACACCGTGCCGACCGTGCGGGCCACCCCGACGATCTCGGCCGGCAGCGACGCGCTCTCCCCCGACGGGTTCGACGCGGTGCGGCGCATGGCGGTGCGGATCCGCAACGTCGGCTGCGGCGAGGTGTCGACGGGCTCGGGGTTCGCGCTGACGGCGACCACACTCGTGACCAACAAGCACGTGGTCCAGGACTCCGCGCGCCTCCAGGTGTCGACCTACGACGGTCACGACGTCGACGTCACCGCCGCCAGCACCGCCGCCCTGGCGGACCTCGCGCTGGTGCGCACGAAGGAGGACCTGCCGTCGTCGCCGCAGCTGGCGGCTACCGACCCCCGCCAGGGCGACCCGGTGACCGTCGTGGGCTATCCGCTGGGCGGCGAGCTGACGGTGACGAACGGCCACGTGATCGGCACCACCACCGATCCGCTCAACGCCACGCTCGGTCAGGTCCTGGTCACGGACGCGCGCGTCGAGCCCGGATCGTCCGGCTCCGCGGCGCTGGGTGCCGACGGCAAGGTCATCGGGGTGGTCTATGCCAAGAACGACGCCGGCTACTCGTTCCTCGTGCCGGTGAGCACCCTGCGCGCCATGCTGGACGACAAGACCGGGTTCCAGCCCGCGCCGACGTGCGCCGGGTGACGACGACACGGCGTCCGGTGCGGGCGAGAGCGACACGAGCACGGCGTGGCGGGGTGCGCCGCGACCGTCGTCGCGTCGGCCGCGGCCGTCGCCCGGGCGCTGCGCCGCCGCCGCTGAGACGCTGTCAGCCGGCCGGCCGCAGCCGCAGCTCGAGCGAGTCGACCCGCCCCGCGACCGTCGGGTCCGCCGCGAGCGCGTCGTTGACGCGCGCCACCACGCCCTCGAGGCCGGCCCGGTCCAGCCCGGCCCGCACCGCCAGCTCGATCGCCACCTCGCCCCGCCCGCCCGGCACGACGTCGCAGCCGGCGAGCGCGTCGATGCCGGCCAGGGCGGTCGCGACCGCCGCCACCACCTCACCGTCCACGGCGCCGTCGCGCACCGCCGGGCGCCACCGGCCGCCCTCGGCGAGCGCGACGACCGCGGGCCGGGGCAGCCGGACCGTCACCGGCCCCGCAGGGTCGAGCACCAGCACCGGCCAGCCCTCGGCCAGCGCGCCCTGCGCCGCCTGGCGGGCGGGCGTCGGCACCGGCCGGGCGTCCGCGCGCCAGGCCGCCAGCGCTGCGACCGAGGAGAACACCGGCATCGCGGCGCGACCGTCGCCGGCGGCGACGCCGACCACCGCGGCGCCGCTCGCCCCCGGGTCGTAGGCCGCTCGGGACGCCTCGTCCGTCGGGGCCTGCTCGCGCCCGTGCGGCAGGATCGCGACCAGCAGCCGCGCCTCGGCGAGCACCGTCAGCACGTCGGCGACGTCGGCCCGGCCCGCCGCGTGCTCGGCGAGGACGGCCGTCACCGCGGGGTCAGCCGTGCCGTCGTCGTGCGCGAACGGGGACGTCGGCGGCAGCGCCCGGGGGGTGCTCACGGCCGCCCGGCGACGTCGAGCGCCCGCGGCAGCGTGAAAGCACACGCGTACAGCGCCTTCCCGACGATCGCGCCCTCCACGCCGGCCGGCACGAGTTCACGCAGCGCCACCAGGTCGTCCAGGGTGGACACCCCGCCCGAGGCCACCACCTTGCCGGTGGTGCGGGCGCACACCTCGCGCAGCAGCCCGAGGTTGGGGCCGCGCAGCGTGCCGTCCTTCGTCACGTCGGTGACGACGTAACGCGCGCAGCCGGCCTCGTCGAGCCGCGCCAGCACCTCCCATAGGTCGCCGCCCTCCCGCGTCCAGCCGCGGGCGGCCAGCGTGCGGCCCCGGACGTCGAGCCCGACCGCGACGCGGTCGCCGTGCGCCGCGATGGCGGCGGCGGTCCACCCGGGGTCCTCCAGCGCGGCGGTGCCGAGGTTGAGCCGCGTCGCGCCGGTCGCCAACGCGCGTGCCAGCGAGGCGTCGTCGCGGATCCCGCCCGAGAGCTCCACCCGCACGCCTCGCGCGACGAGCGCGCCGGTGACGTCGGCGAGCAGCCCGGCGTTGGAACCGCGGCCGAACGCGGCGTCCAGGTCGACGAGGTGCACCCACTCGGCGCCGCCGTCGGCCCAGGTGAGCGCGGCCGCCAGGGCGTCGCCGTATCCCGTCTCGGACCCTGCCTCACCCTGCACCAGGCGCACCGCCTGGCCGTCGACCACGTCGACGGCGGGCAGCAGCTCCAGACGCGGGCTCACAGCGTGCCGACCCAGTGCTCGAGCAGCTGCGCTCCGGCGTCCCCGGACTTCTCGGGGTGGAACTGGGTGGCGGCCAACGGCCCGCTCTCGACGGCGGCGACGAACGGCCCGCCGTGCTCGGCCCAGGTGACGAGCGGCTGCGGCAGCGTGGCCGCCGGCCGCAGCGGGAAGGTGCGCGCGGCGTAGGAGTGCACGAAGTAGAACCTCTCGTCCTCGAGACCGTGAAACAGGACCGAACCCTGCGGCGGGCGCACGGTCGCCCAGCCCATGTGGGGCACCACGTCCGCCTCGAGCCGGTCGACGACCCCGGGCCACTGCCCCAGCCCCTCGCTCCGCTCGCCGTGCTCCACCCCTTCGGCGAACAGCACCTGCATCCCCACGCAGATGCCCAGCACGGGACGGGCGCCGGCCAACCTCCGGTCGACGATCTCGTCCCCACCCACGGCCCGCAGCCCGTCCATCACCGCGGCGAAGGCCCCGACGCCGGGGACGACGAGGCCGTCCGCCTCCAGCGCCGTGTGGCGGTCGGCCGTCAGGGCGACCTGCGCGCCGACGCGCTCGAGCGCGCGCACGGCGGAGCGGACGTTGCCGAAGCCGTAGTCGAGGACGACGACGAAGGGCATGGGGCCAGGCTACCTGGGCCCCGTGCGGCGCGGCCGATGGGCCGCCAGCACCCGCATCGCGGTGAGCTTCGACATC
This sequence comes from Actinomycetes bacterium, assembly GCA_021793675.1. Taxonomy (GTDB): domain Bacteria; phylum Actinomycetota; class Actinomycetes; order Actinomycetales; family Cellulomonadaceae; genus Cellulomonas. The sequence continues at coordinate 99,163 of JAJYSG010000001.1, read as the reverse complement.
CCGACGCTGGTCACGGCACCGTCCACGGCCGACGGGACGCGTCCGTCGAGCAGCAGCTCCTCGAGCACGTCCGGGGCATCGGACAGCACGAGACCCGGGGGCAGGTCGCGCACGTGCTCCCCGGCGACCCACTGCGTCGCCGACATCTGCGACGCCCGCCGCTCGAGGAGGACGACCGGCACCTGCCGGAGCAGCTGCGACACGGCGGCCGCGCCCGCCCGGCCGGACAGCGGGTCGCGCAGCACCGCGATGGCCCCGACATCGCTGGGCACCACGTCCGCAGCGACCTTCGCCAGCGCGCACGCCGCCGCGAGCGGCTGCGCGCCCGCCACCGGTGTGACGACCAGCGCGATGGTCGGGCGCTCGTCGTCCAGCTCGGACAGGTCGTCGGGGACGTGGATCTCCGGGTCGGTCACAGCGCGCCCTTGGTCGACGGGATGCCCACCACTCGCGGGTCGAGTGCGACCGCAGCGCGCAGCGCGCGCGCGAACGCCTTGAACTGTGCCTCGACGATGTGATGCGGGTCGCGACCGGCCAGCAGCCGGACGTGCACCGTCATCGCGGCGTGCGTCGCGATCGACTCCAGCGCGTGCCCGGTGAGCGACCCTGTGAAGTGGCCTCCGATGAGGTGGTACTGCTGGCCGGCGGGCTCCCCGGTGTGGACGAAGTAGGGCCGGCCGGACACGTCGACCACGGCCTGCGCCAGGGCCTCGTCGAGCGGCACCGTGGCGTCGCCGAACCGCGCGATGCCCGCCCGGTCGCCGAGCGCCTGCCGGATCGCCTGCCCGAGCACGATCGCGGTGTCCTCGACGGTGTGGTGCGCGTCGATGTGGGTGTCCCCCGACGCCGTCACCCGCAGGTCGAGCAGCGCGTGCTTCCCGAGGGCCGTGAGCATGTGGTCGAAGAAGGGCACGGTCGTGGCGACCGCCGTGCGCCCCGTGCCGTCGAGGTCGAGCTCGACGACGACGCTCGACTCGCTCGTCGTGCGCTCGACGCGAGCGACGCGGTTCCCGCTCACAGGCCCACCACCTCCGTCAGCGCGGCGCGGAACGCCGCCATCTCCTCCGGTGTGCCCACCGAGACCCGCAGCCAGCCCGTGGGACCGACCTCCCGGATGAGCACACCCCGATCCAGCAGACCCTGCCAGACCGCGTGCCGGTCCGGGAACTGGCCGAAGAGCACGAAGTTGGCGTCGGAGTCCGCGACGGTCAGCCCCCGCTCACGCAACCAGGCGACGAGCACGTCCCGGTCCCGGCGCAGCGTGCCGACCTCGGCCATGAGCTCGTCGCGGTGGGCCAGCGCGGCACGCGCGACCGCCTGCGTCACGGCCGACAGGTGGTACGGCAACCGCACCACGCGCAGCGCGTCGACGATCTCCGCCGCCGCGGCGAGGTACCCGACCCGCCCGCCGGCCAGCGCGAAGGCCTTCGACATGGTCCGCGACACCGCCAGGTGCGGGTGGGCGTCCAGCAGCTCGAGCGCCGACGGCGTGCCCGCCCGGCGGAACTCGGCGTAGGCCTCGTCCACCACGACGACGCACCCGCCCGGCACGTCACGGGCGGCGTCGAGGATCGCCACCACGGTCGTGGCCGGCAGCGCCGTCCCGGTCGGGTTGTTCGGGCTGGCCAGCAGCACCACCGAGGGCGCCACCCGCGCCACCAGCGTGGCCGCCGCCGCGGGGTCGAGCGTGAAGTCGTCCGCACGCCGGCCGGCCACCCAGGCCGTCATGGTGTCGCGCGCGTACTCCGGGTACATCGAGTAGGTCGGGTCGAAGCTCAGCGCGGTGCGACCCGGGCCGCCGAACGCCTGCAGCAGGTGGAGCATCACCTCGTTCGAGCCGTTGGCCGCCCAGATCTGCTCCGGTGCCAGCCGCACGCCCGACTCCACCGCGAGGTAGTCGGCCAGGTCCACGCGCAGCGCGGTGAAGTCGCGGTCGGGGTAGCGGTTGAGGCCGGCGGCCGCCGTCCGGACCGCTGCGGCGATGTCGTCCACCACCGCCGCCGACGGCGGGTACGGGTTCTCGTTGACGTTGAGCCGCACCGGCACGTCGAGCTGCGGCGCGCCATAGGGCTCGAGCTCGGCCAGCTCCGGGCGCAGCGGCAGCCGGGTCACGACGAGGCTTCCGGGACGCGCGCCCGCACGGCCTCGCCGTGCGCCGGCAGCCTCTCGGCGTCCGCGAGCGCCACGACCTGCTCCGCGACGGCGGCGAGCGCCGGCTCGTCGTAGTCGATGACCTGCACCGAGCGCAGGAACGCGTGCACCCCGAGGCCCGACGCGTATCGGGCCGAGCCACCGGTGGGCAGCACGTGGTTCGAGCCCGCGAGGTAGTCGCCCAGCGAGACCGGCGAGTACGGGCCGACGAAGATCGCGCCGGCACAGCTGACCTGCTCGGCCCGCGCCGCGGCGTCCGCCGTCTGGATCTCCAGGTGCTCGGCGCCGTACGCGTCCACCACGGCCAGCCCGGCGTCGAGGTCGTCGACGAGCACGACGGCCGACTGCGTGCCGGCCAGCGCGGTCGCGGCCCGGGCCGAGTTCGCCGTCACCGCCACACGGGCTTCGACGCGCTCCTCGACCGCGTCCGCCAGCGCGGTCGAGGGGGTCACCAGGACCGCCGCGGCCAACGGGTCGTGCTCGGCCTGGGACACCAGGTCGGCGGCGACGTGGTCGGGGTCGGCGGTGTCGTCGGCGAGGATCGCGATCTCGGTGGGTCCGGCCTCGGCGTCGATCCCGACGAGCCCCCGCACCAGGCGCTTGGCCGCCGCGACATAGACGTTGCCCGGCCCGGTGATCACGTCCACCGGTTCGCACACCACGCCGTCCTCGTCGTCCGCGAACCCGTAGGCGAACGCGGCGACCGCCTGCGCGCCGCCCACGGCGTAGACCTCGTCGACGCCGAGCAGCGCACAGGTCGCCAGCACCAGCGGGTGCGGCAGGCCCGTGTCGCGCTGCGGCGGGGACGCCACGGCCAACGACCCGACCCCGGCGACCTGGGCCGGCACGACGTTCATGACGACCGACGACGGGTAGACCGCCAGGCCGCCCGGCACGTACAGCCCGACGCGCCGCACCGGCACGTACCGCTGCCGCACCCGGGCGCCGGGCGCGACCGCGACCGTGCCGCCCCAGGGCAGCTGGGACGCGTGCACGGCACGGACCCGACGGATCGCCTCGGCCAGTGCGTCACGGATCGCGGGCTGGAGCTCGTCGGCCGCCTGCGCCAGCGCGGCGGGCGGCACGCGCAGGTGCGCCGGGCGCACGCCGTCGAAGCGTTCGGCGAGGTCCCGCAGCGCCGCGGCCCCGCGCCCGCGGACGTCCGCGACGATCGGCGCCACCGTCGCCGTGGCGTGCTCCACGTCGAGCTCGGCGCGCGGCAGGACGTCGTGCAGCTCTCGGCGGCCGAGCGTGCGGCCGCGCAGGTCGATCCGGATCACGAACGGTGAGTCTAGGTGCGCCCGCCGGTCCCCCGCCGTGGCGTCCGCGACACGATGCCAGCGCTCAGGACGGCAGGCAGCCCGCCCCGAGCAGCGCCTTGAGGTCGCCGAACAGCTCGGTGGACCGTTCGACCCGCAGCGCGTCGCCGAGCTTCATGAGCGTCGCGCGGCCCGGGCTGGTGAGCTTCAGCCGCACCTCGGTGGTGCCGGGATGGCCGGCGAGCACCTCCTTGAGGCGCTCGACGACGGGCGGCGTGCACCGCTGCACCGACATCTGCACCAGCAGCGGGCTGTCAGGGCCGTGGCCGACGACGTCCGGCACGGCGACCTCGATGGCCTGCAGCTGCATCGTCTCGTCCCGCCGCCGCACGCGTCCGCGGATGACCAGCACGGCGTCCTCGGCCAGCACCGTCGAGTAGCTCTGGTAGGTCTCGCCGAAGAACATCACCTCGACCGAGGACTCCATGTCCTCCAGCACGATCGACGCCCAGGGGTTGCCCTGCTTGGACATCCGCCGCTGGAGCTGTGTGGTCAGGCCCGCGACCACCACCGTGGAGCCGTCCGGGCGTGCCTCGTCGGCGAGCAGCGTGGCGATCGACACGTCGGCGGCGGCCTGCAGCACGTGCTCCAGCCCGGCCAGCGGATGGTCGGACACGTACAGGCCGAGCATCTCCCGCTCGAACGCGAGCCGCTGCTTCTTGTCCCAGTCCGGCACGTCGGGCACGACCACCGAGAACCCCGGGGTGCCGTCGTCGGACTCGCCGAGCAGGCCCGCGAACAGGTCGAACTGGCCTTCGGCCTCCCGCCGCTTGACGCCGATCACCGCGTCGACCGCCTGCTCGTGGACCAGCAGCAGCGCACGGCGGCTGTGCCCGAGGGAGTCGAAGGCCCCGGCCTTGATGAGCGACTCGATCGTCCGCTTGTTGCAGACGACCGCGGGCACCTTGTCGAGGAAGTCCGTGAAGCTGGTGTACGAGCCCTTCTCCTGCCGCGCCGTCGCGATCGCCTCCACGACGTTGGCACCGACGTTCCGCACGGCGCCCAGGCCGAACCGGATGTCGGCGCCGACGGCGGTGAAGTAGAGGGTCGACTCGTTGACGTCCGGCAGCAGCACCCGGATGCCCATCCGGCGGCACTCGGCCAGGTAGACGGCCATCTTGTCGCGGGAGTCCCCGACGGACGTCAGCAGGGCCGCCATGTACTCGGCCGGGAAGTGCGTCTTGAGGTAGGCGGTCCAGTACGAGACCAGGCCGTAGGCGGCGGCGTGCGCCTTGTTGAACGCGTACGACGCGAACGGCACGAGCACGTCCCAGAGCGCCTGGATCGCCGGGTCGGAGAAGCCGTTGGCCCGCATGCCCTCGCTGAAGGGCACGAACTCGGCGTCCAGCACCTCCTTCTTCTTCTTGCCCATCGCCTTGCGCAGCAGGTCGGCCTTGCCGAGCGAGTAGCCCGCCAGGTGCTGGGCGATCTGCAGCACGTGCTCCTGGTAGACCGTCAGGCCGTAGGTCTCCTCGAGGATCGGCTTGAGGGCGGACTCCAGCTCGGGGTGGATGTAGTCGACCCGCTGCTTGCCGTTCTTGCGCAGGGCGTAGTTGGTGTGCGAGTTCATGCCCATCGGACCCGGCCGGAACAGGGCGCCGAGGGCGACGACGTCCGCGAAGCGGTCGGGCTGCATCAGCTTGCACAGCGACTGGTAGCCCGACGAGTCGAACTGGAAGACGCCGAGCGTCTCGCCGCGGGCCAGCAGCTGGTACGTCTCGGCGTCGTCGAGCACCAGGTCCTCGAGCACCAGGTCGAAGCCCCGGTTGTCGCGGATGTTGTCGAGGGCGTCGTTCATGATCGTCAGGTTCCGCAGCCCGAGGAAGTCCATCTTGATCAGGCCGAGGCCCTCGGACGTCGGGTAGTCGAACTGCGTGATGACGGCGCCGTCCTGCGGCCGGCGCATGATCGGGATGATGTCGATGAGGGGGTGGCTCGACATGATGACGCCGGCCGCGTGGACGCCCCACTGACGCTTGAGGCCCTCGATGCCGCGCGCCAGCTCCACCACGCGCTGGGCGTCCGGGTCGGTCGCGACGAGCTGGCGGAACTCCTCGCCCTCCGCGAAGCGGTCGTCGGCCGGGTCGAAGATGTTCGCCAGGCCGATGTCGTGACCCTGGTTGGGCGCCGGGATCAGCTTGGTCAGCTTGTCGCCCATCGCGAACGGGAAGCCCAGCAGCCGCGCGGAGTCCTTCACCGCCTGCTTGGCCTTGATGGTGCCGTAGGTGACGATCTGCGCCACCCGGTCCTCGCCGTACTTCTCCGTGACGTACTTGATGACGTCGCCCCGGCGGCGGTCGTCGAAGTCGACGTCGATGTCGGGCATCGAGATGCGCTCGGGGTTGAGGAACCGCTCGAAGATCAGCCCGTGCGCCAGCGGGTCGAGATCCGTGATCCGCATCGCGTAGGCGGCGATCGACCCGGCGCCCGACCCACGGCCGGGCCCCACCCTGATGCCGTTGTCCTTGGCCCAGTTGATGAAGTCGGCCACGACGAGGAAGTACCCGGGGAACCCCATCTGCGTGATGACGCCGGTCTCGTACTCCGCCTGCCGGCGGGCCTCGTCGGGCACCCCCTGCGGGTAGCGCACGTGCAGGCCGCGCTCCACCTCCTTGACGAACCAGCTCGTCTCGTCCTCCCCGGGCGGGCAGGGGAACCGCGGCATGTAGTTCGCCTTGGTGTCGAAGCCGACGTCGCACTGGTCCGCCAGGAGCAGCGTGTTGTCGCAGGCCTCCGGCAGCTCCGCGAAGAGCCGCCGCATGTCCTCGCTCGAGCGCACGTGGTACCCGTCGCCGTCGAACCGGAACCGGTCCGGGTCCGCCAGCGTGGACCCGGAGTTGATGCACAGCAGGGCGTCGTGCGAGCTGTGGTTCTCCGGGCGCACGTAGTGCGAGTCGTTCGTCGCCAGCAGAGGCGCCCGGAGGTCGCGCGCCAGCTCGACGAGGTCCTTGGTGACCCGCGTCTCGATCTGCGCGCCGTGGTCCATCAGCTCGACGTAGACGTTCTCCTTGCCGAACACGTCCTGCAGCTCACCGAGCGCGCGCGCCGCCTGGTCGCGCTGCCCGAGCCGCAGCCGGGTCTGCACCTCGCCCGACGGGCAGGCCGTGCCGGCGGACAGGCCTTTCGAGTACCGCTGCAGCAGCTCCAGGTCCATCCGCGGCCACTTGCCCATCTGCCCCTCGAGCGAGGCCATGGAGCCCAGCCGGAACAGGTTGTGCAGACCCTCGTTGTCCCGGGCCCACAGCGTCAGGTGCGTGTAGGCGCCCCGCGCCGAGACGTCGTCGTCCTTCTGCGACGGGTCCCCCCATCGCACCAGCGTGCGGTCGTGGCGGCTGGTGCCCGGCGTGACGTACGCCTCCAGGCCGATGATCGGCTTGATCCCCGCAGCCCGCGCCTTGCTCCAGAACTCGAACGCGCCGAACAGGTAGCCATGGTCGGTCATCGCGACCGCGCGCTGGCCGAGCCGCTTCACCTCGGCGATGAGGTCGTCGATCTTGGCCGCGCCGTCGAGCATCGAGTACTCGGTGTGCACGTGCAGGTGGACGTAGTCGGAGCCGTCCACCGGAGCCATGCGGGCGATCCTACGTCGGCCGGCAGACACTCCCGGCGCGGCACCGCCGGGGCCGCCACCGCCTCAGCGGTAGCGCTCGCGCAGCAGTTCCAGCGCCGTGGCGAGGTCCGCCGGGTAGGGGCTGGTGAACTCGACCCTGTCCCCCTTTCCAGGGTGATCGAAGCCCAGCCGGACGGCGTGCAGCCACTGCCGGGACAGGCCGAGCCGCTCCGCCAGCACCGGGTCGGCCCCGTACGTGAGGTCGCCGACGAGCACGTGCCGCAGCGCCGCGAAGTGGACCCGGATCTGGTGCGTCCGGCCCGTCTCGAGGTGCACCTGGACGAGTGAGGCGGACGGCAGCATCTCGAGGACCTCGTAGTGCGTGACCGCCGGCTTGCCGGTCGCCACGACGGCGAACTTCCAGTCCGAGCTCGGGTGCCGGCCGACCGGCGCGTCGATCGTCCCGACGGTCGGCTCCGGGTGGCCCTGCACCACCGCGTTGTACACCTTCTCGACCGTTCGTTCCTTGAACGCCCGCTTGAGCACCGTGTAGGCCCGCTCGGTCTTGGCGACGACCATGAGGCCGCTGGTGCCGACGTCCAGCCGGTGCACCACGCCCTGGCGCTCGGCCGCGCCCGACGTCGACACCCGGTAGCCGGCCGCCGCCAGCGCCCCCACGACCGTCGGGCCGGTCCAGCCAGGCGACGGGTGCGCGGCGACGCCGACGGGCTTGTCGACGACCACGACGTCGTCGTCCTCGTGGACGATCGCCATGCCGGGCACCGGCTCCGGCGCCACGGCCGGCGCGGCCGACGGCGCGTCCGGCAGGTCGACCTCGAGCCAGCCGCCGGCCGGGAGCCGGTCCGACTTGCCGACGGTGCGGCCGTCGAGCAGCACCCCGCCCGACTCGACCACCTCGGCGGCCCGGGTGCGGGACAGGCCCAGCAGCCGGGCCAAGCCCGCGTCCACGCGTTCGCCGGCGAGCCCGTCCGGCACCGGCAGCGTGCGATGCGTCGTCACGGCTCCGGCACGGCCGTCCCGGGCTCGTCGGCCTGCCGTTCCCGGGTCCCGTCCAGCCGCACGCCACGCAGCGTCTGCAGCACGACGAGCCCGGCGGCGACCACGATCGCGATGTCCGCGACGTTGCCGACGAACCAGTTCCCGTACGCGATGAAGTCGACGACATGACCGCGGGCAGGTCCCGGCGGCCGGAAGAACCGGTCGACGAGGTTGCCGAGCGCCCCGCCGAGCAGCAGCCCGAACGCCACCGCCCAGAGCCGCGAGCCCAGTCGGCGCGACGCACGGGCGACGACCACCACGACGATCGCGGCGATGAGCGTGAGCACCCACGTCATCCCGGTCGCGATCGACAACGCCGCACCCGGGTTGAACACCAGCTCGAGCCCCAGCAGCGAGCCGACGAGGTCGACCCGCTGCCCCGGCACCAGTGTCGCCAGGGCGCGCCACTTGGCGAGCTGGTCGGCGCCGAGCACCACGAGCGTGAGCACGACCACCAACGGGACGAGACGCGTCCGGCTCGCCGGCGCCGGCCGCGTCACGGGCTCCGTCGCGTCGTCGTCCGTCTCGTCGATCCGGTTCTCGGGCACCGCAGGAGTGTACGGGCGGCTCAGCGCCGTTCCTCGCGCTGCTTGCACTCGACGCACAGGGTCGCCCGGGGGAACGCCTGCAGGCGCGCCTTGCCGATCGGCTGCCCGCACGACTCGCACGTGCCGAACGTGCCCGCGGCGATCCGTTCGAGCGCGTGCTGGGTCTGCACCAGCAGGTCCCGGGTGTTGTTGACGAGCGTGAGCTCGTGCTCGCGCTCGAGCGCCGAGGCGCCGGAGTCCGCCTGGTCGTCGCCGGCGCCGTCCCCGGCGTTGCGCAGCAGGTCGGTCAGGTCGGCGTCCGCATCGGCCAGCTCGTCCTCGAGCCGCTGCCGCTCGGCGACGAGCTCGTCGGCCACCTCGGTCACTTCCTTGGCCGTCCAGGACTTCTCCCCGGCACGGACAGGGAACTGCTTGACCATCTTCGACAGGTCCTTCGACTCACCGGTCACGGTGAGCGTGTTGAGCACCTCGTTCACGCCGGTCACCCCCCCTTCGGAAGTCACGCGACTGTAATCGCGCTCCTCGCCGCGCACAACACGACACGCAGCCCCCGGAACCGGGGACTGCGTGTCGCGGGGGCCGAGCTAGAGGTTGTCGCCGACCGTCTGCGCCTGTCCGGCACGCGGCGGCAACGCGTTGCCGCGGTTGTCGAGGTCGCCGAGCAGGTTCTCCAGGTAGCTCTTCAGACGCGTCCGGTAGTCGCGCTCGAAGACCCGCAGCTCGTCGATCTTGCGCTCCAGGAGGCTGCGCTCCTGCTCGAGCTGCATGAGCGTGCGCTGGCTGGTCTCCTCGGCCTCACGCACGATCTGCGAGGCACGCACGCGTGCCTCGTTGACGAGACGGTCCGACTCCTCCTGGCCGCTGCGCACGTAGTCGTCGTGCAGCTTCTGCGCCAGGGCCAGCATGCCGGTGGCGGACTCCGGCTCGTTGCGGGCCGGTGCCGGCTGGCTGAAGACCGGGGCCGGCATCGGCGGCGCCGCCACCGGGACGGGCACGCTCACCGGCACCGGGGCGGCCACCGCTGCCATCGCCGCGCCGTCACGGCTCAGCTCCGCGATCCGCCGCTCGGCTGCCGCGAGCTTGGTCTTGACGCCGTCGTTCTCGTTCTGCAGCTCGCGCAGTGTGTTGACGACGTCATCCAAGAAGTCGTCGACCTCGTCCTGGTCGTAGCCCTCGCGGAACTTCGTCGACTGGAACTTCTTGTTCAGGACGTCGTCTGCGGTCAGCAGTGCCATCGTCGTCACCTCTGTCGGTCGTACTGCTCTAGCAGGCGGCAGTCACGAGACCGCCCATCGGGCCACCGTAGCGGACATTGTCCGGCCGGGAACTCCCGCGACACACCCGGGGGGCCGAACCCGGGTGGGCGGGCTCGTCGCCCCGGCTCGGGACGCCGGTGTCAGGCCCCCAGGACCGACAGCAGCACCCAGCAGATGGCGAACAGCGCCATGTAGGCGACGTCCACCGCGACGGCGCCCAGCCGCAACGGAGGGATGAGCCGCCGCAGCAGCTTCAGTGGCGGGTCGGTCACCGTGTAGACCACCTCGGCGACGACCAGCGAGACACCCTTGGGACGCCACTCGTGCGCGAAGAACTGGACCCAGTCCAGCACCGCCCGCGCGAGCAGGACGATGAGGAAGAGGACGACGACGAGACTGAGGACCTGTCGGATGACCTGGAGGAGCACGCGCTAACTCTGCACGTGTCAGCTCTGGTTGTAGAAACCGGACTTCGCAGGCGCCTCGGCGGTCGCGCCCTGCGCGGACACCTCGACGGTGGCCGGCGACAGCAGGAAGACCTTGTTGGTCACGCGCTCGATCGCGCCGTGCAGCCCGAAGATCAGCCCTGCCGAGAAGTCGACCAGACGCTTGGCGTCGGCGTCGTCCATGTCGGTGAGGTTGATGATCACCGGGATGCCGGAACGGAACGCCTCGCCGATGGTGCGCGCGTCGTTGTACGACCGCGGGTGCACCGTGGTGATGCGGCGAAGCTCGGCGACGGCGGTGGGGCCGACCGTCCGCTCCGGTCGCCTCAGCGGGGTCACCTGACCCACGAACTGCTCAGCCACCTCGGCCTCCTGACCGTCTTCCTCGACCCATTCCTCGTGGTCTTCGGCGCCAGGCTCGGCCAGACCGAGGTACAGCATCGTCTTGCGCAGCGCTCCGGCCATCAGCCCTCTCCCCATCCGTGCGTGCGTCGATGGCACGTACCGCGTTTCACGCTAGCAACGGCAGGGGGTCCTGCCTGGGAGGACACGCCCGGCGCCACGAGTCAGCCCGGTAGCAGCCGGACGACCCCGCACGCGCGCCCGGTCGTGGTGCCCGCCGCCGTCGCCCGGCGATGGGAGAAGAGCGCGGGGTCGACGAAGGTGTCGCGCTCGACGCGCACGACGTGGTGCACGCCGACCCGCGCCAGCTCGCCCACCGCGGCGGCTCGCAGGTCGAGGGCCGGCGTGCCCCACGAGGTCGTCGTCGGCGCCTCGGGCAGTCGCAGCCCCACCTCGTCCCGCATCGCGGCCGGGACCTCGTACGACGCGCCCGCGACCGACGGCCCGACGGCGGCCCGGATGCGGCCCGGCGTCGCGCCGTGCCGCGTCATCGCCGCCACGGCGGCGCCGAGCACGCCGGCGACGAGCCCGCCGCGCCCCGCATGGACCGCGGCGACGACGCGTGCCTCCGGATCGGCGAGCAGCACGGGCACGCAGTCCGCGACGAGCACCCCGACGGCCACGTCGGCACCGGTCGCCAGGTACGCGTCCGCGACGCCCACCGTGCGCTCGTCGGCCGGCGCGCCGTGGACGACGAGCACCCCGGCACCGTGGACCTGGGTGCCGAACGCCACCGGTGCTCCGACCCAGGCCGCCAGGCGGGCGCGGTTGGCCAGCACGTCCGCCTCGTCGTCCCCGACGCCCAGTCCGAGGTCGAGGGAGTCCCACGGCGCGCGGCTGACACCGCCCGCGCGCGTGGTGAAGGCCGCCAGGACGCCTGGCGCGAGGTCGACGGCGTCCCAGGGCGGTGTGCCGGCCACGCCTACTTGAGGAAGTCGGGGACGTCCAGCTCGTCGTGCTCGACGCGCGGCACCGGCTCGGTGAAGAGGCGCGGCACCTCCAGCGACCCGGTCAGCGGCACCGGGTCGAGCTCGCTGGACAGGAACGCCGGCACCTCGGGCTGACGCGGCGGCGCCGCGTGGTCGCCACCGGCCGCCACGGGTGCGGGCACCGATGCCTGCACCGGCGCCGAGGGGGCCGGACGGGGCTGTGGCGGCACGGCCGCGGCCGCGGGTGCGCCGGCGCTGACCTGACCCAGCGCGCGGGCGTCGCGCCGCACGGTCGGTGTCCCGCCGTCGAAGCCCGCGGCGATGACCGTGACGCGCACCTCGTCGCCCAGGGCGTCGTCGATGACGGCGCCGAAGATGATGTTCGCCTCGGGGTGCGCCGCCTCCTGCACCAGCCGGGCCGCCTCGTTGATCTCGAACAGCCCGAGGTCAGAGCCGCCCTGGATGCTGAGCAGCACCCCGTGCGCACCGTCGATGCTCGCCTCGAGCAACGGCGAGGAGATCGCCATCTCCGCCGCCTGGACGGCACGGTCCTCGCCCCGCGCGAAGCCGATGCCCATGAGCGCCGAGCCGGCGCCCTGCATGACGGACTTGACGTCCGCGAAGTCGAGGTTGATGAGGCCTGGGGTCGTGATGAGGTCCGTGATGCCTTGGACGCCGGACAGCAGCACCTGGTCCGCGGACCGGAACGCGTCCAGCACCGAGACCGACCGGTCGGAGATCGACAGCAGGCGGTCGTTGGGGATGACGATGAGCGTGTCGACCTCGGCGCGCAGCGCCTCGATCCCGGAGTCCGCCTGGACGCCGCGGCGACGCCCCTCGAACGTGAACGGCCGGGTGACGACGCCGATGGTCAGTGCGCCGAGCGACCGGGCCACGCGCGCGACCACGGGCGCACCTCCGGTCCCGGTGCCGCCGCCCTCGCCCGCGGTGACGAACACCATGTCGGAGCCGCGGATGACGTCCTCGATCTCCTCGACGTGGTCCTCGGCCGCCTTGCGGCCCACCTCCGGGTCGGCGCCCGCGCCCAGGCCTCGGGTCAGCTCACGGCCGACGTCGAGCTTGACGTCCGCGTCCGACATGAGCAGCGCCTGCGCGTCGGTGTTGATGGCGATGAACTCCACGCCCTTGAGGCCGACCTCGATCATCCGGTTGACGGCGTTGACGCCGCCGCCGCCGATGCCGACGACCTTGATGACCGCCAGGTAGTTCTGCGGAGCTGCCACGGTTCACGCCTCTCGTTCCGGGGTCCTGGGTGCAACCTTCACCCTCAGGTGGAGGGTTAGAGTTATGTCAGGTCCTTCGGTGTGAAGGTAGGTCCGCGCCGGGACCGCGGCAACGACCGCACCGCGCGTGTCGGCGATCACTGTTTCGTGATGGGCATCCGGGGCGCCGACACGTCGATGGTGTGGACGCCGGCGGCCGCCGGCGAGGCGCGCAACGCCTTGAGGACGGCGACCTTGAGCGCCGTCTCGTCCGCGCTCCCCCAGTCCACCGTGACGTGGTCGCGCAGCGTCATCGTGATGGTGTCCTGGGTCTGCGCCGAGACCGCCGCCACCTGGGTGGCGAGGTCGGCCGGCAGCTGGCGCACCACGGTGAGCACCGCCTGCAGCGTGCGCGCGTCGTCGACCGGCACGGTCACCACCGGCAGCCCGGCCGGCACGGCATCCGTCCGGCCCACCTGGACGCCGTCCTGGTCGAGCAGCGCGAAACCGGCCTTCGCCGTGCCCTGCGGCGCCTGCTGCTCGGGCACCGCCGCCACCGGCTCCCGGCTCACCAACGTGATCCGCAGGCCACGCGGCCAGTCCCGGGAGACGGTGACCTCACGCACGCCCGGCACCTGCAGGATCTGCGCACGCAGCGCGCCCATGTCGAGGCGTGGCAGCGGTGTGCCCCCGTGCCGGGTCACCACCGCCGCCACCTGGTCGACCGCGACGACGGTCCCGGCGCCGGTGATGGACGTCTTCGCAGGGTCGAGCGCGAAGACCGGCGAGAAGAGCACGAGGTAGCCGACGGCCAGGAGCGCGAGCACGCCGCCCACCACGATCGCGACCTGCCGGCGAGCCAGGTTCCGGGCGGCCCGGGCGCGCTCCGCGAACCGCTCCGCCGATCGGGTCGACACCACCGCCGGCCGCACCGGCCCCCGGAACCTGCGCACCTCGTAGGTGGTGCGGGTGGTGGCGGCGGCCACCGGTGTCCCGAGGGCGACCGTGCTCGCGGTGCTGGCGGCAGCGCGCGGCGACGGCTCCGACGCCTGGGATCGGGGCTCGGCGGACTCGTCGGCGCGCGGGCCTCGGGTGCCAGGCACCGCGGCGGCTGGGCCTCGGGCGCCGGCGCCGGTCCGCGGCGGGGTCACCCACGGCGCGGGCGCCGCGTCCGGTGTCGGCGGCGCGACGGGCGCCCCCGCTGTGGCCGGCGTGCCCGGCGGGCGTGCCGCGCCGGGCGCCCCCGCTGTGGTGGGCGCCCCGGGCCGTGACGCCGGCCGGGTGACCGCCGGCGCAGCACCGCCACCCCGGGACGAGGGACGCGGAGCCGGCGGACGCGACGGGCTCACGACGCGCGTCCCGCGGCCAGAGCCTCGAGCACCACCGGAGCAAGCGCCGTGACGTCCCCGGCACCCACCGTGAGCAGCAGGTCGCCCGGGTGCGCGAGGCCTGCCGCCACCCGGGCCGCCTCCCAGCGATCGGCGACGAAGTGCGCCCGCCCCGCCATCCGCTCGGTGATCAGCGCCCCGGTCACCGCCGGGTCCGGGTCCTCGCGCGCCGCGTAGACGTCCGTGACGACGACCTCGTCGGCCGCCGCGAGGGCCGCCGCGAACTGCGCGGCGAAGGCCTTCGTCCGGGAGTACAGGTGCGGCTGGAAGAGCACGACGAGCCGGCCCTCGGTCACCTGCCGCGCGGCGCTCAGCAGGGCCGCGATCTCGGTCGGGTGGTGGGCGTAGTCGTCCACCACCCGCACGCCACCGGCGGTGCCCCGGTCCTCGAACCGTCGGCCCGTGCCACGGAAGGACGCCAGGCCTTCGGCGGCCGCCTGCGGTGACAGGCCGAGCCGGCGCAGCGCCGTCCACGCCGCCGCCGCGTCCAGCCCGTTGTGCTCGCCGGGGACCGCGAGGTGCAGCTCCGCGTCCGCGTCCGGTGCGGTCACCACGGTGGTCCACGAGCCGTCCGCGTCACGGGTCGTCGGCCCGACGCGCACGTCCGCGTCCGGCGACCGGCCGTACGTCGTCACGGCCACGCCGGCGCGCCCCAACCCCGCGCGCACGCGGGCCACCAGCCGCGCCGCGCCGTCGTCGTCCGCGCACGCGACGAGCAGCCCACCGGGCCGGATCCTGTCGGCGAACTGGACGAACGCCTCCTCGAAGGCCTCCCGCGTGCCGTAGTGGTCCAGGTGGTCCGGTTCCACGTTGGTGACGACGGCGACGAGCGGTGCGTAGTTGAGGAACGAGCCGTCCGACTCGTCGGCCTCGGCGACGAACGGTCCGGCGCCGTCGCGGGACCCCCCGAGCGGACCGTCAGGCCCCAGCACGACGCCCCCGATCGCGAACGACGGGTCGGCGCCGGCCTCGACCAGCGCGGTGGCGAGCATCGCCGACGTGGTCGTCTTGCCGTGCGCGCCCGCGACCGCGACGGCGTCCCGCTCGGCCATGAGAGCGGCCAGCGCCTCGGAACGGTGCAGCACCCGCAGCCCGGCGGCGCGGGCAGCCACGAGCTCAGGGTTCGTCTCACGCACCGCCGACGAGACGACGAGGGTGTCCACGCCCACCACGTGGTCCGCGTCGTGACCGACGTGGACCTGCACGCCCGCCGCGCGCAGGCCGGGCAGCGCAGGGCCGTCCGCGGCGTCGGACCCGGAGACCACCAGCCCGCGTCCCGCCAGCAGCGTGGCGACCGCCGACATGCCCACCCCGCCCACGCCCACCAGGTGGACGCGCCCGAGGTCGACCACCGCGGGTGGCCGGTACGGCGCACCGGCCGCGCCGCCGATGGACGACGGGCCCGTCGGCACAGCTCCGGTGGACGACGGGCCGGGCGACGCGGAGCCGGCCGGCGCAGCTCCGGCGAGCGACCAGCCGGCCGCCGCAGGGCCGGTCAGCGCCGATCCGATGGCCGACGAGGCGTCGGACGCCGCCGGCAGCAACGCCGTGACCAGGGCCGCGACCCGCGCGGCCGCGTCGCGCACACCGACCGTCGCCGCCGCGGTCGCCATCCGCGCGCGGTTCGCCGCGGACGCCTCGTCGGCCAGCAGCGGCACCAGCCGGGACCGCACCCAGGCGGGGGTCAGGGCCTCGTCCTCGACCAGTAGGCCCCCGCCGGCCTGCACCACGCCCGCGGCGTTGAGACGCTGCTCGCCGTTGCCGAAGGGCAGCGGCACGTACACCGCCGGGATGCCGAGCGCGGCCAGCTCGCACACCGTGCCGGCACCCGCGCGACACACCACGAGGTCGGCGACCGCCAGCGCCAGCTCCATCCGAGGCAGGTACTCCAGCACGTGGTAGCGCTCGGCGCCGCCGACGCCCGCCAGCGCGGCGCGCACCGCCTCCGCCTTGCCGGCGCCGGTGAGGTGGACCACCTGGACCCCGGCCGCGAGCAGCTCGGCGGCGGCGCCGGACACCGCGCGGTTGAGGCTGGCGGCACCGAGCGAGCCGCCGGTCACGAGCAGCGTGGGGAACGCCGGGTCCAGCCCCAGCTCGACCGCGCCCCGGGCCCGCGCCACGACGGGGTCGGCGGCCCGGTCCGCCGCGAGCCGGGCCACCGCCGGTCGCAACGGCAGGCCGGTGACCTGCGCGTGCGGCAGGCGGGTCGCGGGAAACGTGGTGGCGACGGCGCTGGCCCACCGGGCACCGAGCCGGTTCGCCAGCCCCGGGCGCGCGTTCTGCTCGTGCACCACGACGGGCAACCGGCGGCGACGGGCCGCCAGGTAGGCGGGCGTCGCGACGTATCCGCCGAAGCCGACGACCACCGCCGCGCCCGAGTCGTCGATCGCCCGGCCGGCGGCACGCACCGCCGCGCGCAGCCTGCCGGGCAGTCGCAGCCAGTCGAGCGTCGGGCGGCGGGGCAGCGGCACCCGCGGCACCACCGCGAGCTCGAGGCCGTGCTCGGGCACCAGGCGCGACTCGAGGCCCTCGACCGTGCCGAGCACCACGAGGCCCAGCCCGGGCCGGGCCTCGCGCAGGGCGTCGGCGACCGCGAGCAGCGGGTTGACGTGACCCGCCGTGCCTCCGCCGGCCAGCAGCACCGCGGGTTCAGCCACGGGCCCGCCCCAGCACGGCCAGCGACCGTCGGAACACGGACGGCCGGGCCGCGAGCGCCTCGGCAGCGCCCGGCTCCGACCGCGCGAAGCCGATCACCACCCCGAGCGCCGCCATCGTCATGATGAGCGCGGATCCGCCGGCGGACACCAGCGGCAGCGGGACCCCCATGACGGGCAGCAGGCCGAGGACCACGGCGATGTTGATGAGCGCCTGCCCGATGATCCACAGCATGATCGCGCCGGTGGTGATCTGGGCGAACGCGTCGTCGTGCCGCCGGATCACCCGGACCATCGCGAACGCGAGCAGCCCGAAGAGCGCCACGACGAGCAGCGTGCCCAGCAGTCCCAGCTCCTCCCCGATGATCGCGAACACGAAGTCGTTGTGCGCCTCGGGCAGGTAGCCCCACTTCTCGCGGCTCTCCCCGAGCCCCAGACCACCCCAGCCACCGGTGCCGAGCGCCCAGATGCCGTGCTTGGACTGGTAGGTGAGGCCGAGGCCACCCTGGTCGACGGTCTGCGGGTGGAGCCAGGCCGAGATGCGCCCCGATCGGTTGCCGTTGAGCATGACGAGCGGCGCCGTCACGAGGCCGACCGCCAGGGCGGGCACCGCGAACATGCGCAGCTTCATCCCCGAGACCCACAACGCCCCGAAGACGAGCAGGAACAGCACCATCGTCGTCCCCAGGTCCCCGCCCAGCAGGACGACGCCGATCGCACCCGCGGCCACGGGGACCGCCGGGATCAGCGCGTGCTTCCACTCGTGCAGCAGCGGCAGCTTGCGCGCGAGCACCGCACCCAGCCAGAGCGCGAGGCCGAACTTGATCATCTCCGACGGCTGCGCCTGAAAACCGGGCAGGCGCACCCAGTTCGTGTTGCCGTTCTCGGTGGCACCCAAGGGTGTGAAGACCAGCCCCTGGAACAGCACGGCGCCGATCAGTGCCGGCCACGCGAGGGTCCGCAGCCGGCGCGGCGGCATCTTCGCCAGGGCCAGCATGACCGGCAGCCCGATGAGCGCGTACTTCGTCTGGTTGAGGAACTGCGTGTACGGGGACCGGCTGGCCGCCAGCGAGTCGACGCTCGAGCTCGACAGCACCATGACCAGCCCGAGGACGAGCAGCAACGCGGTCGCGCCGGCCAGGACGTAGTAGCTGGTCACCGCGCTGTTCCACTGCCCGAGCGCGGACGCCGGACGCACCGTCGCCGGCGCGGCGGGCGCAGCAGCCGGGGCCGGACGGGTCGCCGCCACCGGCCTCACGCCCCCTCGGTCAGGTCCCGGACCGCGGCCGCGAACCGGTCGCCCCGGTCCGCGTACGAGACGAACTGGTCCATCGACGCGCACGCCGGCGCGAGCAGCACGGTGACGTGCGTTCCGGCGGGCGCCCCGGTGGCCAGCCGTCGGGCGACGGACGCGGCGTGGGGCATCACCTCGCCAGTCTCTGTCGCCTCGACCTCGATCACCGGAACCTCGGGCGCGTGTCGGGCCAGCGCCCCCGCCAACGGCTCGCGGTCCACGCCGATGAGCACCGCGCCCACCAGGCGGTCGGCGCGGGCAGCGACCAGCTCGTCGAACGTCGCGCCCTTCGCCAGGCCGCCGGCGATCCAGACGACCGAGTGCGGCGGGAAGGCGGCGAGGGATGCGGCAGCGGCGTGCGCGTTGGTCGCCTTGGAGTCGTCCACGTAGGCGACCTCGTCCACCGTGGCGACCGTGGCGATGCGGTGCGCACCAGGGCCGAAGGCGCGCAACCCGTCCCGCACGGCCTGCGGCGGCACGCCGTGCGCCAGGGCCAGGGCGGCAGCGGCGAGGGCGTCGGCGACGACGTGCGGCGCGACCCGTCCGTCCGGCCCGGCGAGCTGCGCCAGGTCGTCCAGCGTCGCCAGCTCCTGCGCGTGGGTGTGACGTTGCGGCGCGAACCCCCGGTCCACCAGCACGTCCTCGACGAGACCCAGCTGACCGACCGACGGCGTGCCCAGCGTGAAACCCACCGCGAGCGCCCCGTCGGCGACGTCCGCCTCCTCCACCAGCCGGCGGGTGGTCTCGTCGGCCACGTTGTAGACGCACGCCAGCCGCGCGCGCTGCAGGACCCGACCCTTGTCCGCGGCGTACGCCTCGAACGAGCCGTGCCAGTCGATGTGGTCCGGCGCGACGTTGAGCACGGCGCCCGCCTCGACCGACATCGAGTGCGTGAAGTGCAGCTGGAAGCTGGACAGCTCCACCGCCAGGACGTCGAGCGACGGGTCGGTGGCCGCGAGCACGATCGGCGAGCCCACGTTGCCCACCGCGGCGACCCGTTCGCCCCCCGCCGCGAGGATCGCAGCCAGCATCCCCACGGTCGTGGTCTTGCCGTTGGTGCCGGTGACGGCGAGCCAGGGCGCCGGTCCGACCCCGGCGGCTCGCGGCACGCGCAGCCGCCACGCCAGCTCCACCTCGGAGACCACCTCGATGCCCCGGGCGAGCGCCGCCGCCAGCACCGGATGGTCAGGCCGCAGCCCCGGCGAGGTCACGACGAGGTCGACCGCGGCCAGCCCGTCACGTCGCAGGAACGCCGCGGCGTCCCGCTCGTCGGCGTCCGCCGCGACGTCGTCGTACGTCGTCACCTGCGCGCCGCGTGCGGCGAGCACCCGCACCGCAGCCCGTCCCGAGATCCCCAGCCCGGCCACCAGCACCCGGACGCCGTGCCACGTCACCTACCCCGTCACCCACTCCGCGTAGAAGATCCCCACGCCGATCATCACGAACAGGCCGGCGACGATCCAGAACCGGATGACGATCGTCACCTCGCCCCAGCCGCTCAGCTCGAAGTGGTGGTGCAGCGGGGCCATCCGGAACACTCGTCGTCGCGTCAGCTTGAAGAACCCGATCTGGATGACGTCGCTGAGCACCTCGAGCACGAAGATGCCGCCGATGATCGCCGCAAGGATCTCGGTGCGCGTGAGGATCGAGATGCCGGCCAGGGCGCCGCCGAGCGCGAGCGACCCGGTGTCGCCCATGAAGATCTGGGCAGGACTGGCGTTCCACCACAGGAATCCGAACAGCGCACCGGTCACGGCGGCGGCCACGGCCGCCATCGCCAGCGGGTCGCGCGTCTCGTAGCATCGCGGCCCCAGCGTGGCCAGGTGCTGGCAGGTCTGGTTGTTCTGCCAGACGCCCACCATGACGTACGCGCCGAGGACGAAGATCGACGCCCCGGTCGCCAGCCCGTCCAGGCCGTCCGTGAGGTTGACGGAGTTCGACCAGGCGGTGATGAGGAAGTTCGCCCAGATGACGAACAGCACCAGGCCCACGGCCGCCCCGCCGAACGCGAGATCGACACGCGTGTCGCGGATGAACGAGATGTGCGTCGAGGCGGGCGTCAGCCCGTGCGAGTTCGGGAAGTGCAGCGCGGCCGCGGCGAACGCGATGCCCACCAGCCCCTGACCGATGATCTTCGCCAGCGGCGAGAGCCCCAGGCTGCGCTGACGCGAGATCTTGATGAAGTCGTCGAGGAAGCCGACGACGCCGAGCCCGGCCATGAGGAACAGCACGAGGCCGGCCGACACCGTCGGCCTGGTGCCGGTGAGCAGCAGCCCCGCGGCCCAGCCGAGGATGCTGGCCAGGATGATGACGACGCCGCCCATGGTGGGCGTGCCGCGCTTCGTGAAGTGCGCCGTCGGTCCGTCCTGCCGGATGAACTGGCCGTACTGCCGCCGCACCAGGAAGCGGATGAACAGCGGCGTGCCGAGCAGGGAGATGAGCATCGACAGGCCGCCGGAGAACAGCGGGGCCTTCATGCCTGCACCTCCAGCAGCCGGTCACCGAGGCGCCACAGCCCGGCGCCGTACGACGACTTGACAAGCACCACGTCACCCGGACGCAGCCGCTCCTGCAGCAGCGCGGCCGCCGCGTCGACGTCGTCGACGAGCACCACCTCGTCGCCCCACGAGCCCTCCTGCGCCGCGCCGTCCGCGATCGCCCGGGCGCCGTCCCCGACGACGACCGTCAGCCCGATGTCGAGCCGGACGGCCAGCCGCCCGATGGCGTCGTGCGCCGAGCGCGCCTGCGGACCGAGCTCGAGCATCTCGCCCAGCACCGCGACGGAGCGCCGCTGCCGGCCGGCGAGCGCGGCCAGCGCCTTGAGCGCGGCACGCATCGAGTCCGGGTTCGCGTTGTAGGAGTCGTCGACCACCGTGACACCGTCCGGCCGGTCGACCACGTGCATGCGGTGCGGGCTCAGCGCCTCGGCACCGGCCAGGCCGTCCGCCACCGTCGCGAGGTCGAGCCCCACGACGAGCGCCGCCGCGGCCGCCGCGAGGGCGTTGTGGACATGGTGCTCGCCCACCAGGCGCAGCCGCACCGGTGCGGACCGGGGCTCCGGCCCGCGCGCGTCGAGCAGCGTCAGCTGCGGGTGGCCGCCGTCGACGAGCCGCACGTCGACCGCCTGCACCTGCGCGTCCGACGAGAGCCCGAACGTGACGACCTCCGCCGGCGTGAGCGCCGCCATGGCCGCGACGCGGTCGTCGTCGGCGTTCAGCACCGCGACGCCCTCCGGCACCAGCCCGGTGACGAGCTCGGACTTGGCGCGCGCCGTGGCCTCGAGGCCGCCGAACTGCCCCACGTGTGCCGCGCCGACCACCAGCACGATCGCGACGTCGGGCGGCGCGATGCCGGTGAGGTAGGCGATGTGCCCGATGCCGCTGGCCCCCATCTCCAGGACCAGGTAGCGGGTGTCCTCGTCGGCCCGCAGCACCGTCAGCGGCAGGCCGATCTCGTTGTTGAAGCTGCGCACCGGCGCGATCGTCGGCCCGACCGAGCCGAGCAGCTGCAGCAGCAGGTCCTTCGTCGTCGTCTTGCCGACCGATCCGGTGACGGCCACGACCTTGAGGGCCGAGCCGCCCGGCTCGGCGGCCGCCATGCGCAGCCGGGCGAGCACCTCGCGCGCCAGGGCGCCGAGCGCGGCGACGACGTCCGGCACGACGACGGTGGGGACCGGTGTGCCGTCGTCCGCGGTCACCTCGTGCGCCGCGAGCACCGCGCGGGCACCCGCCGCGACCGCTGCGGCGGCGAAGGCGTGGCCGTCGCTGCGCTCACCGGCGATCGCCACGAAGAGCGCGCCGGGAACGACCTCGCGCGAGTCGCTCACCACCGGACCGGCCAGGAGCGTCGAGGCGTCGAGGGCGTGCAGCACGCCGCCGGTGACGGCGGCGATCTCCGCCGCGGTGAGCGCGATCATCGCGCCGCTCCGGCGCGCTCGTCCCGCACCGCGAGGAACACGTCACGGTCGTTGTACCGGTGGAACACCCCGGCGACCTCCTGGGTCGGTTCGTGGCCCTTGCCGGTGACGATCACGGTGTCGGCCGCGTCCGCCAGCTCGAGCGCGCGCCGGACGGCCGCCGCACGGGGCTCGACCTCGTGCACGTCATGCCCGTCGGGCCGCTCGGCCAGCACGCCGTCAAGGATCGCGCGGCGGATGCTGGCCGGCTCCTCCGAGCGCGGGTTCTCGTCCGTCACCACGAGGACGTCCGCGAGCCGGGCGGCGATCTGCCCCATGATCGGTCGCTTGCCCCGGTCCCGGTCGCCGTCCGAGCCGAGCACGATGATCAGCCGACCCGGCGTGATGGGCCGGACGGCCTCCAGCGCGAGCACGAGCGCGTCCGGCGTGTGGGCGTAGTCCACGAGGCACAGCGGGAGCCCGCAGCCCCGCTCGACGACGCGTTCCATGCGTCCGGGGATCGCGTGCGCGCGCGCGACGGCACCGATCGCGACGTCGAGATCGATCCCGCCGGCGTGCGCCAGCACGATCGCCAGCGCGGCGTTGGAGACGTTGACCAGGCCCGGCAGCGGGCTGCTGGCCGCGTGGTGGACGCCGTCCGGGCCCCGCAGCACGAACGAGGACCCCACCCCGTCCAGCCCGATCTGCGCCTCGGTGACGGTCCACTCGGCGTCCTGCGGGTCGGCAGCGTGCGTGGACACGCGTTCCACCGGGATCGGCGCCTGCCTCGCCAGCCGGCGGCCCCACTCGTCGTCCACCACGACGACGCCGCGGCGCGCCAGGTCAGGCTCGAACAACGTCGCCTTGGCCGCGAAGTACCCCGCCATGTCCCCGTGGAAGTCGAGGTGGTCGCGCTGCAGGTTGCTGAAGCCCGCCACGTCGAACCGCATCCCGCGCAGCCGGCCGAGCGCCAGGCCGTGCGAGGACACCTCGGTGGTCACCGCCGTGGCGCCCCGCTCGAGCGCCAACGCGCAGATCGCCTGCAGCACCGGCGCCTCGACCGAGGTGCGTGGGCTCTCCACGGCGTCGTCCCCGATCCGCAGCTCGACCGTGCCCAGCACCGCCGTCGTCGCGTGCACCGCCCGCAGCGCCGCGTCGACGAAGTAGGTCGTCGTCGTCTTGCCGTTGGTGCCGGTGATCCCGATGGTGAGCAGGCGGGCGCCGGGATCGTCGTACACCGCTGCGGCGATCGGTCCGGCCAGCGCTCGGGGATCGTCGGCGACGAGCACCGGAACGCCCGTGGCCGCCGCGTCCGGGGCGCCCGCGGCATCGGTGAGCACCGCGACGGCGCCCCCGGCCACTGCCGCGGCCGCGTACCGCGCGCCGTGCACGGCGCGCCCCGGGACGGCGACGAACAGGTCGCCCGGTCGAGCGTCACCGGACGCGACCGTGACGCCCGTGACGACGAGGGCCTCCGGCACGTGCCCCACGAGCCCGAAGGCGGTGGCGAGGTCCACCACCCGGTGGGGGGTCGGATGCTCCGGACGCATCCGGCCCTGGGGGGAGGACATGGCGACGAATCTAC
The DNA here is from genome assembly GCA_021793675.1 of Actinomycetes bacterium. Classification (GTDB taxonomy): domain Bacteria; phylum Actinomycetota; class Actinomycetes; order Actinomycetales; family Cellulomonadaceae; genus Cellulomonas. Next base: position 75,464 of record JAJYSG010000001.1, on the reverse strand, counting down.
CCGGACCGGATGCTCCGGCCGCGCACGGGGTGCTCGCCGGCAGTGCGGCGCGGCGCGCGGGCGCGGGGCCCGACGTCACCACGTCGGCGGGTAGAGGGCGGGTCCGGAGGTGCCGGCGGACGGCGCGATGCCGAGCTCCGCGAGCGTGAAGCCCGCCACGTCGGCGAACACCGGCGCCGCGACCACGCCGCCGTAGACCGACGTCTTCGGGTTGGTCACGAAGACGCCCACGACGACCTGCGGCGAGTCCGCAGGCACCACGCCGATGAAGGACGCCGTGATGCCGTTCGTGCTCAGCTCCTGCGCGGTGCCCGTCTTGCCCGCCACGCGGTACCCGGGGATGGCCGCCGCGTTGCCGGTGCCGGAACCGTCGTCGACGACCGACTGCAGCATCGTCATGAGCTCGCCCGCGGTCGCCTGGGAGATGATCCGGGTGCCGGCGGCACGCGCCACCGGGGTGTAGGTGCCGTCGGGCGCCGTCCAGCCCGCCACGACGTGCGGCGACACCTTGACGCCGCCGTTGGCGACCGTGCCGTACACGCCGACGGCCTGCAGCGCGTTGACCGCCAGGCCCTGGCCGAACAGCACGTTGTACTGCGTGCGCCCGTCCCACTGCGCGGCCGGCCGCAGGATGCCCGGGGACTCGCCCGGCATCTCGATACCGGTCGGGGAGCCGAAGCCGAACTTCCTGAGGTAGTCGTAGCGCTGCTGGACGGTGAGGCGCTGGCCGGCCGTGACCGTCCCGACGTTCGACGACTGCGCGAGGATGCCGGTGAGCGTGAGGTGCTCGACACCATGGTTCTCGGCGTCCGTGATGACGCCAGCGCCGTTCGGCGTCGTGAACTGGTTCGGCACCTGGTACTGGCTGGTCGGCGTCGCCAGGCCGCTCTCGAGCAGCGCCGCCATCGTCACGACCTTGCCGGTGGAGCCGGGCTCGAACACCTGGGTCACCGCGCGCGACAGGGCGTCGGCGGCCGCCGGCCCCGGCTTGTTCGGGTCGATGGAGCCCGAGTCGGCGATCGCGTACACGTCGCCCGTGCGCGCCCCCATGACGACGATCGTCACCGCATCGGCGCCGGTGGCCGCCTGCTGCGCGTTCGCCGCCTCCTGCGCCTTCCACTGGACGTCGGACAGGATCGTCAGGCGGGCCGACGAGCCGGCCACCGCGGGCTTGGCGACGTCGTACCCGCCGGGGATGGTCTGCCCCTGCCCGCCGACCTCGAACGTCTCGCTGCCGTTCGAGCCGGCGAGCCGGTCCTGCAGCGAGTACTCCAGCCCCTGCGCGCCCTTCCCGTTCGCACCGACGAAGCCGATGATGTTCCCGGCCAGCGTCCCCTTGGGGTAGACGCGGTCGGTCACCGCCGACAGCTGCACCCCGGGCAGGCCGAGCGCCCGGATCTGGCGGGCGACGTCCGGCACCACGCCCTTCGCGAGGTAGCGGTACGTCGAGCTGCCGACGAGCGCGCCGCCCAGCTCCGCCGGGTTGGCACCGAGGATCGGCGCGAGCAGCTGGGCGACGCCGGCTGCGCCGGCCGGGACGTCCTTGCCACCCTTGTAGGACGCCACCTGCTTCTGGTTGACCGCGACGTCGTACCGCTCCACCGAGACCGCCAACGGCACCCCGTTGGCGTCGGTGATCTCGCCCCGGTCTCCCAAGGAGCTCACCGTCACGAGCCGGTCCTGGAGGGCCTGCCGCGCGATCGCCGGTCCGTCGATGCCCTGCAGGTAGACGAGCCGTGCCCCGAACACGGCCAGGACCAGGGTGACCACGACGACGATCGCCGTGACACGGCGCCGCGAGCCCGGCACGGCGACGGGCGCCGTCACCGGCCGCCGGACCGCCGGTGGCCGCCCCTGACGCCGGGCCACGGTCCGGGGCGTGGCCCGACGGAGCGCGGCGTCCCCGGCCCCCGCGGGGGTCATCCGGCCGCCTTGGCGGGCGCCGGCGCTCCCTGCACGCTGCCGTCCGACAGCCGCAGCCATCCCGTGCCGTTGGCCGGCACCATCCCGATCGCCCGGGCGGCGCTGGCCAGGTTCGACGGCGAGGACTTCGAGTCCAGCTGGGTCTGCAGCTCGGCCTGGTCCTGCTGCAGGCGGCCGAGCTGGTTGGTCAGGGTGAAGCGCTCGAACGCCAGCTGGGCGGTCGAGGTGTTGAGCAGCAGCGCCGCGAGCAGCGCCGCCGCGAGCACGGCCATGCACGCCAGGACGAACGGCACGCGCGTGCGCGCCTGCGCCGGCGTGGCGACCACGCGCAGCCGGGGCGCCGGCGGGGTGGCAGGCGCCGACGGCCGAGGGCGCGGAGCGGGACGAGCACTGGTGGCGCGTGCCGTGGCGGCGCTCATGCGGCACTCCTTGCGACGTGGCCCGGCGTCGGCCGGACCCGTTCGGCCGCCCGCAGCCGGACGGACTGGGCCCGAGGGTTGTGCGCGACCTCGTCGTCGCCCGCCTGCTCCGCTCCCCGGGTGAGGAGCCTGAGGTACGGCGCGTGCTCCGGCTGCTCCACCGGGAGGTCCGGCGGTGCGCTCGACGTCGCACCGGCCGCGAAGGTGCGCTTGACCAGGCGGTCCTCGAGCGACTGGTACGCCTCGACGACGATCCGGCCGCCGACGGCCAGCACCGCGACCGACTCCGGCAGCGCGCGGGCCAGCGCGTCGAGCTCGCCGTTCACCTCGATGCGCAGCGCCTGGAAGGTGCGCTTGGCGGGGTGCCCTCCGGTGGCGCGCGCCGCGGCCGGGATGGCATCCCGCACCAGGTCGACGAGCTCGCCGGTGCGCTCGAGCGGCCGGCGAGCCCGGGCCCGGACCACGGCCCGCGCGATGCGCCCGGCGAACCGCTCCTCGCCCCACGTGCGCAGCACGCGGGCGAGCTCGCGCTCGTCGTAGGTGTTGAGCACGTCGGCGGCCGTCGGCCCGGTGGTGGGGTCCATCCGCATGTCGAGCGGCGCGTCCTGGGCGTAGGAGAAGCCGCGTTCCGGCTCGTCGAGCTGGAGCGACGAGACGCCGAGGTCCATGAGCACGCCCTGCACCGCGCCGATCCCGAGCCCGTCGAGCACCGCGTGGACCTCGTCGTACACCGCGTGGACCGCGACGAAACGGTCACCGTACGGGGCGAGCCGGCGGCCCGCGAGGTCGAGCGCCTGCGGGTCGCGGTCCAGCCCGACCACGCGCACGTGCGGGAACGCGGCCAGCACGCCCTCGCTGTGCCCGCCCATGCCGAGCGTCGAGTCGACCATCACGGCGTCCGGCGCCTGCAGCGCCGGACCGAGCAGGTCCAGGCACCGCTGCAGCAGCACCGGCACGTGCCGTGCAGCAGCGTCGGCCTGGGCCACGGCGATGCTCCTTCCGGACGGTGGATGGTCGGACGGTCCCTCCACCGTCCGACCAGATCCCCCTCCGGTGTCTGGCACCGGGGAAGTGCGCCAGCTCCGGGGGGAGGTCTCGTCGGGCGGTCGGTTCGGGGTTCCTGCAGGTTGGTGTCGCTCGGGCAGCGGCGATGGACGGTCAGAACGGGCCGTGCGGGAAGACCTCCTCCGCGGTGTCGGCGTAGCCGGACTCGGTCTCCTCGAGGTACCTCTCCCAGGCCCCGAGGTCCCAGATCTCGACCCGGGTCCCGGCCCCGATGACGGCCACGTCGCGCTCGAGACCGGCGTAGCGGCGCAGCATCGGCGGGATCGAGATGCGTCCCTGCCGGTCCGGCTGCTCGTCGCTCGCCCCGGACAGGAACACCCGCAGGTAGTCGCGGGCCTGCTTGTTGGTGATCGGGGCGCCGGACAGCCGCTCGTGCATGCGACGGAACTCGCCCAGCGGCAGCAGGTAGAGGCAGCGCTCCTGGCCGCGGGTCATGACCAGGCCCGGCGCGAACGCCACCCGGAACTTCGCCGGGAGGATCAGCCGGCCCTTGTCGTCGAGCCGCGGTGTGTGCGTGCCGAGGAAGGGCGCGACCGAGCCGAGGACGCCGCCGGCCTCCTGCTCCATCACGCCTCCCCTCGCCCGCAGCCCTCCTACTGGCTCCAGCGCGCTCCACGCTACTCCACTTTCCTCCACGAGTGGCGGAACCGACGCCCCGTTTCACCCCAGGATGTCGCGTCGCAGCAGGTCAATGGCGGTGGAGGGCGGTGGAGGAGCTGGCCGTCCCGACGACCGCGACCGGGCCGCAACCGGCGGCCGCACCGCCCGCCGGCCGCACCGAACCGCCCGGCACGCCACGGCACGGCGCACGACGTGGAGGGAAGTGGAGGGCTCGGTGCCGGGCGGGCCGGGGTGAACCTCGCGCGCCCGACCGCCCCCGTCGGGGCCCGCCAGCACGTACGCTCGGAGACAGCCCGAGGAGGTGCACATGCTCGCTGCTGTCCCCACGGAGGCAGAGCTGGGTGACGTCGTCGACGTCACCGGTCGCATGCGTCAGGGTGTCGAGTCGGTCATGACGGGCCGACCCGACCTCGTGCGCGTCAGCTTGGCCGTCCTGCTCGCCGAGGGGCATCTGCTCCTCGAGGACGTGCCCGGCGTCGGCAAGACGACGCTGGCCAAGGCGATCGCCAGGACGATCGACTGCTCGGTAGGACGGATCCAGTTCACGCCCGACCTGCTGCCCAGCGACCTGACCGGCGTCAACATCTTCCGCAGCCAGACGCACGAGTTCGAGTTCCGGCCGGGGCCGGTGTTCGCCCACGTCGTCATCGGCGACGAGATCAACCGGGCCTCCCCCAAGACGCAGTCCGCCCTGCTCGAGTGCATGCAGGAGGCCCAGGCCACGGTGGACGGGCGCTCCTATCCGCTGCCGCGTCCCTTCCTCGTCGTGGCGACGCAGAACCCGGTCGAGATGGAGGGCACCTACCCGCTCCCGGAGGCCCAGCGCGACCGCTTCATGGCGCGGCTGACGGTCGGCTACCCGAGCCCCGAGTCGGAGCTCGAGATGCTCGACCGCCAGGAGACCTCCGACCCGCTCGACAGCCTCGAGCCCGTCACGGACGCGCAGCACGTCGCCCGCATGGCAGACGTGGTGCGCCGGCTGTACGCCGCCCCCGCGGTGAAGCGGTACGTCGTCGCGCTCGTCGGCGCCACCCGCGAGGACCCCGGGCTGCGGCTCGGCGCCTCGCCGCGCGCGGCGATCCAGCTGTTGCGGGCGGCGAAGTCCGTCGCCGCCATGGCGGGCCGCGACCATGTGCTGCCCGACGACGTGCAGGAGCTCGCCGTGCCCGTCCTCGCGCACCGGCTGCTGCCGAGCACCGAGGCACGGCTGTCCGGTCGCACCACGTCGGACCTGGTGGCGGACGTGGTGAGTCGCGTCGCGCTGCCCGAGCCGGTGGCGACCCGGGCCCGGCGGGCGACCGGCTGATGCTGCCCCGGCCGACCGTCCGAGGCTGGGCGCTCGCCGGGTGCGGCGGCGCGCTCGTGGTGCTCGGTGGCCTGCTCGGGTCGCTGGACCTGGTCCGCATCGGCCTGGCGGCCGTCGTGCTCGTCGTCGGGGCGGGTGCACTGGTCGCCGCTCGCTCGCCCGCTCGTCAGCGGCACCGCATCGACGTGCGCCGCAGCGTGCGGCCGAACCCGCTGCACGTCGGCGAGACGGCCCAGGTGGCGATCCACGTGCAGGCGACGGATGCCGCCGCCCGCGCCCGGCTCGCCGGGCTGCGGTTCGCCGAGCAGGCGTCGAGCGAGCTGTCGGGCGGTCACGCGCTGCGCGCCCGGGTGGAGCGGACCCCCTCCAGCGTCGAGGTCCGGTACAGCGTGCAGGCCGCACGGCGCGGACGGTGGACGCTCGGCCCGCTCGTCGTGACGCGCGGCGACCCGTTCGGCGTGGTGCGCGCGCCGGCCGACATCGGATCGGTCGCCGAGGTCGCGGTGTGGCCGTCGATCGTCGCGCTGCCCGCACCGAGCGAGGCGCTGGTCGGGGAGCCGGACCGCGTCGCCCTGGGCGCCCGCTCCCCCTCGACGGACGACGCGTCGCTGCGTGACTACCGCGAGGGCGACGACCTGCGCCGGGTGCACTGGCGGTCGTCCGCCCGGCGCGGCTCGCTCCTGGTGCGGTCCGATGAGCGGGCCGGCATGCGGCCCGTCACCGTGCTGCTCGACCAGCCCGCCCGGCCCGCCGCCGTCGAGTGGTCCATCTCGCTCGCCGCCTCCATGGCCGTGGCGATGCTCGAGGCCGGCCACCCGGTGCGCCTGCTCGGTGCCGGGCTGGGTGAGACCGGCGACATCCCCACGTTCCTCACCGCCAAGTCCGGCCCCATCGCCCGGGCGGCGCTCCTCGACCCGCTCATCGACCTCGTCGGGCCCCGCACCGAGCCGGAGGCCGAGCAGCGGCTCGGCGCCGCCGTGCGGATGATCCAGACCTCGGGCAAGGGCGACGACATCGTGCTGGCCGTGCTCGGACCGCTGACCCCGGCGGCCCGCACCGAGCTGGCGCGCATCAGCGACTCGGCGCAGGGCTGGGCCGTGGTGCGCAGCGACTCCCGCCAGCCCGGCGAGGCGGCGGCGACCGAGAACACGCTGCGGGCGCTGCGCCGTGCCGGCTGGCACGCCGTGCGCGTCAGCACCGGCGAGGCCGCCACGGACTGCTGGATGCGGCTGCTCGGCGGGACGCCATGAGCGCGGCCGGCCGAGCCGCCCCGCCCGGTCGCGGGCCGCGCCCCCTCCTCAGCTCGGTGCTGGCCGCGACGGCCACCTGCGGCAGCCTGTTGGCGCTCTCCGGCCTCATCGAGCACGGCTCGTGGCTCTCGTCGGCCTGCGTGACGGTGCTGCTCCTCGCGGCACTGACGGCGACGGTGCGGGCCCTCGTCCGGACCGCGTGGCTGCCGAGCCTGCTCGGGCTGGCCGCCGCCGTGCTGGGGATCGTGCTCGCCTACGGCGGCTCCGGCACCGGCGCCCCGGGGAGCAACCCGCTGACGCGCGCCTGGGACCTCGGCGCGCAAGGGATCCGGCTGATCCAGGACTCGATGGTGCCGATGCCGGCGCAACGACCCGCCGACGTCATCGTCGTGACGGCGGCCGCAGCGATCTTCCTCCTGGTGGACGCGCTGGCGATCGGCGCGGACGTACCCGCGCTCTCCGCCCTGCCGCTCGTCGCGTTCTGGTTGCCGGCCGTGTTCCTCGGCTTCCCGACGAACGGCTGGGGCCTGTTCTGGGCAGGTCTGTCGTACCTGCTGCTGCTCGCCGTGGGGGCCGCGCCACCGGTGAGCGACTCGGTGCGGCTGCGCCAGGGCAGCACGATCGTGGCCGGTGCCCTCGGCGTGCTGCTGGTGGCGCTCGTCGGCGCCCCTGCGCTGTCATCGCTGCCCGCCTGGGCGGCCGTCTCGCTGCCGAACCTCGGCGCCGGTCCCACCGGTCCCCTCCAGCTGTCCGACTCCCTCGACCTGCGTGACAGCCTCGGCATGCGCTCGTCGCAGGCGGTGCTGACCTACACGGTGACGACGCCCCAGGCCCAGCAGGCCGCTGCCGCCGCCTCGTCGGGCGGCACCGTAGCCTCGACGCCGAACGCCACGGCGGGCACCACGACGGGCGTCGTGCCGAGCGCTTCGTCGATCGGACCGCTGCGCGCCTTCACGGTCGACGAGTTCGACGGCCGCCAGTGGCACCGCACGGGCCCGACCCTCGGACAGGCATGGGCTCCCGGCCAGGTGCTCGGCGGCGGGCCGTCGGCCCCGCGGCTCATCGACCCGTCGAACCCCCACGTGCTCGACGTCGCGGTGACTCTCCAGAACCTCGAGCAGTCCGAGCTCCCGATCGCCACGTTCGCACGGACGCTGCAGGTCACGGGGCCGTGGACGTACAACCCGACGAAGGACGAGGTGGACGGCCGGGCTCCGACGACCTCCGGCCAGCAGTACGCGATGCAGGTCTACGTCCCGACCATCACGGCCGCGGACCTGCGGAACGCCGGCGTGGCGACACCGCCGGGATCGGACGACTACCTGCAGCTGCCGAGCTCCCAGCACATCGGCGACGTGGCGGCCCTCGCCAAGCAGATCGTCGGGAAGGCCGCGACGCCCTACGACGAGGCGCTGGCGCTGCAGAGCTACCTGCGGTCGACGGCGAACTTCACCTACGACACCCGCGTGCCGCCGGCCACGACGAGCGACGCGGTGTGGGACTTCCTGCAGGACCGCCGGGGGTACTGCGTCCAGTTCGCGACCGCCATGGCGATCATGAGCCGCACGCTCGGGATCCCCACCCGGGTCGCGGTGGGGTTCCTGCCCGGCACCGCGGTGATGGACGGCGACCACCTGACGTACGTGGTCTCCGGCAAGCTCGCGCACGCGTGGCCCGAGCTGTACTTCCGGGGTTACGGCTGGGTGCGGTTCGAGCCGACACCGGCCGAGCAGACCGGCGCGCCCCCGGTGTGGAGCGACCCGCTGGCCAACCTGAAGGCCGGCCAGTCAGACCCGGGGTCGGACCCTCGGCTCGGTCACATGGGTGCAGCCACGGGCTCCGCGACGAGTCCCGCGCAGACCACGTCGGGCGGCATCGGCGGAGCGATCTCCGCTCACGGTCCCTGGCTGCCCACCGGCATGCTGGCAGCGTTGGCGGCGCTGCTCGCCGGCGCGGCGCTGCTCGTCGTCCGCCGCCGTCGGCGCCCGGTGGAGCTGACGTGCGAGCGTGCCTGGCACCACCTGCAGCGCCTGCTCTCGCGGCGCGCCTCGATCAGCTGGTCGGATGCGACGACACCCCGCGCGGCGGTGCGGACCATCCAGTCACGGCTCGCGGAGCGAACGGGGCGGGGGCTCGACGGCCCGGCGCTCGAGGCGCTGACACGCCTGGCCAGCGCCGTGGAGCAGGAGCGCTACGCCCCTCGGCCGCTGCCGACGACGTCAGCCGAGCTGCACCACTGGCTGACGACCGTGCGCCGGGCGGTGGAGCAGCAGGTCAGTGACCGGACTCGTCGCGACGCCGATCCCAGCGCTCTTCCAAGCGAGTCATGAAGCTTCGGCGACCCTTCGCCCTAGGGCTGGCGGCCTTGGCCGCCGGGGCCGGCTGCTCGGCACCGGCCTCCGCGCGCGCCCTGCGGGTGCGAGGCGCGGCGAACACGTAGGCGACGGCGGCGAACATCAGCACGAATCCGACGACGCCCAGGGCGGGCTGGTCGGTGGCCACGCCGAGCACCAGAAGCAGCAGCCCCGCGGCGGCGCCGACACCCGACAGGGCGTAGCGAACAACCTTCCGGTGGCCGCGCTGCGTCAACGTGTTCGCGAGGCGTGGGTCATCGGACGCGAGCTGTCGTTCCATCTGCTCGAGAACGCGCTGCTCGTACTCGGAGAGAGGCATTGGAACCCCCGTCCCACCCGGAAAACCCTCTGGCCCTCAGGATAGGTCCGCTGGAACGAAGGTGGTAGTCGACCTCTCGCCGCGCGCGGCGGGTGCGGAGCCGGGACGGATGGCGGTCGAGCCGAACTTGCGCCGCACCTCGTCCATCGCGAGCTCCGCCGCACGCCGGTCGGCACCGTCGTCCGCGGTCGCCTCCTCGAGCGTCGGCTGGCGCACGGCCTGCGACGCGACCGCCAGGCCCTCCGCCCGCACGCCGACGAGACGGACCGGCAGCCCCCCGAGGTCGACGCCGGCCAGCAGCTCCCTCGCAGCAAGGTAGATCTCGCGGCCGACGTCTGTCGGTGTCACCAACGTCCTCGCGCGAGTGAGCGTCCGGAAGTCGCTCGCGCGCACCTTGACGGCGACGGTCCCGGCCACCAGGCCGTGGCTGCGCAGGCGCGCCGCGCACCGGTCGGCGAGCTGGAGCACCTTGGCCTGCACCACGGCCGCGTCGGCGACGTCCACACCGAACGTCTCCTCAGCGCCGATCGACTTCTCCTCACGACCCGGGTGGACCGGTCGCGGGTCACGGCCCCAGGCCAGGTCGTGCAGGTGAGCGCCGGCCACCTTGCCCACCGCCCGCTGCACCGTGCCGACGTCGCTGTCGGCCAGCTGCGCGACGGTGATGATCCCCCAGCGCCCCAGGGCCGCCTCCGTCCGTTCCCCCACGCCCCACAGCGCACCGACCGGCAGCACTCGCAGGAAGTCCACCGTCGCGGAGCGCGGGATGAGCAGGACGCCGTCCGGCTTGGCATGGCCGGACGCCAGCTTCGCCACGAACTTCGTCGCGGCGATCCCCACCGAGCACGTGATGCCGTACCGCTCGCGCACCTGGCGTCGGATGAGCTCGGCGATCATCGTCGGCGATCCCACCCGCCGGCGCGCACCCGCGACGTCGAGGAACGCCTCGTCGACGCTCACCTGCTCGACGAGCGCCGTGACGTCCCTGAGGATCGCCATGACACCTTCGGAGACGTCGTGGTAGGCCTGGTGGTCCGGCGGCACCACCACCGCCTGCGGCGCGAGCCGTAGCGCCTGCGTCATCGGCATCGCGGCATGCACGCCGAACGCTCGCGCCTCGTAGGTCGCCGCGAGCACGACGCCGCGTTGCGCCCCCCCGACGATGACCGGCAGCCCGCGCAGGTGCGGGCGACGCGCGAGCTCCACCGACGCGAAGAACGCGTCCATGTCGACGTGGAGGATCGTGCAGCCGTCCTCGTCGCGCCCCCAGTCGCGGCGCGCCGCCGACGAGCGCGGACCCCTGCTCATGACGCACCCGCGCGGCTCACGACGCCCGCACCGCCAGCATCCGCGGTGCCGCGGACCCCGCCGACCAGTCCTCGGCCAGCACGCTCCGTGCCAGGTCGACGAAGTCCTCCGCGTCGCACAATGCCTGGTCCGCCCGGGCCACGGACACCGCCTCGAACCGGCCGGCGTCCAGGGCGGCGCGCAGCCGCGCGCCACCGGCGAACACGGCCGCCCAACGTGCCATCTCCGGGGCGACGACGGCGAGCAGCTCCCACACCGTGCGCGGAGCGCCACGGCCCCCGGGCCGCCCCCGGGCCGCCACGACGGCCGCCGCCGCGCGAACCGCTGCGAGGTGGGCGTGCGTGAAGCGTTCCCACGCCTCACCGGAGAACTGCGCTGCGAGCAGCTCCGCGTCGGCTCTCGCGAGCATCTGCACGACCGTCATGTCGATCACCTCCACTCCATCATCGAACACGTGTTCGATGGCGTCAAGTCCCGTCCATGCCCGGATCCCCGGCGGCCGTAGCCTTGCTCGATGCCGCGTCCAGCGTCGCACCGGGCACCGACACCGGCCGGGTGGCCCGTCGGCTCCGTGCCGATCACCACCGGCACCGCCGAGCTGCGCCGCGAGCGGGACGACCCGGACGGCGTGACGCTCCTGGTCAACGGCGTACCGAGCTCGCACCTCGACCTCATCGACCCGACGCGGCTGGAGTTCGAGTACATGCAGCAGATGGCCGCGGTCGCCGATCGGCTGACACCCGGCCCGGTGGCGGCCGTCCACCTCGGCGCCGCGGGGTGCGCCCTCGCCCGCGCGCTCGACGCCGCACGGCCCGGCTCCCGCCAGCTCGCCGTGGACGTCGATCCAGTGCTCGCCGAGCTCGTCCGACGATGGTTCGACCTGCCACGGTCGCCGGCGCTGCGGATCCGCATCGACGACGCGCGGCACGCGCTCTCCGGCCTGGCCGACGCCTCCGCGGACCTCGTCGTGCGCGACGCGTTCGCGGGCGACGGGACGCCACCGCACCTGACGACGGCCGAGTTCGTCGCCGACGTCGCACGGGTGCTGCGGCCCACCGGCGTCTACCTGGCGAACTGCGCGGACCGCCCGCCGCTGGCCCTGGCACGCTCCGAGGCGGCGACCGCGGCCACGGTCTTCGGGCACTGCGCGGTCATCGCCGAGCCGGCGGTGCTGCGCGGTCGGCGCTACGGCAACCTCGTCGTCGCGGGGACCGACGACGCCGATCTGCTGGGTTCCGCTGCGCTGGCGAGGGCACTGCGCACGCTGCCGGTGCCTGCGCGCATCCTGCTGGGCGACGACCTCGCCGGCTTCGTCGGCCGCTCCCCCGTGCACCACGACCCGCCGGCCTGAGCCGCGGCGCCATGGCCCGGAAACGACGAAGGACCGCCCCCGCCGGTGCGGGAACGGTCCTTCTCGCCGTCACGACGACCGCGAGGGCCGTCGGCGTCGTTCAGAGCGGCTTGACGTGCTCGGCCTGCGGGCCCTTGGCGCCCTGCGTGATCTCGAACTCGACACGCTGGCCCTCGTCCAGAGACCGGTAGCCCTGCGAGTCAATGGCCGAGTAGTGGACGAAGACGTCGGCGCCGCCGCCGTCCTGGGCGATGAACCCGTAGCCCTTCTCGGCGTTGAACCACTTGACAGCACCCTGTGCCATGTCCAGCTTCCTTCTGCCCGGTGACGGTGCAAGCACCGCGCTTGCCCCGCTGCCGCAATGCCTCACGTCCTGCGCCGGTGGGGCAAGCCTGCCGGTCGAGCGTCCGCACGTCACTGCAACGCAGGCATCCTCGCATGAGGCCCGCTGCCGCCGCCATTGTTTCGGAAGGCTCTCAGGTCCCTGAAGGCAACGATCCGATAAACGCCGACAACGATCCGGTCAACGGACGAACGAGGCGCCGCCGCGGACGTCAACCTTCGTCCGGACCCTGTTCCGCGAGAAAGCGTTCGAACTCGGCCCCCAGCTCGTCGGCGGTCGGCAGATCGGTGGCGGCCAGCAGCCCGGCCCGGCCGATGCCGCGCGTGAACGCGTCGTACTGCTCCTCGAGCGCCTGCACGAGCGAGGCGACCTCGGGCGAGCCCGCCACCTGCTCATCGATCTGCCGGACGGCCTCCTGGGCGGCGCCCTCGAGCTCACCGACCTTGAGCTCCAGGCCGGTGGTGCGCTCCAGCCGGTGCAGCGCCGCGATGGCCGCCTGCGGGTACGTCGACTGCGCCAGGTAGTGCGGCACGTGCACGACGAAGCCCATGGCGTCATGGCCGGACTGACCCAGCCGCAGCTCGAGCAGGGTCTGTGCCGAGGCGGGCACCCGCACCATGCCGAACCACGACGGCACGTCGGCGACCAGGTCGGGGCGCGTCGCGTGAGCGGTCAGGGTGATCGGGCGCGTGTGCGGCACCCCCATCGGGACGCCGTGGATCCCGACCGTCAACGGCACGGAGAACCGCTCGACGAGCTGCCGGACGGCCGCGACGTACCGCTCCCACTGCACGTCCGGCTCGGTCCCGTGCAGCAGCAGGAATGGCGTGCCCTCGGCGTCGTCGACCAGGTCGACGACCAGCTCCGGCTCCTCGTACTCGCTCCAGGTCGAGGCGTCGAACGTCATCATGGGCCGCCGCGAGCGGTAGTCGAGCAGCTGGTCGACGTCGAACGTCACCAGGCGACGGGTGCGCAGCTCGTCCACCATGTGCTCGGCCGCGATCTCACCCGCGTGCCCCGCGTCGACGAACCCCCGGACGGCATGCACCAGCACGGGACCGGTGCCCACCGCGGCGCGCTCGTCCAGCTCGGCCGCGACGTCCTCGTCCACCTCGTAGATCTCCGCAGGATCCAGCATGTTCGTCAGCCCTTCGTCGTTCTCCTCCCACCCAACCACGCCACGGCCACGGCTCTTCCCGGACCTGGACGGACGACCGGTTCGGACCACCGGCCCCGCGGCGGATAATGGACGGCCCGTTGCGCGCGACCCGCCGGCCGCGCGCGCGGATCTCCGACCCGGACGGGGGCACTCCAGGTGGCAGGACGGCAGGAGGAGCTCGCCGACGAGCAGAAGGTGCTCGACGAGCTCTACACCCGCCTCGACACGCTCCGCGCCCAGACGCGACGGCGGCTCGCCGACGTCCGCAGGGCCGGCCCGTCGGGGTCGCCGCAGAACCGCAGCGAACGCGACGCGTTCGCGACGCTCTACGAGGACCGCATCGCGGCACTCGAGGCGGTCGAGGACCGGCTGGCGTTCGGACGGCTCGACCTGGCGGACGGGGAGCGGCGCTACGTCGGGCGGATCGGCCTGACGGACGAGGACCAGACGCCCCTGCTCACCGACTGGCGGGCGCCGGCCGCGCAGCCGTTCTACCGGGCCACGGCCGCCCACCCCGACGGCGTCGTGCGCCGCCGGCACCTCGTCACCTCCCAGCGCACCGTCACGGGGCTCGAGGACGAGCTGCTCGACCTCGACCACGCGGCCGGCGCGGCGCTCGAGCACCTCTCCGGCGAGGGGGCCCTGCTGGCCTCCCTCGCCGCTCGGCGTACGGGACGGATGGCCGACATCGTCGCCACGATCCAGGCCGAGCAGGATGCGATCATCCGCTCCGAGCTGTCCGGCGCGCTCGTGGTGCAGGGCGGGCCCGGCACCGGCAAGACCGCGGTCGCCCTGCACCGGGCGGCGTACCTGCTGTACTCGCACCGCCGGGTGCTCGACCGTTCCGGCGTGCTGCTCGTCGGGCCCAGCCGCACCTTCCTGCACTACATCGACCAGGTGCTGCCCTCTCTCGGCGAGAACGGCGTGGTGACCACGACCCTGGCCGAGCTCTACCCAGGCGTCCCGGCCCACGGCACCGAGCCCGACGAGGTGGCGGAGATCAAGGGCCGGCGGCAGTGGGTCCAGATCATCGAACGCGCCATCCGGGCTCGCGAGCGCGTGCCCGCGGAGCCCGTCGAGGTGCGGGTGGACGGTCGCACGATCGTCATACGGCCGCGCGACGTCGCCGCCGCCATCGGGCGGGCCCGGCGCCAGCACCGCCCGCACAACCTGGCGAGGGCGGCGTTCGTGCGGGACATGCTCGGCCGCCTGGCGGACCAGTACACCGAGCAGCTGACGTTCGGGATCTCGCCCGACGACCGCGAGGAGGTCATCGAGGAGCTGCGCACGGCGCGGGGCATCCGCGTGGCGCTCAACCTCGCGTGGCTGCCGCTGACGCCCGAAGGGCTCGTCGGTGACCTGTTCGCCAAGCCGCACCGGCTGGCCGAGGCGGCTCCCGAGCTGTCGGCCCGGGAGCGCGAGCTCCTCGCCCGGCCGAAGGGGGCGGCGTGGACGCCCGCCGACGTGCCACTGCTCGACGAGGCCGCCGAGCTGCTGGGCGAGGACGACCAGGCGGCGCGCGCCCAGGCCCGCGCCGACGCCGAACGCCGAGCGCAGGAGGTGGAGTACGCCCGGCAGGTGCTGGCCACCAGCTGGGCGAGCGCCTTCGTCTCGGCCGACGCGCTGGCCGACCGGTTCGCCTCGACCGGCCCGTCGCTGACCACCGCGGAACGCGCGGCCACGGACCGCTCCTGGACCTACGGCCACGTGGTGGTCGACGAGGCACAGGAGCTGTCGACGATGGCGTGGCGCACGCTGTTGCGGCGGGTGCCGACCCGCTCGATGACGATCGTCGGGGACGTCGCCCAGACGTCGACACGGGCCGGTGCCCACTCCTGGGCGGCGATGCTCGACCCGGTGCTGCGGGGGTCATGGCGGCTCGCCGAGCTCACCGTGAACTACCGGACGCCGGCCACCGTGGCCGAGGCGGCGTCCCGCGTCGCGGCCGCGGCCGGGCTGCCCGCCTCGCCGCTCACCTCCGCGCGCGACGTGCCGGGCGCGCTGGTCACCCAGCACGTCGCCGACGACGAGCTCGTCGCTGCCGCCGCCGCGCGCGCGGTCGCCGCCGCGGGGAACGTCGTCGACGCCTCGGGAGCCGGGCGCGTCGCGATCGTCGCGTCCCCCGACCGGGTCGAGGCCGTGCGGCGCGCCGTCGCGGCGACCGGCCAGGTGGCCGGCAGCGCCGTGCCTGTCGCGGCCGACGACGTCGACCTCGATGCGCCGCTCGTCGTGCTCACACCGGTGCAGGCGAAAGGGTTGGAGTTCGACGTCGTCGTCCTCGTCGAACCGGCGGACCTGCCGGCCGGCGACCTCTACGTCGCCATGACCCGCCCCACTGTCGCACTGCAGGTGGTGCATGCGGCGCCCCTGCCGGCGGGGTTGGCGCCCACCTCGACCGGGGCTGCGCCAGCGCCGTCCCCGACGTCCCCGGTCCGGTCCGCGGGACGGATTCGAACCCGCGGCCGGACCGGCGCACCATAGGGCCGTGCCCAAAGCCCTGCTGCTCGAGAACATCCATCCGTTCGGACGTCAGATCCTCGAGTCCACCGGGTTCGAGGTGATCTCGCGCTCTGGTGCGCTCGACGAGGCCGAGCTGATCGAGGCGCTCGACGGCGTCAGCCTGCTCGGCATCCGGTCCAAGACGCACGTCACCGCCGCCGTGCTCGAGGCCGCACCCGAGCTGCTCGCGGTGGGCGCCTTCTGCATCGGGACGAACCAGATCGACCTGCGCGCGGCGGCCGGCCGCGGCGTCGCCGTGTTCAACGCCCCGTTCTCCAACACCCGGTCGGTCGTCGAGGTGGCGATCGCCGACATCATCGCGCTCACCCGTCGGCTCACCGAGTTCGACAAGCAGATGCACGCCGGCGTGTGGAACAAGTCCGCCTCCGGCTCGCACGAGGTGCGCGGTCGCACGCTGGGCATCGTCGGCTACGGCAACATCGGCACGCAGCTGTCGGTGCTCGCCGAGAACCTCGGCATGTCGGTGGCCTTCTACGACACCGCCGAGAAGCTCGCCCTGGGCAACGCCCGGCGGATGCACTCGCTCGATGAGTTGCTCGACGCCTCCGACGTGGTCACGCTGCACGTCGACGGCCGCGCCGGCAACGCCGGGCTGTTCGGCGCCAAGCAGTTCGCCCGGATGCGGCCGGGCGCGGTCTTCCTCAACCTCTCCCGGGGATTCGTCGTGGACTACGCCGCACTGGCGGAAGCCATCACGTCCGGACAGGTGTCCGGTGCCGCTGTCGACGTCTTCGCCACCGAGCCGAAGCGCAACGGCGACCCGTTCGACTCCGAGCTGCGCGGCCTGCCGAACGTCATCCTCACGCCGCACGTCGGAGGTTCCACCGAGGAGGCCCAGGAGGCCATCGGGCAGTTCGTCGCGCACAAGGTGCGGGACTACCTGGCCACCGGGTCGACGACGATGTCCGTCAACCTGCCGAACGTCGCACTCGAGGCGATCCCCGACGTGCACCGGTTCGCTTACCTGCACCGCAACGTCCCCGGGGTGCTCGCCGCCGTCAACGCGACGCTCGCCGAGCACGGGGTCAACATCGAGGGCCAGCTGCTCGCCACGCGGGGAGAGATCGGCTATGTGGTGACGGATGCCGGTTCCGCGGTGTCCGACGACGTCGTCGCCGCGCTCGGAGCACGTCCGGAGTCGGTCCG
The DNA here is from genome assembly GCA_021793675.1 of Actinomycetes bacterium. Lineage (GTDB taxonomy): Bacteria > Actinomycetota > Actinomycetes > Actinomycetales > Cellulomonadaceae > Cellulomonas. Next base: position 58,380 of record JAJYSG010000001.1, on the reverse strand, counting down.
GCTGCGCGTGCTGTCCTAACGGAAGCACTCCGTCCCGCCCCTGACGGCGCCGCCGTCCCCGGCGCGACGCCGTCGCAGGGTCTCGTCCCACCCTGGTGGGACGAGACCCTGCGATCAGGACGAACCGGACTTGCGTTGGAACCGGCGCTGGGTCGGGCCGCTGGTCTCGGATCCGTGAACTGACGCGGCTCCGTTCGCGCCACCGGCGGTCCGGTGCTGCGTCGACTTCTTGCGCTCGAGCGCCTCCCGGAAGCGGGACTTCGCGTCCTCGCTCACGGTCGGGCGAGATTCCTCGTCATGCTCATCGGCGGCCATCGTGCCTCCTGTACCTCGGGTCAGGGCCCAGCCTGTCCTACCTGGCGGTACGGCGCCAACCTGCCCGGTCCGCGGTCACCGCGGGCGCTCCTCCGCGGCGCGGTCCGGAGCGTCCACCACCTCGACGGTGGCATCAGGATCGTCCCCGTCCCCCGACCCGGCGTGCACCGAGCGGAGCAGCGTGATCGCGGCCTCGAAGTCCTCGAGCGAGCTGAAGCCCTGGTACACGGACGCGAACCGCAGGTAGGCCACCTCGTCCAGCTCCCGCAGCGGCCCGAGGATCGCCAGCCCGATCTCATAGGAGTCGATCTCGGCCTGGCCCGAGGCTCGCAGCGTCTCCTCGACGCCTTGCGCGAGCAGCGCCAGCGCGTCTTCGGTCACCGGGCGTCCCTGGCATGCCTTGCGCAGGCCGCCGACGACCTTCTCACGGCTGAACGGCTCGATCACTCCCGATCGCTTGACCACCGACAGGCTGGTCGTCTCCAGCGTCGTGAACCGCCGCCCGCAGCTGGGGCACTGGCGCCGCCTGCGGATCGATGACCCGTCGTCGGACGTTCGCGAGTCGACGACCCTCGAGTCGGGGTGGCGGCAGAACGGGCAGTGCACGGATCGTCCTCTCACCAGCGCTCGGCATCCGCGCGCCAACGCGACCGCGAACTCCAGGGACGCTAGGGGACGGCCTGGCCGGACGCAAGCGCGTCACTTCGTGAGCGGCAGCAGGATCTGCTCCCCGGCCGTCAACGCCGGCGACGGCATGTTGTTGAGCACCTCGATGCGCTGCACCGTGTCGCGCAGGTCCTCGCCGGGCCGGGCGACACCGCTCGCGATCTGCCACAACGTGTCCCCCGGTGCGACCACGTACCGCTGGACCTCCGGCGCACTCGCCGGAGCCTGCGCCACCGCGCGCGTCGCGACGAGGCTTCCCCCGACCACCACCAGGAGCGCGACGAGCGCGAGCACGAGCCGGCCCCGCCGCGTCAGGTGCAGCGACGCCGGGCGCCGCGCCGGCCCATCAGCGACGGGCACACCGGCCACCCGGGCACCACGGCTGGCGACGAGCGTGAGCGTGGTCATGACTGCCTCCCGATCCCCGACGCCCGCGAAACCGACCACATGTCGGTCGAACAGACGTACGTCGAACGCACGTACGATGTCTACCATGCCGGACCGACACTCGTCGAGACGCGATCGAACAATTGTTTGATCCGGCGTGTCGCGAGCCCTAGGCTGGTGTCACACGCACAGCGCACCACGCACCACTGACACGGCCCGCCGCCGGCGGGTCCGTTCGTGCCGGGGCACCGGCCTGGGGGAAGGACAGATGGTGACGGACACGCGACGGACCGCGGACGGCGAGGCGCTCGCCTCCGTGCACGAGCTGCCCGACGGCGCTCCTGACGGTGACGGGCTCACGGCCCGCCAGCGGCTGGTGCTGCAGACCATCCGTGCGTCCGTGGAGCAGCGCGGCTACCCACCGAGCATGCGCGAGATCGGCGAGGCGGTCGGCCTGACGAGTCCCTCGAGCGTCAAGCACCAGCTCGGGGTGCTCGAGAAGAAGGGCTACCTGCGCCGGGACCCGATGAAGCCGCGAGCGATGGAGGTCGTCCACCCGGACGACTCCCGCACGGTCGGCACGTGGCAGGGCACGGTCGACTGGGCGGCGGGCATCGACGCCGATGCGCCGGACTACGACCGCAGGCCCGCGGCCACCTACGTGCCCGTCGTGGGCCGGATCGCCGCCGGGGGCCCGATCCTCGCCGAGCAGGTGGTCGAGGACGTGTTCCCGCTGCCGCGCCAGCTCGTCGGGGACGGCGAGCTGTTCCTGCTCAAGGTCCGGGGGGACTCCATGGTCGACGCCGCGATCTGCGACGGCGACTGGGTCGTGGTGCGCCGCCAGCAGGTCGCCGAGAACGGCGAGATCGTGGCGGCCATGATCGACGGCGATGCCACCGTCAAGACGCTCCGGCGCGCCGACGGGCACGTCTGGCTGATGCCGCAGAACCGCGCCTACTCCCCCATCGACGGCGACGCCGCGACCATCCTCGGCCGCGTCGTGAGCGTGCTGCGCAGCCTGTAGCCGGCGGTCAGTACCCGAACTGCCGCGCCACCGCGCGGACCGCTGCCGCAGACCTGCGGAGACCACCGAGCTCGTCGGCGGACAGCGGTACGGCCAGATGCTCGCCGACGCCGCTGGCGCTGACGATCGTCGGCACGGACAGGCACACGTCGCTGATGCCGTAGTAGTCGTCGAGCAGCGACGACACCGGCAGCACGCTATGCTCGTCGTTGAGGATGGTCTCGACGATGCGGGTACCCGTGAGCGCGATCGCGTAGTTCGTCGCGCCCTTGCCCTCGATGATCTTGTCGGCGGACTCGACCACCTCGTGCGCGATCTGCTCGCGCAGCTGCGCGGTCAGTGGACCGTGCTTGCCCACGCCGGTCCACTCGAGCAACGGCACGCCGCCGAGGCTGGCCAAGCTCCACAGCGGGATCTCGGTGTCGCCGTGCTCACCTGCCACGTAGGCGTGCACGCTCTGGACCGCGACACCGGTCTCCGCGGCGATGAGGTAGCGCAGCCGCGAGGAGTCCAGGACGGTGCCCGACCCGAACAGCTGGTTGGGCGGCAGGCCGGAGATCTTCAGCGCCGCGTAGGTCACCACGTCCACCGGGTTGGTCACCATGACGTGCACCGCGTTCGGCGCCACGCGCACCAGCTCGGGCAGCACCGCGGCGACGAGCGAGATGGTCGAGCCTGCCAGGTCGAGCCTCGACTGGCCGGGCTTCTGCTTGGCGCCGGCGGTGAACATGATGACGTCGGAGTCCGCGAGCACCTCGATCTCGTCGGACCCGGTGACCGCGGCCATGGGCATGAACTGGATGCCGTGCGACAGGTCGAGGACCTCCGCCTCCACCTTGGCGCGGTTGATGTCGAACAGCGCCACGGTCCGCGCCGCACCGGCCATGAGCGCGGCGAACGCCATCGTCGACCCGACGGCTCCGGCCCCCACGATGCCCAGCTTCGCCGCGCGCCGCGGCGAGAACTCGACGCGCCCCAGGCCGGCCTCGTCGAACACGCCCGTCTCGGTCATGGCCCCTCCTCCACCTGTCCACCACCCGGCGTCGTCGCCTGGTCGAGGCTAGCCTGACGAGGCCAGCCTGCGCAGTGCCGCGGTCGCCACCTCCAGCTCGGTGGTCAGCCAGAACGGCGGCATGGACCGCAGCAGGAACGACGAGTACCGGGCGGTCGCCAGCCGCGGGTCGAGGATCGCCACGACGCCCCGATCGGCCGACGAACGGATGAGCCGACCGGCGCCCTGCGCGAGCAGCAGCGCGGCGTGCGTCGCCGCGACCGCCATGAACCCGTTGCCGCCCGCGGCGGCCACCGCCTCGGTCCGGGCTGCGGTGAGCGGGTCGTCCGGCCGGGGGAACGGGATCCGGTCGACGATGACGAGCCGGCACGTCGACCCCGGCACGTCCACCCCCTGCCACAGCGACAGCGTGCCGAACAGGCAGCTGGGCTCGTCGTCGGTGAAGCGGCGGACCAGCGTGGGCAGCTGGTCATCGCCCTGCAGCAGGATCGGGACACCCAGCCGCGGCCGCAGCGCCGTCGCCGCGGCCGTCGCGGCCCGCCGGGAGGAGAACAGCCCGAGCGTGCGCCCACCGGCCGCCTCCACGAGGGACGCGATCTCGTCGAGCTGCGCCTCGGTAGCCGGCTCACGGCCCGGGGCGGGCAGGTGCCGCGCCACGTAGCAGATGCCCTGCCGCCGGTAGTCGAAGGGGCTGCCGACGTCGAGCCCGTGCCAGTCCTCGCCGAGCCCCACCGAGCGTGCCAGCGGCTCGAACGTGCCGCCGAGCGTCAGCGTCGCGGAGGTGAGCACCGCGGTGCGCCCGGCGACCAGGTGGTCGCCGATGAGCCCCGCCACCGCCAGCGGTGCGGCATGCAGGCGGGTGACGACCTCGCCGCGGCGGTCCTCCGTGCGCGCGCACCACAGCACGGTGCCGTTCGCCTCGGTGGCGTCCGACGTCATCCGCTCCGCCGTCTCGAACAGGGCCTGCATCGCGGAGGAGGCCATCTTGCGGCCGCCCGCGACCTCGGCCGGTTCCTTCGCGTCGGGCTTGAGGGCCGACAGCAGCGTGCGCGCCGCGTCCCGCACCGCGGCGACGGCCTCCCCCGCCGCCTGCGGCAGTCCCCTGGGGAAGCGTTCTTCGGGGAGGTCCGCGAGCGCCGACTCCAGGGCCCGGCCGGCGGAGTCCAGATCGGTCGTCGGGACACCGCCCTGGCGCCGCGCGAGGCGGGCGGCGTGCTCGACGACGCCGACGGACAGCTCCGCGGTCGCCTGCGCGGTCACCCGGTCCGCCAGCTCGTGGGCCTCGTCGACGACGAGGACGGCGTGCTCGGGGAGCACGCCCGGCGCCTGCGTGGCGGCGGCCACGCCGAGCATCGCGTGGTTGGTGACGACGACGTCCGCGGCGTGCGCCGCCTCCCGCGCCTTCACCGGGAAGCACTCGCCCCGCGCCGGGCAGGACGTGCCGAGGCACTCCGCCGCCGTCACCGAGACCTGCCGCCACGCGCGCTCCGTGACACCCGGCACCAGGTCGTCGCGATCCCCGGTGCCGCTCTCGTCGGCCCACTCGCGCAGCCGCACGACCTGCTCACCGAGCGATTCCCCGCGCGCCGGTCCGCCACCGCCGGCGAGCGCCGGGTGCTCGGCCGCCCCCGGCGGCTCCGGGACGTCGAACAGCGCCCCCTCGTCGTCCGGGTATCCCCCTGCCACCTTGTGGACGCAGAGGTAGTTGTGCCAGCCCTTGAGGAGCGCCACGCGCGGCGTTCGTGGCAGCCGGCGCGCGACCGCGTCCACGACGAGCGGCAGGTCCCGCCCGGTCACCTGGCGCTGCAGGGCGAGCGTCGCCGTCGAGACCACGACCCGCTCGTCGGCCAGCACCGCGTGCCGCACCGACGGCACGAGGTAGGCCAACGACTTGCCCGTACCGGTACCGGCCTGCACCGCCAGGTGCTCGCCGGTCTCGAGCGCTCCCGCGACCGCGACCGCCATCTGGTGCTGGCCGTCCCGCCGGATGCCCCCGATCGCCGCGACCGCCAGGTCGAGGAGCTCCTCGACGGTCGCCGTCGTCGCGACCGACCGGCCGTGGTCCTCGGTCACCTCGGGCTCGTCGGGCACCGGGACAGGCTAGTGCGGCGCTCCCACGGGACCGTTCAGACGACCGAGGCCGCCTGCAGCTCCGCCGCCAGCTGCGCGTCGACGCGGGCGCGCAGCGCCGTACCCCGCTCGGTGTGCTCCTCGTGGTCGATGTCGCCGTGCTCGTGGACGCGGCTGACCAGGTCACCCCGGTGGTACGGCACCACGACGTCCACCGGCACACCCGGGCGTGGCAGCTGGTCGGCGAGGAGCGCACGCAGCTCCTCGATCCCCTCGCCGGTGTGGGCGGACACCAGCACCGAGTGCACCTCGCGCGACCGCAGCCGGGCGACCACGTCCGGCGCCGCGATGTCGGCCTTGTTGAGCACGACGATCTCCGGCACGTCCATGGCCCCGGGGATGTCGGCGAAGACCGCCCGCACGGCGGCGAGCTGTCCCTCCGGATCGGGGTGGGCGGCGTCGACCACGTGCAGGATGAGGTCGGCGTCGGCGACCTCCTCGAGCGTGGACCGGAACGCCTCCACCAGCTGGTGCGGCAGCGCCCGGACGAAGCCCACGGTGTCGGTCAGCGTGTAGATGCGCCCGTCGTCGGTCTCGGCGCGGCGCACGGTCGGGTCGAGCGTGGCGAACAGCGCGTTCTCGACGAGCACCCCGGCGTTCGTCAGCCGGTTGAGCAAGGAGGACTTGCCGGCGTTGGTGTATCCGGCGATGGCCACCGAGGGGATCGCGTGGCGCTTGCGACTGGCCCGCTTGGTGAGCCGTGCCGGCTCCATCTCCGCGATCTCGCGGCGCAGCCTGGCCATCCGGTTCCGGATGCGGCGACGGTCGAGCTCGATCTTCGTCTCGCCTGGTCCGCGCGAGCCCATCCCCTGCCCGGCCCCGCCGACCTGGCCGCCGGCCTGCCGCGACATCGACTCGCCCCAGCCGCGGAGCCGTGGCAGCAGGTACTCGAGCTGTGCCAGCTCGACCTGGGCCTTGCCCTCCTTGGACTTGGCGTGCTGGGCGAAGATGTCGAGGATCAGCGCCGTGCGGTCGACGACCTTGACCTTGACGACGTCCTCGAGCGACCGCCGCTGGGACGGTGCCAGCTCCCCGTCGACGACGACGGTGTCCGCACCGACCGCCCGGACCACCGCGGCGAGCTCGGCGGCCTTGCCCGAACCGAGATACGTCGAGGCGTCGGGCACACGGCGGCGCTGCAGCAGCCCGTCGAGCACCACGGAGCCCGCCGTCTCGGCAAGGGCGGCCAGCTCGCGCAGCGAGAGCTCGGCCTCGTCGGGCGTCCCCGCGCCGGTGATCCCGACGAGCACCACCCGCTCCAGGCGCAGCTGCCGGTACTCGACCTCGGTGACGTCCTGCAGCTCCGTCGACAGCCCGGCGACCCGGCGCAGGGACGTGCGCGCCTCGAGGTCGATCTGGTCACCGTCGTACGAGGTGTGACCGTCCGCGCCGGACTGCAGGGCGGTGCCGTCGTAGCGTCCGGCTCGCGCCAGGACACGCGCGACCACGTCGTCAGCCACCTCCTGCGCCGTGCGGCCGTCGGTGTGCTGGGCGTCGTTCACGCGGTTCCTCTCGTCGTGCTCCAGCTCAAGGTTCGCACGCCGCGGCCGGGTGAGCGACGCATTTCGCCACAGGCCGAGGGCCGCGCGGCGGCTAGGGTCGGGCCGTGACCGAGCCGGACCACTACTTCTCCGCGCACCCGGCGACACCCGACGAGCGCCGCACGATCACCGTCGAGCTGGCGGGCAGGCCGGCGTCCGTGCAGACCGCCGGTGGCGTGTTCTCCGCCGGGCACGTCGACCTCGGCACCCGGGTGCTGCTGCGGGAGGTGCCGGACCCGCCCCCCTCGGGCGACCTGCTCGACCTCGGCTGCGGCTGGGGCCCGCTCGCCCTGACGATGGCGCTGCTGGCGCCGCAGGCTCGCGTCTGGGCGGTGGACGTCAACGAGCGGGCCCTCGACCTGGTGCGCGGCAACGCGCTGCGCCTCGGGCTCGCCAACGTCACCCCCGCGCTGCCCGACGAGGTGCCCGACGAGATCCGCTTCGCCGCCCTGTGGTCCAACCCGCCCGTGCGGATCGGCAAGGACGCCCTCCACGAGCTCCTTCACCGTTGGCTGCCGCGCCTGGCACCCGGGGGCGAGGCCTGGCTCGTCGTCGGGCGCAACCTCGGCGCGGACCCGCTGCAGCGCTGGCTGGCCGACGAGCTCGGCCTGCCGGTCCAGCGTGCCGCCAGCGCCAAGGGGTTCCGGGTGCTGGAGATGCGGCGGCCCGATCCCACCGGCGAGCCGGCTGATCAGGGTGTCGCGTTGTAGACGACCACGGGCGCTTGCGTAGCGATCCGGTCGTAGAGACGCCGGGCGCCGACGTTCGTCTCTCTCGTCGTCCACCGCACCACATCGTGTCCCTCGGTGCGCGCGACCAACCGGACGCTCTCGACGAGCGCACCTGCGAAGCCACGACCGCGCCGCATCGGTTCGACGTAGAGGTCGTCGATCCAGAGGCCGGTCGTCCCCGTGATGGGTCGCTCGAACACACGGAAGTGGGCAAGACCGGCGACCTCACCGTCGGAGAGCGCCACGAGGCCGCGCGTCTGGGCATCAGCCGACGCCAGCCAGCCCCACACCCGATCGAGATGAGGTGGCGTCACCTCGATCCCACCGTCCATGCAGTAGTCCATGAACAGCCGACGCCAGCCGTCGTGGTGGTCCGCGGCGACGGGAACGATCTGCGTCGTCGCGTTCATCCTGCGAGCGCGAGCCAGTCCACGGCGACGTCGGCGACGAGCACCGCGGGGCCGGCCAGCTCGGCGTGGCCGTCGGGCAGCACGGTGACGCGCAGCACGCCGCCCGGCACCTGGACCCGCCACACGTCGGGGGCGTCGTCGCCCGCCCACGCGCGCACCGCCAGCGCCGCGGCCACGGCTCCGGTGCCGCACGACTGGGTCTCCCCCACGCCGCGCTCGAACACGCGCATCGCGACGACGCCGACGCGCCGACCGCCCTCCTCGCGCTCACCGAGCGGCAGCACGAGCTCGACGTTCTGCCCCTCGGGGTCGGGCGGCGACACCACCGGCGCGACGGTGAGGTCGGCTCCGGCCAGCTCGTCGCCGGAGGCCACCGCTAGCACGGCGTGCGGGTTGCCGACGTCGACGCGCAGCGCCGGCCGGGCGACCGGCAGGCCGCGCACGGTGACCTCGACGTCCCCACCGGCATCGACCGCCGCCGAGCCGCCGGGCAGGAACCATCCGCCCATGTCGACGGCGTACCAGGGCTCGTCGTCCGGGCCCGCCTCGCGGCGGATCCGCTTCGCACCCGCGCGCGTGCCGACGACCACGTCCCCCGCGGCCGGGTCCCACAGGCCGAGGCGCTCCAGCCACGCGGCGAACACCCGCGCGCCGTTGCCGCACATCTGCGCCAGCGAGCCGTCGGCGTTGCGGTAGTCCATGAACCAGGTCGCGGCGGGGTCCTCGGCGAGCGCCGCACCGCCGTCGTCGAGCCGCGCCGAGGCGACGAGCCGGATGACGCCGTCGCCGCCGACACCGCCGCGGCGGTCGGCGAGCGCCCGGACGAGCGTCGGCGTGAGGTCCAGCCCGTCGCGGCCGTCGAGCAGGACGAAGTCGTTGCGGGTGCCGTGGCCCTTGACCGCGTGCAGCGCCTGCGGACTCATGTGCCGAGCCTACGGCTCGTCGGCGCCGGACCCGGCTCCGGCAGCTCGCCCGCGCGCGCGCGTCCCACCAGGTCGAGCGCGCGGCCGACGAGCTCCGGGTCCTGGGCATCCAGCCAGTGCACCCGCGGGTCCCGGCCGAACCAGCCCATCTGCCGGCGAGCCAGTCGCCGGGTGGCGACGACCGTCTCGTCGTACGCCTGCCGTTCGGACAGCCGGCCGGACCGCAGCGCGAGCACCTGCGCATAGCCGACGGCCCGCGCGGCGGTGCGTCCCAGGCCACCGCCGGCCACCAGGCGGCCCACCTCGTCGACCAGGCCGGCCTGCCACATCCGGGCCACACGGGCGGCGACGCGCTCGTCGAGCACCGCGCGGTCGCAGTCGAGGCCGATCTGGACCGCCGGCACCTGGTAGACGTGCTCGGGCAGGGACGACGAGTAGGGACGCCCCGTCAGCGCGATGACCTCGAGCGCCCGGACGATCCGCCGCGCGTTGTGCGGCCCGATCCGCTCCGCGGCCGCCGGGTCGGCCACCGCCAGCTCCGCGTGCAGTGCGCGTGGACCCTCGGCGTCCGCCCGAGCCTCGAGCTCGGCGCGCAGCCGCGGGTCGGTGCCAGGGAAGTCGAGCCGGTCGAGCAGCGCCCGGACGTACAGGCCCGAGCCACCGACGGCGACCGCCGTCCGGTCGCGCACCCGGAGGTCGGCCAGCACCTGGCGACCCCAGACCTGGTAGTCCGCGACCGTCGCGTCCTCGCGCGGGTCCAGCACGTCGAGCAGGTGGTGCGGCACGCCGCGGCGCTCGCCCGGCGACACCTTGGCGGTGCCGATGTCCATGCCGCGGTACAGCTGCATGGCGTCGGTGTTGACCACGTCGCCACCCAGCGCCAGCGCGAGCTCGATGCCGAGGTCCGACTTGCCGGTCGCCGTCGGTCCGACGACCGCCACGACGAGGCTCATGCGGCGGCCCGCCACGTCAGGACCGCGTGGCAGGCACCGGCGAGCACCTCGTCGACCAGCAGCCGGGAGCCCACCGGCGCCTCCCCAGCCGCCCCGAGCAGCACCTGCCAGGGCGCCCAGCCGGTGACCGCGAGCAAGGAGGCCCGGGCGGGGTCGAGCGCGGCGAGCCGTGCGCGTGCGGCCGGTCCGGCGTCGGCGAGGTCGGCCAGGACGGCATGGTCGTAGCCGGGCGCGCGGGGGTCGTCGGCCAGCGGGGCGTCCGGGCCGTGCCGTCCCGACGGGGAGCCGACGACGACGAGCGCCGTGCGCCGCCCGCTCGCGACGAGCTCGGCCCCCAGGGCCTGCAGCTCGGTCGCTCTCCCGGTCCGACGCCGGGTCGTCCGTCCGGCGGCGCCTGCCGGTGACCGCCCGCCGTGCCGGCCGCCGGACCCGACCTCGACGACGCGCGCGTCGCCACCCGTGTCACGGTGCGCCACGGCACGCGCCACGACGAACAGGCCGATCGCGGCAGGCACGCCCACGAGCACCGCGCCCGCGGGTCCCGGGGCAGGCCAGCGAAGCATCTCGTCGGGCACGCCGGCGGCGGCCAGCGAGCCGCGCACCGGTGGCTCGACCTGCCGGTCCGCGCGCCCCGGCGCCACCACGACCACGCGGTCGCACCCGGCGAGCGACTCGGCGACCGCGACGACGGCAGCAGCCCGGAGGGTGCGCGCCGGGTCCTCGTCGCGCGCGCTCAGGCCCCCGGCCGCGCCCGGCACCAGCAGCGCGGTGTCGGGGATCAGCGCCGCGGCGTGGAGCATGACGGCAGGCTACGGCCCCCGGCAGCCCGGGTGGTCGCACGCCGGGTGCGCTGCGGGCGAACCGGGCACGCCCGCCGCCGGATCGGTCGGTAGTCTCGAGCCATGGCCTCGTTCGCCGACCGGGCCGGTCGCCGGTTCCACGACTGGTTCCGCCGCGCCGGTCGGGGGGCGCCACCCGTGGCGGACGAGGGTCCCGACCTGCACGACTCCGTGGCCGCCCTGCTGGCCCGTGAGCTGGGCGTCGTCGAGGCGGCCGAGGACGTGCCGGTCGCGGTGACGCCGGCCCGTGTCGCCACCTGGATGAGCAACAACGGCTTCAGCTACTTCGTGGACAGCGACGGCGACCTCGGCGGGATGTGGCGGGGCCGCCTCTTCTACTTCTTCCTCTTCGGCGAGCACGCCGAGATCCTCCAGGTCCGCGGCCAGTGGCAGCGCGAGGTCACCATCGAGCGGATGCCCGAGATCCTCGACGTCTGCAACGAGTGGAACGCGGAGCGGATCTGGCCCAAGGCCTACGTGCGGGTGCGGGACAACGGACGCGTGCACGTCGTGTCCGAGGTGGCGCTCGACCTGGAGCACGGCGCCACGGACGCCCAGCTGCACCAGGCGCTGTTCTGCGGGCTGTCCACCGGCAGCATGTTCTTCGACGCCCTCGACGAGCGGTACCCGGACCCCGTCGGGATCGCACCATGAGCACCCCGGGATGGCTGCTGCGGGCACTGTCCGGGCTGCCGAACGCCACGAAGGCGCCACGCGTGGACGACGAGCCGCCGACGCCGGTCACGCGCGCGCGTGTCGCCGACTACCTGCGCCGGCGCAGCTACCGGTTCGTCGTCGACGACGACGGCGACCTCACCGGGACGTGGGACGGCAACCGCTTCTGGTTCCTGCTGCTGGGTGACGAGCAGGAGATCGTCCAGGTCCGCGGCCGCTGGCACCGCACCCTGCCGCTCGACGCCCGGCCCGCCATCGCCCTGGTTGTCAACGACTGGAACCGGGAACGGATCTGGCCCAAGGCGTACGTCCGCGAAGAGGAGGGCATGCTCGCGATCTACGCCGAGACGTCCGCCGACCTCGACGCCGGCGCGAACGACGCCCAGCTCGCCCAGGTGCTCTCGTGCGGCCTGGGCACCGGCGTGCAGATGTTCCTCAGCTTCGAGTCCACGCTGCCGGCGCCGGACGAGGCAGAGCCGCCGGACCTGCCGGACAACTGAGCCGCCCCGCCCGCCTGACTGCTGAGCCGCGGCGGCCGCGGCGGCCGCGGCGGCCGTTGACACCCGTGGCCGACGTGGCGCACGTGGCGCACGTGGCGCACGTCGGCGAGCCGCGGGGGTCAGCGCGGCACGCCGACCCCGGGCACCCCGAGCGCGACCGGACCGGCCGGACCGCCGTGCGCGTGGCTGTGCGACTCGGACCCCCGCGCCGCCCACGCGTCGCCGGCCCGGGTGCGCCGCACCGCGAACGTGCCGCCGGCGGTCGCCCCGTCGGCGACGAGGAAGTGCGGCGCCGCGTGCGTCACGTCGACGTGCACCAGATCCCCCGGCCGCGGCAGCTGGTCCGCCGTGGCGGCCACCGGGAGCGCGAAGTGCACGAGCCGGTTGTCCGCCGCGCGGCCGGACAGCCGGGCGGTGGCACCGTCCTTGCGGCCCTCGCCCTCCGCGACGAGGACCTCGACGGTCCGGCCCACCTGGAGGCGGTTCTCCTCGAGCGAGACGCGCTCCTGGAGCTCGGTGAGCCGTTCGTACCGCTCCTGGACCACGGCCTTGGGCACCTGGTCGACCAGCCCCGCCGCCGGGGTCCCGGGCCGCGGCGAGTACTGGAACGTGAACGCACTGGCGAACCGGGCGGCCTCCACCACCCGCAGCGTCTGCGCGAAGTCGTCCTCGGTCTCGCCCGGGAAGCCCACGATGACGTCCGTGGTGATGGCGGCGTCCGGCATCGCCGCACGCACCCGCTCGAGGATGCCGAGGAACCGCTCGCTGCGGTACGAGCGGCGCATCGCCCGCAGGATCCGGTCCGAGCCGGACTGCAGCGGCATGTGCAACGCCGGCATGACGGTCGGGGTCAGCGCCATCGCCGCGATGACGTCGTCGGTGAAGGCCGCCGGGTGCGGGCTGGTGAACCGGACCCGCTCCAGCCCGTCGATCGCGCCGACCGCGCGCAGCAGCGTCGCGAACGCCGACCGGTCGCCGAACTCCACACCGTACGAGTTGACGTTCTGACCGAGCAGCGTCACCTCGATCGCGCCGCCGGCGACGAGCGCCTCGACCTCCGCGAGGATCTCCCCCGGCCGGCGGTCGCGCTCGCGACCCCGCAGCGACGGGACGATGCAGAACGTGCACGTGTTGTTGCAGCCCACGCTGATGGACACCCAGCCGGCGTAGACGGACTCCCGGTGCGTCGGCAACGTCGACGGGAACACCTGCAGCGACTCGGCGATCTCCACCTGGGCGCGCGCGTTGTGGCGGGCGCGCTCGAGCAGCACGGGCAGCACGTCGAGGTTGTGCGTGCCGAAGACGACGTCCACCCACGGCGCCTTCTCGACGATGCCGGCACGGTCCTTCTGTGCCAGGCAGCCACCCACCGCGATCTGCAGCCCGGGCCGGGCGCGCTTGACGGCGGCCAGCCGGCCGAGCGTCCCGTAGAGCCGCTCGGCCGCGTTCTCCCGTACGGCGCAGGTGTTGATGACGATGACGTCCGCGTCCTCGGCGACGACGGCGTCCGGGGCCGCCGCGACGTACCCGGCGGCGTCCAGCAGACCCGCCATGTGCTCCGAGTCGTGCACGTTCATCTGGCAGCCCAAGGTCTTGACCAGGTACGTGCGGGGGCTCCCCGCCACCAAGCCGGCAGCGGCCGGGGCGAGCGGGGCGGTGAACGGGACGGCTGGCTGCGAGGACATCGCCGTCAAGGGTACGTTGCGCGCGCCGGCCGCCCTCCGTGGGTCTGCTCGGCGCCCGGCTCAGCCGGCGGTGGCGCTGGCCCGCAGCTCGCGCACCACGGTGACCTTGATCTCGCCCGGGTAGGTGAGGTCCTGCTCGATGTGCCGGGCGATCGCCGTGGCCAGACCCGGCAGCGCCGTGTCGTCCACCTCCGTGGGTTCGACGACCACCCGCACCTCGTGCCCGGCGGACATCGCCAGCGCGCGACGCACCCCCGGATGCTCGGCGACGATCGACTCCAGCTTGTCCATCCGCTCGACGTACTGGTCGAGCTCCTCCCGGCGAGCACCGGGCCGCGCCGCGGAGATCGCGTCCGACGCCTGGACCAGCACCGCCTCCACCGTGTCCATGGGCACCTCGTCGTGGTGGGCGGCGATGGCGTTGACGACCGCCGCCGACTCGCCGCAGCGACGCGCCAGCTCCGCGCCCAGCGCGGCATGGGTGCCCGGCTGCTCCGCGGTGAGCGCCTTGCCGATGTCGTGCAGCAACGCAGCGCGCTTGGTCACCTCGACGTCCGCACCGACCTCGGCGGCGATCACACCGGCGACGATCGCCGTCTCGACCAGGTGCTGGAGGACGTTCTGGCCGTAGGACGTCCGCAGTCGCAGCCTCCCGAGCGTGTGGACGAGCTCAGGATGCAGCCCCCGGACCCCGGCACGCTCCGCGGCGTCGCCACCGGCCGCCTCGGTGCGCTCGTCGACCGCCGCCACGGCGTCCTGGTACGCGGCCTCGATGCGCTGGGGCTGGATCCGCCCATCCGCCATCAGCGCCTCGAGCGCCACCTGCGCGATCTCGCGACGCTCCGGGTCGAAGCACGAGAGCACCACCGCGTCCGGCGTCTCGTCGACGAGCACGTTGACACCCGTCAGGGACTCGAAGGAACGGATGTTGCGCCCCTCCTTGCCGATGATGCGACCTTTCATCTCGTCCGACGGCAGCGGCACGACCGTGATGGCCGACTGACTGCTCGTCGGGACCGCGAGCCGTTGCACCGCGCTCGCCACGATGCGCCGGGCGCGGGCCTCGGCCGTGCGTCGCGCCTGGGCGTCCGCGCGGCGCACCTGGGCCGCCGCGTCGTTGCGAGCCTGCTCGGTCATCCGCTCGACGAGCTGCACCCGCGCCTCGTCCGCGGACAGGCCCGCGGCCGACTCCAGCTCCGCGACAGCCGCCCGTTCCGCCTTCGCCAACGTCCTGGCCGCGGTCTGCTCGGCGTCCGCCACGAGCCGGCCCGCGGTGCGCTCGGCCGACACGAGCGCCTCCGCCCGCTCGCGCGTGCGGCGTTCCAGCGACTCGAGCTCGGCTCGATCCTGCGCCAGTGACTGCTCACGTTCGGCCAGCCGCTGCTCACGTCGCTCGGCGATGGCCAGCTTGGCGCGGGCCTCCTCCTTGAGGGTGGCGACGTCGTCGGCAGCGCGGTGGCGCACCTCGTCGGCCTCGCGACGGGCGAGCTGCACCAGCAGAAGCGCGACGAGACAGGCACCGAGCAGCCCGATGATCGTGAGCATCGGCGCCCAGTTCATTGACACCTCCCGACGCCCCCGGAACGGGAATCCGCCCATTGTCGCCCATGCGCCCCGGGCGGTGGCGGCGCCGCACCGTTCGGGTCCACGCGCCGCGACGGTCCGGCCTCAGGTTCACTCGTACGAGTGAAGGTCGTCGATGTCGGCACCGTCCGCCAGGTCGTCCGGCGAACCCTCGCGAGCCAGGGTCTCCCGCACCAGCCGTGCCACCAGAGCGGGCGCATAGCCCCGGCGTCCCAGGGCCGCGAGCGTGCGCCGCGCCCGGGTCGCAGCGTCCAGCCCATGCGTCGAGGCCAGCTTCCGCTCGACGAGACGACGGGCGGCCGCCACCTCGGACTCGTCTCCCACCTGCGTCAGCGCCTGGGCGGCGATCGCGTCATCGATCCCACGACGGCGCAGCTCCACCGCGAGCGCCCGGCGAGACAGCCCTCGTTCGGCGTGCCGCGACGCGACGAGCATGTCCGCATAGGCGGCGTCGTCCACGAGGCCCACCTCGGTGAAGCGATCCAGCACGCGGGTCGCCACGTCGTCAGGCACGTCCCGCTTGGCCAGCGCTGCGGCCAGCTGCGCGCGGGTGCGGGGCGAGCCGGTGAGGAGCCGGAGCAGGATGGCGCGAGCGACGTCCTCGCCGTCCGGCTCCGGATCCACGGCGGCCGCGCCGCAGGCCGGCGGTTCGGGTGCGGGTGAGCGGCGGCGCCCCTGACCGACGCCGCTCACCGGACATCCCCCCTCGCCGTCATCCGGCCGATCTCGACCGCCGTTCCGTGTCGCCGAGCCATCGGTCAGAAGGCGACCGGAACGTCGTCGGCCGGCTTGTCGACCTTCGCGCCGATGCCCAGCTTCTCCTTGATCTTCTTGTCGAGCTCGTTCGCCAGGTCGGGGTTGTCGCGCAGGAACGACCGGGCGTTCTCCTTGCCCTGCCCGAGCTGGTCGCCCTCGTACGTGAACCACGCCCCGGACTTGCGGATGAAGCCGTGCTCGACGCCCATGTCGATGAGGCTGCCCTCACGCGAGATGCCGACGCCGTACAGGATGTCGAACTCCGCCTGCTTGAAGGGCGGGGCCATCTTGTTCTTGACGACCTTGACGCGGGTGCGGTTGCCCACCGCCTCCTGGCCCTCCTTGAGGGTCTCGATGCGGCGGATGTCGAGACGCACGGACGCGTAGAACTTCAACGCCTTGCCACCGGTGGTCGTCTCCGGCGAGCCGAAGAACACGCCGATCTTCTCGCGGAGCTGGTTGATGAAGATGGCCGTGGTGCCCGAGGAGTTCAGCGCACCGGTGATCTTGCGCAGCGCCTGCGACATCAACCGCGCCTGCAGGCCGACGTGGTTGTCCCCCATCTCGCCCTCGATCTCCGCCTTCGGCACCAGCGCGGCCACCGAGTCGACGACGACGATGTCGATCGCACCGGACCGGATGAGCATGTCCATGATCTCGAGCGCCTGCTCGCCGGTGTCCGGCTGGGACACCAGCAGCCCGTCGGTGTCGACACCGAGCTTCTTGGCGTACTCGGGGTCCAGGGCGTGCTCGGCGTCGATGAACGCCGCGATGCCGCCGGCCCGCTGGGCGTTGGCGACCGCGTGCAGGGCCAGCGTCGTCTTGCCGCTCGACTCCGGCCCGTAGATCTCGATGACGCGGCCGCGCGGCAGGCCGCCGATGCCGAGCGCGACGTCGAGCGCGATCGACCCGGTGGGGATCACCTCGACGGGTGCCCGCCCCTCGTCGCCGAGACGCATGATCGAGCCCTTGCCGAACTGCCGGTCGATCTGGCTCAGTGCGGCCTCGAGGGCCTTCGCGCGGTCCTGGGGTGCTGCGGGCATGATTCCCTCGTTCGTCTCGAGCAGCGTGCGCGCTGCGCCGGCTGGGGCTGGTCTTCTCGTCGTGGGCGACCGTATGTCCGACCACCGACACGACCGCTCGCCTCCCGGAGCCCGGTGCGTGGTGACGCCGCCGGGACGGGCTGTGGGCGGTTGATCACCCGCCACCCACAGTAAGGCGAACACCTGTTCGACGCACGCGGCGCGCCCGGCGTGTCGCGTGTCGCGTGCGTCCGCCCGGCTCGCTGCCGTCACGTGCCCGACGAGACCTCGCCGGAGCCGCCCGGCGCCAGCAGGAGCACCGTGCAGCCCGGCGCCTCGTGACGCGCCGCATGCAGGAAGGCCGGCCCCGCGCGGTCCATCCATCCGGGCGGCAGGCGCCGCGACGCAGGCGCGTGCAGCGTGCCCCAGTGCACGGGGACCGCCACCCGGGCGCCGACGAGCGCGCACGCGCGCGCCGCCTGCACCGGGTCCAGGTGCCCGCCGGACAGCCGCGGTCCCCAGCCGCCCACCGGCACCAGCGCCAGGTCGACGCGACCGCCCAGGATGTCCGGGACCGCGGCCATCGCCGGGTGCGGCCCGGTGTCCCCCGCGAACCAGATACGCAGCTCCCCCGCGCGCACGACGAACCCGCACGCGGCGTTCGGCCGCTGGGGCATCGGCCGGTCGCCGTGCACCGCCGGCACCGCACGCACCTGGACCGCGCCGGAGCGCCGGGTGGCGGGCACCGTCCACCAGGTGCCCTCCGGGAGGGCGACGCCGCCGGGGATCCCGTGGCGGCGCAGCCACCGGGCGTTGGCGGGCGCCGCCACCACGGGGACCCGGCCGAGCAGCTCCAGGGAACCGATCTCGGCGTGGTCGTAGTGGAGGTGGGAGAGCAGGACGGCGTCCGGGTCACGCCACAGCGCCGGGTCAGGCGCCGCGCCGCGACGGCGCAGCAGCCCGGCGTGCTCGCGCAGCAGCGGGTCGGTGAGGAGCCGGACCCCCATCACGTCGATCACCACGCTCGCGTGCCCCAACCAGGTCACGCGTCCGACGGTCACGGTGCCCCCGGGCGGTGCAGCGCGCCGCCGCCACGGTCGTCGAGCACCCGGCCCGGCGTGCCGTCCCGCGGCTCGTCGGGTGACGCGTCCGGCACGCCGCCGCGCGGCTCGTCGGGCGGGCCGTCCGGCGCGTCAGCGCGCATCCCTCCCGGTACCCGTAGGCCGGCCGCGCACAGCCACGCCGACAGGCACTCGAAGACGGCCTCCGCACCCACCAGGACGCGACGGCCGTCCACCGGCTCGCGCCGCTCGTCGGCCACCGTCCAGGACGCCGGGTGCAGCAGGAACGCCCAGCTCTGGTCACCGCCGAGCCCGCCGTGGGAGCCGACCTGCGCCTCGAACGCGTGCACCTGCCCCTCCCGGGTCAGCGCCGAGACCACGAGCAGGTCGCCGGTGTCCGGCAGCCGCGCGGCCCGCGCCAGGTCGGCGGCCGCCCGCGAGCCGTAGCCGGCCAGCGGGTCCTCGCCCTCGACGGGATCGTCCCGCTCCAGCGTCCGCACCCCGCGCGGACCGACGGCGACGAGGCCGCGCTCCGCCGTGTCGAGCACGACGAGGCCGACGCCCGGCGTCGCCGCGAGGCCTGCGACGAGCGCCGGGTGCCTCGCCTGCAGGTCCTCCAGCACGGGCCGCCGGGCGAGCCGTGGGAACCAGATCAGCGCAAGGTTGCCGGAGGTGGCCACGGCGACCTCCGGCGGACCCGCGCCCGGCCCCGACCCGTCGGGCCGCCGCTCGTCGTGCCCCGGACCGGCTCGCCGCAGCCGCGCCGACGACCGGCCGACGAGCCCCGCCAGCAGGGCGTCAAGCTGACCGAGGTCCTCGCCGCCGCCGCTGGTCAGGCCCGCGGCGTCGGGCACCGCCATGAGCTGCCGCACGACGTCGAGCAGGTCGGCGCCGGCCACCTGGGCGAACGGTGCGCCGAGGGCCTGGCCGTGGTCCGAGAGCACGACGACGTCGTACCGGCGCGGCGCCCACGGCAGCACCCGCTCCAGCGTGCCCAGCACGCCGTCGAGGCCCTCCAGCGCGCGCAGCGACTCCGGGCGGGTGGGCCCCGCGTGGTGCGCGATCTCGTCGTAGTCGACGAGCGCGACGAAGACGACCGGCGCGCCCTGCTCCAGCGACGCGGCGACGATCGACGTCGACAGGTCGCGCAGCAGGACGTTCGTCAGCGCCCGCAGCGGCACGTACCAACCGCCCCGGCGGATACGCGGCGCGACCCCGTGCTCCCGCTGCCGGCGCGCCTGGTAGAGCTCCTTGACCATCTCGCCGAGGGTCACCGTCAGCGCCCGGACCAGCACGAACGGGTCGGCGAAGAAGCGCAGGTAGCCGGTGCCGGGCCCGACCCCGCGGCGGGGACCCCGGCTCATCACGAGGTAGGCGGTGGCGGCGTCGCCCGAGAGCATCGTGCCCACCGCCACGCCGCCCCCGGACAGCAGGCCATCCCCGGTGCTGACCCGCTCCTCGACCAGCGCGGCGTCGCCGGGGCGGTTCGCCACGACCATCCGTCCCAGCGTGCGGTCCCACCACCGGAAGGCCGGCACGCGCGAGGAGTCGCCGTGCAGGAACCCGGCCTGGCTGGCCGGCGTCGTGGCCGGCAGGCGGGCCCACCACGGCTCGACCGTGTGGGTGCCGCTCGTCAGCCAACGGTCGATCGTCGGGACCAGCCCGGCGGCGCGCGCCTGGTCCAGCACGGGTGCGGAGACCCCGTCCAGCTGGACGACGACCGCACCGGGCGGCCGGGCCGCCGCGCCGGCTTCCCGCCCGCCAGCCAGTGCCCGCCGACGGGCACGGCGCAGCGTGGCCTCGACGACGTAGCCGTTGCCCGGCGCCGCCCAGACCCATCGGCCCACCGCCATGACGACCCCGGACACGACGAGCACCCGCACCACGGACCAGGCGCTGCGCAGCTCGACGCCGGGCAGGAAGCGCAGCGCCGCCCAGGCGACGACGAGCTGACCGGCCACGCCCGCGACGAGCGCCCCACCGGCGCCGCCGAGCCGCGCGAGGGGTCGCAGCGCGGGGGCCAGCAGCAGCGCGCCGGCCGCCACGAGAGCGCCGGCCAGCAGCACGGACCACCAGCTGCGCACCCGCACGCCGCCGACGACGCCGATGGCCACCGACAGGCCGAGCGTCGTCGCGACGAGCGACCATCCGGCCTCCGCGAGGTCGGACCGGGTGGGCCAGCGCCGCCGCGCCCGGGCGGCGCGCGGCCCGCCGGCGGTCACGCCCGTGCGCGCCGCGGCGGGGCCGTACGGCGCGGGTTGGCGCCCCAGCGACGGGAGTCCGGGATCTCCAGCTCGTCGCACAGCGCGTGCCAGACGTCGCGCGGGTCGGCGTTCTCGGCGAGGGCGGCCTCGGCGGTGCGGTCCTCCAGCGCGCCGAGCCGCAGCGACGAGGTCAGCACGCGGCCGTGCGCGCGCCCGAGCACCTCGTCGACCAGGCTCCAGAACTCGCTGTACCGCACACCCTCAGCCTGCCACCCCGCGGCCGCGGCACCGACCCGAGGCGCTCGCACGCCGCCCGGGCCGCGTGTCGGCGGCGACCGCGATGATGGGGCGGTGGTCCTCGACCGGTTCTCCGAGCCCACCCGCGCCTGGTTCGCGGGTGCCTTCGAGGAGCCCACGGCCGCCCAGCGCGGCGCCTGGGACGCGATCGCCGGTGGGGACCATGCGCTCGTCGTGGCTCCCACCGGTTCCGGCAAGACGCTCGCCGCCTTCCTCTGGGCGCTGGACGGGCTGCTGTCGGCGGCGCCCCCGACCGAACCGCTGGAACGGTGCCGCGTGCTCTACGTCTCACCGCTGAAGGCGCTGGCGGTGGACGTCGAGCGCAACCTGCGCTCGCCGCTGGTCGGCATCCGGCAGGCCGCGCAGCGGCTGGGGCGCACGCTGCCGCACGTCGAGGTGGGCATGCGCACCGGCGACACGCCGCCGGAGCAGCGCCGGGCGTTCGGGCGCACGCCGCCGGACATCCTCATCACCACGCCGGAGTCGCTGTACCTGGTGCTGACGTCGGCGGCTCGCGCCGGGCTGGCGGGCGTGCGCACGGTGATCGTCGACGAGATCCACGCCGTGGCGGCGACGAAGCGGGGCTCCCACCTCGCGCTGTCGCTCGAACGCCTGGACGCCCTCCTGGAGCGTCCGGGCGGGCCAGGACCGGCGCAGCGCATCGGCCTGTCCGCCACCGTCCGTCCGGTCGACGCGGTGGCTGCGTTCCTGGCCGGGGGACGCACGCTCGACGAGGGCGGGCGGCGCGTCGTCGTGGTGCAGCCGCCCGCGGAGAAGCGCATCGAGGTGGATGTCGTCGTCCCCGTGCCGGATCTCACGGAGCCCGGGCTCGTCGACCGCGCGGCCGAGGCGAACGACGACGACCTCGCCAGGGCGTCGGTGTGGCCGCACGTCGAGGAACGGGTGGTGGACCTCGTCGCAGCGCACCGCTCGACCCTCGTCTTCACCAACGCCCGCCGCGGTGCCGAGCGTCTGACCAGCCGCATCAACGAGGTCTGGGCCGAGCGCCAGGGTGCGGACGTGCCCGACGTCGGGGCGCGCCAGCCGGCCCAGGCTCCCGGCCAGTCCGGGACGTCGGCCGGCGTCGACACCCGCCACGCCGCGACGGTGCTGGCGCGGGCCCACCACGGCTCGATGAGCCGGGCGGAGCGGACCCGCACCGAGTCCGAGCTCAAGGCCGGCCTGCTGCCCGCGGTCGTCGCCACGTCCTCGCTGGAGCTGGGCATCGACATGGGCGCGATCGACCTCGTGGTGCAGGTCGGGGCGCCGCCCTCGGTGGCCAGCGGGCTGCAGCGCGTCGGGCGTGCCGGGCACCAGGTCGGCGCGGTGAGCCACGGCGTCGTCTTCCCCACCTTCCGTGGGGAGCTGGTGCCCGCCGCGGTCACGGCGCAGCGGATGCGCCAGGGTGCCCTCGAGTCGCTCGTCGTGCCGACCAACCCGCTGGACGTGCTCGCGCAGCAGGTCGTCGCGATGGTGGCGGTCGAGGACTGGTCGGTGCCGGAGCTCGCCACCACCGTGCGGCGGGCGGCGCCGTTCGTCGGCCTGGGCGACGCGACACTGCACGCCGTGCTCGACATGCTCGCGGGCCGCTACCCCAGCGAGGACTTCGGCGAGCTGCGGCCGCGGCTCGTGTGGGACCGGGTGCAGGACACCCTCTCGGCACGGCCCGGCGCGCTGCGGCTCGCGGTGACCTCCGGTGGCACCATCCCGGACCGTGGCCTGTACGGCGTCTTCCTCGCCGACGGGTCCGACGAGGCGGGCGTGCCCGTCGACACGGAGCGCAGCGGCGGCCGGGTGCGTGGCGGCAAGCGCGTGGGCGAGCTCGACGAGGAGATGGTCTACGAGTCGCGCGTCGGCGACACGTTCACGCTCGGCTCGTCGACCTGGCGGATCCGGGAGATCACGCCGGACCGGGTGATCGTCACCCCGGCACCCGGGCTGCCCGGGCGGCTGCCGTTCTGGAAGGGCGACACCCTCGGCCGGCCGGCCGAGCTCGGTCGCGCCATGGGGGCGTGGGTGCGCGAGGTCATGGCGCTGCCCGAGCCGGCGGCGCGGGAGCGCGTGCGGGCGACCGGGCTCGACGAGTGGGCGACCGACAACCTGCTGGCCTACCTGCGGGAGCAGCGCGATGCGACCGGCGAGGTGCCGACGGACACCGTGCTGGTGCTGGAGCGGTTCCGGGACGAGCTGGGCGACTGGCGCGTGGTGCTGCACTCGCCGTACGGCGCGCGCGTGCACGCGCCGTGGGCCGTGGTGCTCGGCGCACGGCTGCGCGAGCGGTACGGCGTCGACGCCGCGGTGATGCACGCGGACGACGGGATCGTGCTGCGGCTGCCCGACGTCCTGGAGTCCGCGCTCGACGACCCGATGGACGCCGCCGGGGGGCCCCGCATCGACGTGTCGGACCTGCTGGTGGACCCCGACGCGACGGTGGACGAGGTGCGCGCCGAGCTCGGCGGCTCCGCGATGTTCGCGGCTCGCTTCCGGGAGGCCGCCGGGCGCGCGTTGCTGCTGCCGCGGCGGCGCCCGGACCGCCGGCAGCCGCTGTGGCAGCAGCGGCAGCGGGCGGCCCAGCTGCTGTCCGTCGCGTCGCAGTACCCGCAGTTCCCGATCCTCCTCGAAGCCGCGCGCGAGTGCCTGCAGGACGACTTCGACACCGCGGCGCTCGCGGGTCTCATGCGGGACGTCGCCGCGGGGCGCGTGCGGATCGTGGACGTCACGACGCAGCACCCGTCGCCGTTCGCGGCGTCGCTGCTCTTCGGGTACACGGCGCAGTTCCTCTACGACGGGGACGCCCCGCTGGCGGAGCGACGGGCCGCTGCGCTGAGCCTCGACCCGACGCTGCTCGCGGAGCTGCTGGGCCAGGCCGGCCAGTCGCAGCTCGCCGACCTCCTCGACCCCGTGGCCGTCGAGCGGACGGAGGCCGAGCTGGGGGCGCTGGCGCCGGACCGCCAGGCACGCACGCTCGAGGAGCTGGCCGACGTGCTGCGGCGGCAGGGGCCGCTGCCGCTGGCCGAGCTCGAGGCACGCGTGTCGGCGGAGGTGCGCGCCGAGACCGCGACGTGGCTCGCACGGCTCGAGGGGGCGCGCCGTGCCCTCCGGGTGCGCATCGGCGGCCTGGGTGCCGCACGGGCCGAGCAGTGGGCGGCCGTCGAGGACGCGGGACGCCTGCGCGACGCGCTCGGCGTGGCGCTGCCGGTCGGCGTGCCCGAGGCGTTCACCGAGGTGGTGCCCGATCCCCTCGGCGACCTGCTGCGCCGGCACGCGCGCACCCACGGGCCGTTCCCCGCCACCGCCGCCGCGACCCGGTTCGGCCTCGGGGTCGCCCTCGTCGGCGAGGTGCTGGCACGCCTCGTCGGCCGCGGCGTGCTGGTCCGGGGGCGGCTGCGGCCCGACGTCCTGGGCGGCACGGGCGACGAGTACTGCGACGCCGACGTGCTGCGCACGCTGCGACGCCGCTCGCTCGCGGCGCTGCGAGCCGAGGTGGAGCCGGTGCCGCCGCAGGCGCTCGGCGTGTTCCTGCCGGCGTGGCAGGGCGTGCGCCCCGCGCGGGCGGGCGCGTCGAGCGGGCTGCGGGGGGTGGACGGCGTCGCGCGGGTGGTCGAGCAGCTGGCCGGCGCGGTGCTGACGGCGTCGGCCCTGGAGACGTGGGTGCTGCCGTCCCGGGTGACGGACTACGTGCCGGCGATGCTCGACGAGCTCACCGGCGCCGGGGAGGTGCTCTGGGCCGGTCATGGCGCTCTCGCCGGGCACGACGGGATGGTCAGCCTGCACCCCGTCGCGGTCGCCGACCTCACGCTCCCGCCGCCGAACGACGAGCCGGGAGGTCCGCTGCGAGCCGCGCTGCTGGAAGCGCTGGCAGGCGGTGGCGCGTGGTTCCTGCCCGCCCTGACCTCACGCGTGCAGACCGCCGTGACCGACCCGGACCTGGTGACCCAGGACGGCGTGCTCGACGAGCTGTGGACCCTGGTGTGGAGCGGGTGGGTGACGAACGACCGGCTGGCGCCGCTGCGTGCCTGGCTGGGCACCGGCAGCACGGCGCACCGCGCCCGCCCGGCGATCCCACGGGCTCGGGCGCTGCGGCCTCGGCTCGGCCTGCGCGGGATCGGGATGCCGGCGGCCACCACCGGCGCACGGCCCGGGTCAGGCCCGGACCCCGCGGTGGGTCGCGGCGCAGGCAGGTGGTCGTTGTTGCCGTCCCGGGAGCTGGACCCGACGCTGCGCGCCCACGCCGCCGCCGCCCAGCTGCTGGACCGCCACGGGATCGTCACCCGGGCCGTCGCTCCGTCCGAGGGGCTGGGCGGCACGTTCTCCGACGTGTACCGCGTCCTGTCGGCGCTCGAGCGGGGCGGTCAGGTCAGGCGTGGCTACTTCGTCGAGCACCTCGGCGGCTCGCAGTTCGCGCTGCCCGGTGCCGTCGACCGGCTGCGCACCGACGCCCAGGTGGTGGCGCGCGCCACCGACGAGAGCGGCGCGGACGGCACCGACGCACCGACGACGCACCCGGGTGAGGCGCCGGCGCTCGTCGTCGTCCTCGCGGCGACCGATCCGGCGAACCCGTACGGGGCCGCGCTGGCATGGCCAGACTCGCAGGTCGACGCGGGCGAGCACCCCCGGCACCGGCCTGGTCGCAAGGCGGGCGCCCTCGTCGTGCTCGTCGACGGTGCGCCCGCGATCTATGTGGAGCGTGGCGGGCGCACGACTCTGACGTTCACGACGGACCCGGCCGTGCTGCACGTCGCCGCGGACGCGCTCGGCGACACCGTGCGGTCGGGGCGCACCGGCAGGCTGACGATCGACAAGGTCGACGGCGTGCCGGTGCTCGGTGGCGCGTTGCACGGGGGGCTCGGCACGGCGCTGGCGGCTGCGGGCTTCACGCCGACGCCGAGCGGGCTGCGTCTCAGGGGCCCGGCGTGAGCGGTCCGGACATCGCGGGCGGCCTCGGGGCCGACGAGGCCCCCGACACCGGGAGGGACGCGAGTGCCTGAGGGGGACGTCCTTCGTCGCACCGCCGCCGCGCTCGACGGCGTGCTGGCCGGCCGCACGCTGGTGCGCGCCGAGCTGCGCTGGCCGTCCGCCGGTGGCGTCGACCTCGTGGGACGCACGGTGCTCGGGACCCGTCCCTACGGCAAGCACCTGCTGACGCGGCTGGACGACGGTCGCACGCTGCACACCCATCTCCGGATGGACGGAGCCTGGCGGGTGCGTCGCGCCGGAGATCCTCAGATCCCCCTCGGCCGGGCCGACGTGCGCGCCGTGCTCGGCACGGACGCGGGCCTGGCCGTCGGAGTCCTGCTCGGCATGCTCGACGTGGTCCGCACCCGCGACGAGCACCTGCTCGTCGGGGCACTGGGCCCGGACCTGCTCGACGACACGTTCGACCCGGACGACGGTCCGGCCACCGGGATCCCACCGAGCCGGACCGGTGCACTCGGCGTCGACGCGCCGGCAGGCATGCCGGGCCGGCGGCCGGGCCCCGGGATCGACGAGACTCTGCGACGCTGGACCGCCGGTGGCAGCACGCCCGCGGCCGAGCTGCTCCTGGACCAGCACGTCGTGGCCGGTATCGGCACGATCTTCATGGCAGAGTCGCTCTTCGTCGAACGGCTGTGGCCCTGGACGCCGGGCGACCGGGTTCCCGACCCCGCACGGCTGCTGCGCGCCGCCCGCCGGCTCATGACGGAGTCCGTGCGGCTGCGCACGCCACCGGGACGCGTGCACGCCCGTGCAGGCCTGCGGTGCGTGCGCTGCGGTGGGCTCATCGCCCGGGGCCAGGCCCGCACGCCACCGATGCAGCGGCCGGTGTTCTGGTGCCCGCACTGCCAGCCGGAGACGCGGGCCTGACCGTCAGCCGACGGGGGCGAGCTCCGAGCGCCGGACCCAGCCGTCGAAGGCCAGATCTGCCGGCACCGTGTCCGGGATCAGCAGACCCTCGGCGACCGCGATCCGGTCCGCCGCCTCGCGCAGCACGAGCGACATCGGCACGTCGAGCGCGTCGCAGATGCTCCACAGCAGCTCGCTCGACGCTTCCTTCTGCCCGCGCTCCACCTCGGAGAGGTATCCGAGCGAGACCCGGGCCGCGGACGACACCTCGCGGAGGGTCCGCCCCTGACGCTGCCGTGCATCGCGCAGCACATCACCGATGTGGTGTCGAAGGACCACCATGTGGGCTCCCCCCTTCGTGTCACGAGCCGGGACCTTGCCCGGCACACCTGTCCGACCGTTCCCTCCGGCAGCCGCTCGCGCTTCTGCCGGACGATGTCCACCGTACCGTGAGCCTGTGACACGTGCCCCGTCGCGGCGGCCCAACGGGCGGTTGACCATCACGGCGGGTTCAACGTGACGAGCCGCCACCGTGTTCCCCGACCGTCGCGAGGGCCAGCTCCAGCACCGCGCGGACGGTTCCGGCCCGGACCGCGGCACGGTCTCCCGCGATCACCGGCGAGGCGACGCGGACACCGTCCGGCGTGACGACGGCCACGTGCACGGTGCCCGGCGGCCGGCCGTCCTGCGGGTCGGGGCCGGCCACGCCCGTGGTGGCCAGGCCGACATCGGCACGCAGCCGCCGGCGCACGCCGCGCGCCATGGCAGCGGCCACGTCGGGGTCCACCGCCCCGCGTGACGCGAGCAGATCCGCAGGCACGCCGAGCAGCGCCGCCTTGACGTCCGTCGCGTAGGACACGACCCCGCCACGCAACGTGCGCGAGGCCCCGGGCACGTCGACGAGCCGCGCGCACACCGCCCCGCCGGTCAGCGACTCGGCGACGGCCAGGGTCCAGCCGCGGGACTCGAGCGCAGCCAGCAGCCCCGCCGCCAGGGCGGTGTCGCGGCCCGCCACGGCGTCCACGACCTCCTCCGACGCCATCTCCACCTCCACGTCGACACCACCAGGCGCTCCCCCGGCCGGCCGCCACGCCATTCGAGGGGGCCACTGGCCCGCCCCCGTCGGTGACGCGACGCACCGGCCGGCCGGCCCGGTGTCAGACTCCGGCCGGTGTCGCAGGGCCCGCGGCGTCGTTCGTGGTGCCGGGGCCCGAGTCCCGCCCGTCCGAACCCGACGGACCCCGCCGAGCGCCGCTGTCCTTCACGCGCAGCGCCGCCGCCTCGCGCCACACCCGCACCGCCGTCCGCAGGTAGTCCAGCCCGGTGGCCACGGTGAGGACCACTGCGATCACCATGAGCACCCAGGCCACGACGGTCACCCCGGACGGCAGGGAGTGCAGCGGCAGAAGGAACAGCGCGATGGCGGCGGTCTGCAGCACCGTCTTGAGCTTGCCGCCCTTGGAGGCCGGCAGCACCAGGTAGCGCAGCAGGAAGAACCGCATGACGGTGATGCCCAGCTCACGGACGAGGATGACGACCGTCACCCACCACGGCAGGTTGCCGAGAACGGACAGGCACACCAGCGCGGCGCCCATGAGGAGCTTGTCGGCGATCGGGTCGAGCAGCTTGCCCAGGTCGGTGACGAGGTTGTTGCGGCGGGCGATCCAGCCGTCGAAGCGGTCCGTCGCCGCCGCGAGCAGGAACAGCCCGAGCGCCACCAGGCGCAGTGCGATCCCCTGGCCGTGGTCCCAGAGCAGGGCGACGACGAACACCGGCACCAGCACGATGCGCAGCACCGTCAGGACGTTCGCCAGGTTCCAGGCGGAAGGGGCTGCGTCGACCACCCGGCCAGCCTAGGGGCACAGCGGCCGAGCGCGACCAGCGCCGTCCGCGCGCCGGTGCCCGGCTGCGGCCACCGACCACCGACCACCGACCACCGACCACCGGACGATGCCCGGCTCACGCGACGTGCACCAGTACCCTCGGGCGCGTGAGGCACGCACGGAGCCGGCCCCGACCGGTGGTGTCGGCCGTCCTGGCGGCCGTCCTCGCCCTGGGAGGCGCCGTCGGCGCCGGCGTGGCCGCCTACCGCTCGCTCGACAGCGCGACGAGCAGCCGCGGCGCGGCGGTGGTCGCGGCCGCCGTCACCGCGGGCGCCGCACCGGCGTCCTCCGCCGCCGGCACCACGCCTGGCCCCGTTCCCACGGCGGACCCGGACGCGAGCTTCACGATCGTGGCGGCGGGCGACTTCCTCATGCACGGACCGGTGAACGCGGATGCCGCGACCGCCGGCGGGGGCTACGACTACTCGGCCGAGCTCGCACCGCTCGACCCGTGGATCCAGGGCGCCGACCTGGCGCTGTGCCATCTCGAGGTGCCCGTCGCGCCGCCCGGCACCAAGCCGAGCGGGTACCCCGTGTTCGGCTCGCCTGCGCAGATCGTCACGGCGATCAAGGCGCAGGGCTGGGACGGTTGCTCCACGGCGTCGAACCACTCGGTGGACCGGGGCTTCGCCGGGATCACCACGACGCTGCACGACCTGGACGAGGCCGGTCTCGGCCACTCCGGCACCGCGCGCAGCGCCGCCGAAGAGGCCACGCCCCAGCTGTACCGGCTGCAGCGCGCCGGGCGGACCATCACGGTGGCAGACATCGCCGCGACCTACGCCACCAACGGGATGCCGGTGGACGCCGACAAGCCGTGGTCGGTCGACCTCATCGACGTGCCGCGCATCGTCGCTCAGGCGACCGCGGCCCGCGCCGCCGGCGCGGACTTCGTCATCGCCACGATCCACGCCGGCAACGAGTACCAGACCCCGCCGAACGCGCAGCAGCAGCAGGTCGACCAGCAGCTCGCGGACTCCGGGGTGGTCGACCTGGTCATCGGGCACCACGTGCACGTGCCGCAGCCCATCGCCGAGCTCACCGGCGGTCCGCGCGGCGACGGCATGTGGGTGGCCTACGGCCTCGGCAACTACATCTCCAACCAGGACGAGAGCACGGTCGGCATCGCGCGCACCGACTCGGGGATCCTGCTGACCGTCCACGTCACGAGCCAGGGCGGGTTCCCCGCGGAGGGCCGTGCCGCAGGGCCCGCCCGGGTCACCGCCGTCGAGTGGACGCCGATCACCGTCGACCGGCTCGGGGGTCACAAGGTCTACGCGACGCCCGACATCCCGAACGGCACGGCCACGCTCTCGGCGTCGCAGGTAGCCGCCCGGGCCGCCCGCGTCGCCGCCGCGGCGGGCACCGCTGCGCCAGAACGCACCACGCCGCCGACACCCACCGGCCCGCCTCCGGTCGTCGTGCCACGGACCGCCTCGGCCGGCTGAGCGCGGCACCCTCCCTGGACGTCGCGGAGCCGCGGTCCCCGCGCAGCGTGACCGGCCGGGCCGCGGCGCCGAGCCGGGCGTCGATGCTCGGCGAGCTCCGCACCGGCGACCACCGGGCCACCGGGGTGTCGGGCCTCGGACCGTCGGGCTACCCGAGCACCGTCAGCGGTCGTTCCAGTCCTCGTCGGCGTCGTCGTGCCAGTCGTGAGCCACGTCGTCCTCCACCGGAGGCTCGCCACGCAGCAGCGCCAGCGTCCCGGCGAGGTCGTCGGGCTTGGCGAGCACCTCGCGGGCCTTGGACCCCTCGGACGGCCCGACGATCTCCCGGGACTCGAGCAGGTCCATGAGGCGGCCCGCCTTGGCGAACCCCACC
Organism: Actinomycetes bacterium; assembly: GCA_021793675.1. GTDB lineage: Bacteria > Actinomycetota > Actinomycetes > Actinomycetales > Cellulomonadaceae > Cellulomonas. The sequence goes on along the minus strand of JAJYSG010000001.1, from coordinate 28,138 downwards.
CGGAGCTTGCGCTGCAGCATCGACGTCGAGCCGAACTGCGTGGTGACGACGAGCTCGGCGGCCTGCAGCAGCAGGTCGAGGTCGTCGCCGATGTCGTCGTCCACCTGCTTCTTGACCGGCGCCACGGTGACGTCCGGCCGGTAGACGGGCTTGAGCTGGCCCTTGACGTGGGCCACGACCGCGTGGATCTCCGACTCGGTGACCCACGCCCCCTGCGTGCGCATCGGCTTGGCGGCACCCATCGGCAGGAACAGCGCGTCGCCCTGGCCGATGAGCTTCTCGGCGCCCGGCTGGTCGAGCACGACGCGCGAGTCCGTCAGCGACGACGTGGCGAACGCCAGCCGTGACGGGATGTTCGCCTTGATGACGCCCGTCACCACGTCGACGGACGGGCGCTGGGTGGCCAGCACCAGGTGGATCCCGGCCGCGCGGGCGAGCTGCGTGATGCGCTGGATCGAGGACTCGACGTCGCGCGGCGCGACCATCATGAGGTCCGCCAGCTCGTCGACGACGACCAGCAGGTACGGGTAAGGCGCGATCTTGCGCTCCGAACCCGGCAGCGGCTTGACCTTGCCGGCGCGCACGGCGGCGTTGAAGTCGTCGACGTGCTTGAACCCGAACATCGACAGGTCGTCGTACCGCGCGTCCATCTCGCGCACCACCCACTCGAGGGCCTCGGCGGCCTTCTTGGGGCTGGTGATGATCGGCGTGATGAGGTGCGGGATCCCCTCGTAGACCGTGAGCTCCACGCGCTTGGGGTCGACGAGGATCATCCGCACCTCGTCGGGCGTCGAGCGCATCAGCACCGAGACGATCATCGAGTTGACGAAGCTCGACTTGCCGGAGCCGGTGGCCCCCGCGACCAGCAGGTGCGGCATCTTCGCCAGGTTCGCGACGACGTAGCCGCCCTCGACGTCCTTGCCGACGCCGACGACGAGCGGGTGCTCGCTGCGCTTGGCGGCGGCCGACCGCAGCACGTCGCCGAGCGCGACCGTCTCGCGGTCCACGTTCGGGATCTCGATGCCGATCGCGGACTTGCCGGGGATCGGCGACAGGATCCGCACGTCGGCGCTCGCCACGGCGTACGCGATGTTGCGGCTCAGCGCGGTGACGCGCTCCACCTTGACGGCGGGGCCCAGCTCGACCTCGTAGCGCGTCACGGTGGGGCCCCGCGTGAAACCGGTGACCTGGGCGTCGATCGCGAACTGCTCGAGCACGCTGGTGAGGGACTCGACGACACGGTCGTTCGCGGCCGAGCGGACCTTGTGCGGCGCGCCCTTGACGAGCATCTCCTCGTCCGGCAGCAGGTACAGCACGTCCCCGCCGAGCATCGGCTGCTCACCCTGCGGGACCCGCCGCGTGGGCGGCGCCTCGATCGGCCGCTGGCCGGGGACCGCCGCCATCGGCATCGTCTCGGCGGAGCGGGCCGCGACGACCGCCGCGGTGTCCGGTCCGGGATCCTCGAACGCGGGCACGATCTGGTGGGCACGTTCGAACGCCTCGTCGCCCGCGTACCCGTCGAGCACGTCCGCGTCGTCGATCGGCTCGTCGCCGCGGTGGCGCAGCCGGGAGAGCAGGCCCCGCCTGGGCTCGGGGGCCGGCGGCTCCACCACGGCCGTGTGGCCGGCGTTGATGACGAGCGGTCCGTCGTCCTGCTCGTCGTCGCCCGGGCGGTGGCCGGAGAGCCGCTGCCACCCGGCGTGCAGCTTCGGCCCGATCTGGTTCACCGGTGTCGCGGTGACGACGAGCAGCCCGAAGACCGCGAGCAGCACGAGCAGCACCACCGCGACCACCGCGGTCAGCGCACCGTCCAGCGGCGTGCCGACGACGTAGCCGACGAGGCCGCCCGCGGCCCGCAGCCGGTCCCAGGCAGCCGTCGAGGGCACGCCCGCGCCCACCTGCCACAGGCCGCACGCCGCCACCACGAGCGCGGACAGCCCGATGCCGATCCGCGACGACGTGGCCGACTCCTCCGGGTGCCGCATCAGCCGGACCGAGGCCCACAGCAGCACGAGGGGGACGACGACCGCGACGCGGCCGACGAGGCCTGCCGTCGCGTCGTGCACCACGGTGCCGGCAGCGCCCGACAGGCCGAACCACTCCCTCGCCGCCACCACCACGGCCACCGCGAGCAGGAAGAACGCCAGGCCGTCACGGCGGTGCGCCGGGTCGAGGTCACGCGCCCCCCGGCCGATCCGCCGCGCCGTGCCGCCGACCACGTGCGCCAGTCCCATCCAGGCGCCCCTGACGATCCGCACCGGCAGCGCGGAACGGCGCGGCGGGGGCGCGGACCGGCCCCGGGACGACGGCGGGCGGTGGCCCGAACCGGCGCGTGGAGCGGTCCGCGCGGCGCCTGGAGAGGACGTACGCGTGGCCATGGTCCTCACGGTAGCCGTGGCACGTGCCGTGGTGCCGCGGGCGCGGCGCGTGTCGGAGACGGGCCGCCATCTGGGCACTAGCACCCCAATGTCACCCGATTCCCTCATTCCTGGACCGTGGCTGCCGACTCGGCGACGTGAGCCTCGATCGATCACGAGCGGTGGGCCCTGCGCTGCGTGGGCTCGTCGAGCCGGTGACGGTCGTCGCGGCCAGCACGACGTGCGGCGAGGTCGAGCGCTCGTTCCGGAACCGATGGACCTCGTCGTCGATCATCGTCACGTCGCAGCAGCCGGACGGCGACCCCGGCATCGTCAGCCGGTCGCGCTTCCTGGCGACGATGGCCGGGCACCGCGGCTACGGGCGCCTGCAGTGGGACAGCCGCCCCATCGGGGAGCTCGCGTACTGGAAGCTGCCGGCGCTGCCGGCCACCGCCACGCTCCCCCAGGCGGTCGGCCTGCTCGGCATCGATCGCGACGGCGACCACGACCTGGTGGTCGTGGACGACCAGCACGCACCGCTGGGGATCATCCGTCCCGTGCGCCTCATGCAGGCGTTGGCGGACCTCGCCGTGCAGCAGGCCGCGACCGACGGGCTGACGGGCGGCGCCTCGCGCAGCCACTTCGTCGGCCTGCTGGCCGCCCGGCTGACGGAGGTGGGGAGCGGGATCGGTGCCGTGGTCGTCGCCTTCCTCGACCTCGACCGGCTCAAGGCCGTCAACGACGCGCTGGGCCACTCCTGGGGCGACGCGCTGCTGCGGTCCGTGGTGCACCGGATCGGGGCCCGGCTGCGACCCACGGACGTGCTGGGACGGCTCGGCGGCGACGAGTTCGCGGTGGTGCGCTGCCTGACCGACGACGAGGTGCCGGACGCCGACCGGCTCGCGCTGCAGCTCGGCGAGGACCTGTGCGCAGCCGTGGCGTCGGAGGACCTGCGGCTACCCACCGCCGCGCACTCGACCGCCAGCGTCGGGCTCGCCGTGGCACTGTCCGCCGAGACGTCGTCCGACGCCGTGCTGCACGCCGCCGACCAGGCCATGTACGCGGCAAAGGTCGCCGGCGGCAACCGGGTGTGCCTGGCGGGGGCCGAGGTGCCGCAGACCCGAGCCTGGGCGGAGGGCCGCCGGCTCGAGGTCCACTACCAGCCCATCGTCGACCTGCAGGGCGGTCGGATCGTCGCGGTCGAGGCCTTGCTGCGGCGCCGCGGAGCGGACGGCGGCCTGGACGGACCCGCCGCCACCCTGGAGGAGGCGGCGCGCGCCGGGATGACGCTCGACCTGGACCGGTGGGTGCTCGAGACCGCCTGCCGCGACATGGTCGCCTGGCGTGGCCTCATGGGCGAGACCGCCCCGGGGGCCGTGCACGTCAACCTGGCGGCGGACTCGCTGCCCCACCCCGACCTGGTGTCCACGGTGCTCACGACGATCGACGCCTCGGGGCTGCCACGGGGATGCGTGCGGCTCGAGCTGTCGGAGCACGCCGGCGTCGTCGATCTGACGCGCGCGCTCGGCAGGCTCAACGAGCTCGCGATGGCGGGTGTCCGGATCGCGCTGGACGACCTGGGTGCCACGCTCGACACGTTGCGTGTCCTCAGCCGGCTGCCCATCGAGACCATCAAGCTGGACCGTAGCCTCGTCGTCGGCGCCGGCGCGCGGGAGCCGGTCGACACCGAGGTGCTGTCGCTCGTCATGCGGCTGTCCCGACGGTTCGGGATGGAGGTCGTCGGCGAAGGCGTCGAGGAGCCGCTCGACGAGATGACGCTGCGGTGCGCCGGTGTGGGCCTCGCGCAGGGCTTCCGCTACAGCCACGCGCTGCCGGCCGACGAGGTGGTCGCGGCGATTCAGGCGGCGGCCACCGTCGCACCGACCGGCCGGCGCGCCCTGCCCGGCGGGACGCTCCTTGGCGGTGAGCTGCCCGGCGGCGCGCTCCCGGAGGCCCGCCGACCACCGGCGACCGTGCTCCCGCTGCACCCGTAGCGCCCGCCGCCGTCCGGTGCCGGCGGGCGCGACGAGGCTCACGCCTCGACGATCACCGGGATGATCATCGGCCGCCGGCCGAGCCGGGACGCCACCCAGCGCCCGACGACGCGGCGGACCACCTGCTGCAGCTGGTGCGGGTCCATCGTCCCCGAGGCGACCGCGGCCTCCAGCGCGCTCGTCAGCTCGGGCAGCACCTCGTGGAAGACCTTGTCCTCCTCGGCGACGCCTCGGGCGTGGATCTGAGGTCCGGCGAGCACCGACCCGTCGGTCGACGACACGACGGCGAAGATCGAGACGAAGCCCTCCTCGCCGAGGATGCGCCGGTCCTTGAGCTCCGCCTCGGTGACGCCGCCGACGCTCGACCCGTCGACGTAGACGTACCCGCAGGGCACCGCGCCGACGATGGCGGCGCGGCCGTCGACGAGGTCCACCACCACGCCGTCCTCGGCGAGCATGACGCCCTCCGGCGGCACGCCCGTGAGCACCGCCAGCGCGCCGTTGGCGACGAGGTGACGCACCTCGCCGTGGATGGGCATGACGTTGCGCGGCCGCAGCACGTTGTACACGTAGACCAGCTCGCCCGCCGAGGCGTGGCCGGAGACGTGCACCTTCGCGTTCCCCGAGTGCACGACGCGCGCGCCGAGCCGGGTGAGGCCGTTGATGACGCGGAACACCGCGTTCTCGTTCCCGGGGATGAGCGACGAGGCGAGGATGATCGTGTCGCCCGGGCCCACCTTGATCTTGTGGTCGTTGTTCGCGATCCGCGACAGCGCCGCCATCGGCTCGCCCTGCGAGCCGGTGCACATGAGCACCACCTCGTCGTCGGGCAGCGTGCCGGCCTCCTTCTGGTCCACCAGGACACCCTCGGGCACCCGCAGGTAGCCCAGCTCGGCCGCGATCGCCATGTTGCGGACCATCGAACGCCCGACGAACGCCACCTTGCGCTCGTGCAGCACCGCGGCGTCCAGCACCTGCTGCACGCGGTGCACGTGCGACGCGAACGAGGCGACGACGATGCGCCGCGCCGACTCCGAGAACACCCGGTCCAGCACCGGCCCGATCTCGCGCTCGCCGGCCACGAAGCCCGGCACCTCGGCGTTGGTGGAGTCGACCATGAACAGGTCGACGCCCTCCTCGCCCAGCCGCGCGAACGCCCGCAGGTCGGTGATCCGTCCGTCGAGCGGCAGCTGGTCCATCTTGAAGTCGCCGGTGTTCAGCACGGTCCCCGCGGGGGTGCGGATCGCCACCGCCAGTGCGTCCGGGATCGAGTGGTTGACCGCGACGAACTCGCAGTCGAACGCGCCGAAGCGCTCCCGCTGCCCTTCCTTCACCGCGAAGGTGAACGGCGTGATGCGGTGCTCCTTGAGCTTGGCCTCGACGAACGCCAGCGTCAGCTGGGACCCGACGACGGGGATGTCCGGACGGAGCCGCAGCAGGTACGGCACCGCGCCGATGTGGTCCTCGTGGCCGTGCGTGAGGATGATCGCCTCGACCTCGGCCAGCCGGTCGTGGATGTAGTCGAAGTCCGGCAGGATCAGGTCCACGCCCGGCTGGCTGTCCTCCGGGAACAGCACCCCGCAGTCGACGACGAGCAGGCGGCCGTCGTACTCCAGGACGGACATGTTGCGTCCGACCTCGCCGAGTCCGCCGAGCGCCACGACGCGCAACGCGCCGGCGGCCAGGGGCGGGGGCAGGGTCAGCTCAGGATGCGGGTGGCTCACGGCTCTCCAGGGTGGTGGGTGCCGCCGGGTCAGCCGGCGACGACGTCGATGACGCCCGCGGCGGCGAGACCGGCGCGCAGCGCCGGCAGCTCCTCGTCGGGCAGCGGGGCGATGGGCAGACGCGTGGCACGGCTCGGGATGAGCCCGAGCACCTCGAGCGCCGCCTTCGTGGTGGGGGCCTGCTGACCGGCGCCGTTGAGGGCGTCGATCGCCGGCGCGGCCGCGCGGAACGCCGCGAGCGCGCCGGCGGTGTCACCGGACTGCCAGCACCGGGCGACGGTCGCGAGCAGCGGGGTGACGACGTGGCCGGCCACCGAGATGATGCCGACGCCGCCGCACGCCAGCAGCGCGAGGAACAGGCCGTCGTCGCCGGCGTAGTAGGCCAGGTGGGTGTCGCGCATCACCTTCGCGGAGCCGTAGACGTCCCCGGCGGCGTCCTTGACGCCGACGATCCGGGGATGCTCGGCGAGGCGGGCGAACGTCGCGGGCGCGATGCGGACCCCGGTGCGTCCCGGGATGTCGTACACCAGCACCGGCAGGGCGGTCGTGCCGGCGACCGTCTCGATGTGCGTGGCGAGCCCCTCCTGGGAGGGTCGCGAGTAGTACGGGCTGACGACGAGCAGGCCGTGGGCGCCGGCCTGCGCCGCCTGCTCGGCCATCCGCACGGCGTGGACGGTGTCGTTGGAGCCGGCGCCGGCGACGACGAACGCCCGGTCGCCCACCGCCTCGACGACGGCCGCGACGAGCTCGGCCTTCTCCGGCGCGTGCGTCGTGGGCGCCTCGCCCGTGGTGCCGTTGAGCACCAGGCCGTCGTTGCCCTGGTCGACGAGGTGCTTCGCCAGTCGCACGGCGGCGGCGAGGTCGACGGCGCCGTCGGGCGTCATCGGAGTGACCATGGCGGTGAGCACGGACCCGAAGGGCCGCGCGGCGGTGCTCGCGGGCGGCATGGGGGCCACGGTACCGTCCGAACCACCCACGCGACCTGCGCGTCCGCGCCGCGCCCGCGAGGCGCACGACGGCTACCGCCGGAGCGAGCTCAGGAAGCGGTAGCGCACACCGGTCCGCGACGTCAGCCACGCGCCGGCGGTGGTGACCCAGGTGGCCGGATCCACCCGGGGCGCGAACGCGTCGCCGTCCGCGGCGACGTCCACCTCGGTCACCTCGAGCCGGTCGGCCAGCGGCAGCGCCGCCGCGTAGACCGTGGCGCCGCCGACGACCCAGACCTCGGCCTCGTCGTGCGCGAGCGCCAGCGCGGCGCCGAGCGTGGTGGCGACCCGTGCGCCGGGCGCGACGAGCGCCGGGTCGCGCGACAGCACGACGTTCGGGCGTCCCGGCAGCGGCCGGAACCGCTCGGGCAGCGACAGCCAGGTGCTCCGGCCCATGACGACCAGGTGCCCGTCGGTGACGTCACGGAAGTGGGCAAGGTCCTCGGGCACGTGCCACGGCAGCGTCCCGTCCCGTCCGATGACCCCGGCGAGGGTCTGCGCCCAGACGAGCCCGAGCGTCACACCGCCACCGGTGCCTTGATGGCCGGGTGGTGCTGGTAGTCGACGACCTCGACGTCCTCGTACGTGTACGCGAAGATCGAGGGCGCCGGGTGCAGCACCAGCCGCGGCGGCGGGTACGGCGCGCGGCTCAGCTGCTCACGGACCTGCTCGACGTGGTTGTCGTAGATGTGGCAGTCGCCGCCGGTCCACACGAAGTCGCCGACGTCGTAGCCGGTCTGCTGGGCCACCATGTGCGTGAGCAGGGCGTACGAGGCGATGTTGAACGGCACACCGAGGAACAGGTCCGCGCTGCGCTGGTAGAGCTGGCAGGACAGCCGCCCGTCGGCGACGTAGAACTGGAACAACGCGTGGCAGGGCGCGAGCGCCATGGCGGGGATGTCGGCGACGTTCCAGGCCGAGACGACGTGCCGGCGCGAGCCCGGATCGCGCCGCAGGTTCTCGACGACCTGGGCGATCTGGTCGACGTGCCGGCCGTCGGGGGTCGGCCAGCTGCGCCACTGCACGCCGTAGACGGGACCGAGGTCGCCGTCGGCGTCCGCCCACTCGTCCCAGATGCTCACCCCGTGCTCGCGCAGCCACCCGACGTTGGACTCCCCGCGCAGGAACCACAGCAGCTCGTACACCACCGACCGCAGGTGGACGCGCTTGGTCGTCACCAGGGGGAACCCGGCGGACAGGTCGAAGCGCATCTGGTGGCCGAACACGCTGCGCGTGCCCGTGCCGGTACGGTCGGCCTTCGGCGTCCCGGTCTCGAGCACCAGCCGCAGCAGGTCCTCGTACGGGGTGGGGATCGGGGTCACGGGCGCCATGCTAGGCACCCGCCCGGGCCGGCGGCCGGTCATCTCCGCGGGTGCGTCGCGCTCTGCGTGCGCCCTCACGGATGCGGGCCAGACTGGCCCCATGACGCCATCGTTGCCGCCCACGGTCGCCGCCCACGTGCCCACCGGGCTGCTCATCGGCGGCGGATGGCGCCCCGCCTCGGGCGGCGCGACGTTCCCGGTGCACGACCCCGGCACCACCGAGGTGCTCTTCGACGTCGCGGACGCCACGAGCGACGACGCGGTGGCCGCCCTGACGGCGGCCGACGAGGCCTTCGCGGCCTACCGCTCGAGCGCTCCCTCCGAGCGCTCCGAGCTGCTGCGCGCCGTCTACGACGCCATCAGGGCGCACGCCGAGGACATCGCGGCCCTCGTCACCGCGGAGGGCGGCAAGCCGCTCGCCGAGGCGCGCGCCGAGGTGGCCTACGCGGCCGACTACTTCCGCTGGTTCTCCGGTGAGGCGGTCCGCTTCGACGGCCTGGCCAGGCGCGCTCCCGCCGGCACCCACCACCAGCTGGTGCTGCGCCGGCCGGTCGGCCCCGCACTGCTCATCACGCCCTGGAACTTCCCGATCGCGATGATCGCGCGCAAGGTCGCCCCGGCCCTCGCCGCGGGCTGCACCGCGATCGTCAAGCCCGCCCGGCTCGCGCCGCTGACCACGGCACTGGTCGCCGAGATCATCCGCGAGGAGCTGGCGCGCCGTGACCTGCCGGGCGGCGTGCTCAACGTCGTGCCCTCGTCGTCCGCGCGCGGCGTCAGCGAGCCGCTGCTCGCCGACCCCCGGCTGCGCAAGCTCAGCTTCACCGGCTCGACGGAGGTCGGCCGCACCCTGCTGGCAGGGGCGGCGCAGAACGTGCTGCGCACCTCGATGGAGCTCGGCGGGAACGCGCCGTTCCTCGTCTTCGAGGACGCCGACCTCGACGCCGCCGTCACCGGCGCGATCGCCGCGAAGATGCGCAACTCGGGCCAGACGTGCGTGGCCGCCAACCGGTTCCTGGTCCACGCGAAGGTCGCCGGGGAGTTCACGGAGCGGCTCACCGAGGCGTTCGCCACGCTCGTCGTCGGGCACGGCGCCGAGCCTGGCGTCACCGTGGGGCCGCTCATCGAGGGCGCCGCGGTGGAGCGGGTGGACGAGCTCGTCGCGGGCGCAGCCGGCGCCGGGGCGCGCGTGCGCATCGGCGGCGAGCGGCCGCACCGGCCGGGATGGTTCTACGCCCCCACGGTGCTCGACCGGGTGACGCCGGACATGCCCCTGGTCACCGAGGAGATCTTCGGCCCGGTGGCCGCCGTGCTGACGTTCGGCTCCGAGCAGGAGGCGATCACGATGGCGAACGCGACGCCCTTCGGGCTCGTGGCGTACGCGTACACGGGCGACCTGTCGCGTGCGCTGCGGCTCGCCGAGGCGCTCGACACCGGCATGCTGGGGGTCAACCGCGGCATGGTCTCGGACGCGACGGCACCGTTCGGCGGTGTCAAGAGCTCCGGGCTCGGGCGCGAGGGCGGCGCCGAGGGGCTCGACGAGTACCTCGACACCGTCTACGTCGCGGTCTGAGCCGTCCACGTCGCGGTGCGACCCGTCGGCGGACGCCCGGGCCGCGCGCCGGGGTCCGCGTGTCAGGCTGTGCCCGTGGCACGACCAGCGACGACTCCGCCGGTCCGGGCGGCGGTGCGCCAGGCGCTGTCCGTGGCGGTGGCCACCGGCCTGTACGGCGTGTCGTTCGGTGCGCTGTCGGTGGTCGCCGGGCTCGACGTGTGGCAGACGATGGCGCTGTCGCTGGTGATGTTCTCCGGCGGCTCGCAGTTCGCCTTCATCGGCGTCGCCGGCTCCGGCGGCTCGCCGGGAGCGGCGATCGCGACGGCGGCGCTGGTCGGCGTGCGCAACGCGCTGTACGGCCCGCAGGTCGCGCCGCTCGTGGAAGCTCGTGGAGCGCACCGCCTCCTGGCCGCCCAGCTGACGATCGACGAGTCGACGGCGGTCGGCACGGCGCAGCGGGACCCCACGGCGGCCCGCGTCGGCTTCTGGTGGACCGGTGCCGGCGTGTTCCTGCTGTGGAACGTGTTCACCCTGCTCGGCGCCCTGCTGGGCGGTGCCGCCGGCGACCCGCGACGCTACGGCCTGGACGCCGCGGCCGCAGCGGCGTTCCTCGGGCTCGTCTGGCCCCGGTTGGCGGACCGCGCCGCCCAGGTGGTCGCGGGCGCCGCCGTCGTCGTCGCGCTGGCCACCACGCCGGTGCTGCCGTCGGGCGTGCCCGTGCTCCTCGCGGCCGGGCTCGCCGTGCTCGTCGGCGTGCTGTGGCGCCCGGATGGCGCCGGGGTGCCCCGCGCCGTGGCCGCGCGGGTGTCATCGGAGCGGAGGTCGCCGTGAAGGGTGCCGTCCTGTGGCTGGCCATCGTCGCGGCCGGCGTCGCGACGTTCGCCATCAAGCTCGTCGGTCACCTGCTGCCGCGGCACTGGCTCGCCAAGCCTCCGGTGGCCCGGGTCGCCGCGCTCGTCACCGTCGCGCTGCTCTCCGCGCTCGTCGCGGTGCAGGCGGCCACGAGCAACGGCCGCGTGGTGCTCGACGCGCGCGTCGCCGGGCTCGCCGCCGCCGCGGTCGCACTCGTCGTCAGGGCGCCGTTCGTCGTCGTCGTCCTCGTGGCGGCCGTCGTCACCGCGCTGCTGCGGTGGGCCGGTCTGCCGTGACCGCCTCGATCCTTCAGGGTGAGCGGTGGCGCTCGGTGTCGGGCAGTCCTGCTGCCGTCGGGGTGTGACACGGCTCCGCGGTGTCGTGCGGGGTGGGGCGCCGGTCCCGGCCGCGGCCCAGACCCGTGCCCTCGCCGAGGCTCGAGCGCGGTCGATCGCCGGCAGGACCTTGTCACGTCGCCGGCCGCCGGGTGATCGTGCGCGACAGCGTCCGGTCGAAGGCCACCGGGCCGAAGACCGCCGGCTCGGCGCGGACCACGGCCAGGTCCGAGCAGGTGTCCCCACCCAGGGCCAGGGTCAACGCCAGGTCCAGCAGCACCTTGGCCGGATCATGGGTCGCACCGGCGGGCCGCCACGGCGCCAACCCCGCCGACAGCCCAGCGTCCAGACCCGCCACCCTGACCGTGGAGGTCAGCAGCACCCCACCGGCCTGACCGACCGCCGACCCGCCCCTCGCATCAACGGCCGGCCGTGGATAGGCCCCAGCAGTCCTCCTCACCTGGAAGGTGCTCCTCGAACTGGTCTGACCTGCCCGTCGCAAGACACATCATCCCAGGTCAGGGGCACTTTCCAGGTCACCGGCACACCACACCCGCGCAACCTCCGGGCTAGGCTCACCCGGTGCCGTCCCACCTCCACCCGACCGCCGACGTCTCCGTCCGTCCCGCCGTCCCGGGCGACGAAGCCGCGATCGCCGCGGTCCAGCTCACGGCATGGCGCGCGGCCTACGGCGACACCCTGGGCGCAGGCGCTCTCGACATGCTCGACGAGGCGGTGGTCGTCGAGCGGTGGCGCGCCGCGATCGCCGCACCCCCGGCCGGCACGTTCCACGTGCTGGTGGCGTTGGCCGGGCCACGCCTCGTCGGGTTCGCCTCGGTCGCGCCGGTGCCGGCGCCGCCGAACGCCGCCGACCAGACGCCCGGCGGCGTCCTGCTGGCGCTGGAGGTGGCGCCGGCCCAGCAGCGCTCGGGTCACGGCTCCCGCCTGCTCGCCGCCGCGGTGGACGCGCTGCGTGCCGACGGCGCCGACCAGCTCGTGACATGGGTCGCCGACGGCGACGAGGCACGGATCAGGTTCCTCCGGACCGCGGGGCTCTCGCCCGACGGCGCGGTGCGGGAGCTGGCCTCCGGGCCGGGACCGGACGGCGCGCAGGCCGTGCTGCGTGAGCACCGCTGGGGCGCGCTGCTGTAGCCGGCGTCAGCCTGGCAGGTCTCGGCCGCGGTGCAGCCGGCTCGCGCTGCGCAGCGCCGCCCGCGCCGCCTTGCGGTCCCCGGCCGCGTCGTACGCGAACGCCAGGTGATACCAGGCACGCCAGTCCTGCGGCGCCGCCTCGACGGCGCTCCGTGCCACGCCGAACCGCTCGCGTGCCGCCTCGCGGTCCACCCGGCCGCCGGGTGACCGCGGCAGGTCGTCGACCGGCAGACCGCCCTCCGCGGCGAGCGCGTCCGCCATCGCCCTGACGTCCATCGCCAACCACCACTCCCGCGCCACGAGGGCGATGACGAGCAGCGGGAGCACGAGCAGCGCGACACCGAGACCCACGCCGACGCCGTTGCCGGTGCCGATGAGCTGCACGGCGCGCACCACGACGAGCCCGACGTACAGCGCCAGCAGCACGGTGACGAGCGCCGCGCCGACGAGGCCCCCGTACCGCCGCCGGGCCGGGGCCGGGACCGGCTCGGTCACGCCTGCCCCAGTCCCAGCAGCGACTCCAGGCCGACCGTCAGGCCCGGCAGCCCCGGCACCGCGCGGACCGCCAGCAGCACGCCCGGCATGAAGCTCACACGGTCGAACGAGTCGTGCCGGATGGTGAGCATCTCGCCCGGGTTGCCGAGCAGCACCTCCTGGTGCGCGACGAGGCCGCGCAACCGCACCGCGTGCACGCGGACCCCCGCCACGTCCGCGCCGCGGGCACCGTCGAGCGTCGTCGCGGTCGCGTCGGGCATGGCCCCCAGCCCCGCGTCGGCCCGCACGGCGGCGATGGCCCGTGCCGCCGCCTGCGCCGTGCCGGAGGGCGCGTCGACCTTGCCGGGGTGGTGCAGCTCGACGACCTCGGCGCTCTCGAAGAACCGCGCCGCCTGCGCCGCAAACGCCTGCGCCAGCACGGCGCCCAGCGCGAAGTTGGGCGCGACCACGACGCCGATGCCCGGCGCCCGCAGCAGGTGGTCGCGCACCCGCGCGTACGCCTCCTCGGTCCACCCGGTGGTGCCGACGACGACATGCACCCCCCGGTCGACGAGCGCGTGGACGTTCTGCTCGGTCACCGCGGGCACCGTGAAGTCGACGGCGACCTGGGTGCCGGCGTCGGTCAAGGTCGACAGGTCGCCGTCGGCGTCGACGGTCGCCACGAGCCGGAGGCCGGGCGCCTCCTCGACCGCTGCGCACACGGTCGTCCCCATCCGCCCGGCCGCACCGAGCACGGCCACCCGCAGGTCCTCCGCCACGGTGTGCCAGCCTACCGGCGTCGTCCCGGCTCAAGCCGGGGTGCCCGCGTGACGATGCGTCGGCCATGGGGGCTGTGCCGCGTACGTTGCTCGTCTTCGCCCGTGACCTGGTGGTCCTGAGCGCCGTCGCCGTCGTCGGCGGCTCCGGCATCATGGCGGCCTGCACGCAGGTGCTGCGGCTGGAGATCGCCGCCCATCCCGGCCCCGCCGGCCCGTTGACGGTCGAGCCGCTCGACTGGGGCGCGGCGCTGCAGTCGGGCTGGGGTTGGGCGCGGGCCGTCGCCGTGTGGCTCGCCGTGTGCTGGTGGGCGACGAGGGCGCGCGCGCGAGGACGCACGGCATGGCTGCCCGCGGCGCTCGCGGTGACCACGGTCATGCTGCGGGCGGCGCTGTCCCTGGTGGACCCCGGCCCGGTGATCTGGTTCGACCTGTGGCCCGGACCAGCCGCGCCGTACCGGTGGCACGACGCCGGCGTGCACCCGGCGCTGCTGCACCCCGCGTGGGGCTTCCTCCTGCTGCTCGTCGCGCTCCTGGTCGCAGCCTCGCTCCTGGCCGTTCGTTCCGGGCGGGCCACCGACGACGCCGCCGGCGCCCTGACGCCGCCGCGGCGCCGGGGCGTGGCGCTGGCGGCGGTCGTCGTCGGGCTGCCAGCAGCGGTCGGGGTGGCCGGCGCCCTGGTGGCGGGCTACGTCTCCCACACCCCCGACGGCCTGTCCGCACCAGGGCTCCAAACCGTCCACGACGTCGCCGTGCCGCTCGCGGCCGCCCTGGTCGCGGCAGCGGTCCTGTCCGGGACCGGGCTCGTCGGTGGCCTGCTCGTAGCGCTCGTCACGCTGGTCACGGCCGGCCCGCCGGTGCTCGCGTGGATGCTCGTGCTCAACCCCGTCACCGCGTTGGGCGTTCCGGCCGGGATGCTCGTCGCCTGCGCCGCGGTGGCGCTGTGGCGGCCGGCCGCCGTGTGGGGCGCCGACGTGCTGACGTCGGCCGACGTGCCGCCGGCCGGCATCCAGCCGGCGGACGGCTGAGCCGGGGCTCAGTCGCCGAACGGCCCGACGCGCACCACGGAGCGGGGCGCCGCAGCCAGCTCGGCCGCCAGCGTCTGCACCTCCCCGGCCGTCACGGCCCGCACCCGCTCGAGCGTCTCGTCGAGCGACAGCAGCTCGCCGTGCACCAGCTCGGCACGGCCCAGCCGCGTCATGCGCGAGCCGGTGTCCTCCAGACCCAGCATGAGCGAACCGCACAGCTGGCCGATGCAGCGGGCCAGCTCGGCGGGTCTGACGCCGCCGTCCGCGAGCTTCTCCAGCTCGGCGACCATGAGGCCCGTGACCTCGTCGACACGCGACGGCGTGCAGCCGGCGTACAGCCCGAAGAGGCCGGCGTCGGCGTGGCCCGAGGAGAACGAGTAGGTCGAGTACGCCAGGCCGCGCTTCTCGCGGATCTCCTGGAACAGCCGCGAGCTCATGCCACCGCCGAGCACCGCGTTGAGCACCGACAGCGCGAACCGCCGAGGATCGGTCGCGGTGAGCGCGACACCGCCCACGATGACGTTGGCCTGCTCGGTGGGGCGGCGCACGCTGCGCTCGACGCCCGCCGCCGGGATGCCGGCCGTGCCGGCGGGCAGACCCCGCGGGGTCGCCGCGCGGCGGGCCTGCGGCACCGCGTCGTCCGCCAGCTCCCAGCCGCCCTCGGCGAGGGCCTGCGCCACCTGCGCGACCAGGGCGTCGTGGTCCACGCCGCCCGCGGCGGTGACGACGAGCGTGGCCGGCCGGTAGTGCCAGCGGTAGTGCTCCCACACGGCGTCGCGCGGCGCGGCGCGGATCGTCGCCGGCGTGCCGCCGATCGGCCGCCCCAGCGGGTGGGTGCCGAGCACCGCGGCGGCGAACTCGTCGTGCACCACGTCGCTCGGGTCGTCGTCGTTCATCGCGAGCTCTTCGAGGATGACGCCGCGCTCGGTCTCGAGCTCGCCGGCGTCGAGCCGCGCCGACGTCACCATGTCCGCGATGACGTCCACGGCCATCGGCACGTCGGCGTCGAGGACCCGCGCGTAGTAGCAGGTGTCCTCCTTGCCGGTGGCGGCGTTGGCCTCGCCGCCCACGGCGTCGAACGCCTCGGCGATGTCCATCGCCGTGCGCTTCGCCGTGCCCTTGAAGAGCAGGTGCTCCAGGAAGTGGGTGGAGCCGAAGTGGCCGTCGGTCTCGTCGCGCGAGCCGACGCCCACCCAGGCCCCCACGGTCGCCGACCGCAGCCCGGCCATCCGCTCCGTCAGGACGCGGACCCCGCCGGGCAGGACGGAACGACGCACGATGGCGTCGCCGTCCTGCCCGGCGGAACGCTCGGCCCCGGGCTGTCCGGTGCGGACGAGCGGGAGGTCCAGCGGCACGTCAGGCGTCGGCCGGCTCGGACTCGGACTCGGACTCGGCGGCCTCGGCCGCCGGCTCGTCGTCCAGCACCGCGTGCAGCGACAGCTTGCCGCGCGGGTCGATCTCGCCGATCTCGACCTGGACCTTCTGGCCCACGGCGAGGACGTCCTCGACGTTCTCCACGCGCTTGCCGCCGACGAGCTTGCGGATCTGCGAGATGTGCAGCAGCCCGTCCTTGCCCGGCGAGAGGGAGACGAACGCGCCGAAGGTGGTCGTCTTGACGACCGTCCCGACGAACCGCTCGCCGATCTCCGGCATGTGCGGGTTCGCGATCGCGTTGATCGCGGCCCGCGCCGCCTCGGCCGACGGGCCGTCGGTCGCGCCGATGTAGACGGTGCCGTCGTCCTCGATCGAGATGTCGGCGCCGGTCTCCTCCTGGATCTGGTTGATCATCTTGCCCTTCGGGCCGATGACCTCGCCGATCTTGTCGACCGGCACCTTGACCGTGATGACGCGCGGCGCGAACGGGCTCATCTCGTCCGGCGTGTCGATCGCCTCGGCGATGACGTCGAGGATCGCCAGGCGGGCCTCCTTGGCCTGCGTCAGCGCGCCGGCCAGGACGCTCGCCGGGATGCCGTCGAGCTTGGTGTCCAGCTGGATCGCGGTGACGAACTCGCGCGTGCCGGCGACCTTGAAGTCCATGTCACCGAACGCGTCCTCGGCGCCGAGGATGTCGGTCAGCGCGGCATACCGCGCCTGCCCGTCCACGACGTCCGAGACCAGGCCCATCGCGATGCCCGCCACCGGGGCGCGCAGCGGCACACCGGCGTTGAGCAGCGACAGCGTCGAGGCGCACACGGAGCCCATGGACGTCGAGCCGTTGGAGCCGAGGGCCTCGGACACCTGGCGGATCGCGTAGGGGAACTCCTCGCGCGTCGGCAGCACCGGGACGAGCGCCCGCTCCGCCAGCGCGCCGTGGCCGATCTCGCGGCGCTTGGGCGAGCCCACGCGCCCGGTCTCGCCGGTCGAGAACGGCGGGAAGTTGTAGTGGTGCATGTAGCGCTTGCGCGTCACCGGCGACAGCGAGTCGATCTGCTGCTCCATGCGAAGCATGTTGAGCGTCGTCACGCCGAGGATCTGCGTCTCGCCGCGCTCGAACAGCGCCGAGCCGTGCACCCGCGGCAGCACCTCGACCTCGGCCGACAGCGTGCGGATGTCCCGCAGGCCCCGGCCGTCGATGCGGAAGCCGTCGGTGAGGATGCGGCGACGGATGAGCTTCTTCTGCACCGACCGGTAGGCGGCGGAGATCTCCTTCTCGCGGCCCGGGAACTGCTCGGCGAGCTCGGCCTTGATCTCGGCCTTGATCTCGTCGATCCGGCCCTCGCGCTCCTGCTTGGCGGCGATCGACAGCGCGGTCTCGAGCTTGGCGGTGGTGCCCGCCTCGACGGCGTCGTACACGTCGGGCTGGTACTCCGGGAACACCGGGAACTGGACGGTCTCCTTGGCGGCCTTGCTCGCCAGCTCGGCCTGCGCCAGGCACAGCGCCCGCAGGAACGGCTTGGCGGCCTCCAGGCCCTGGGCGACGACCTCCTCGGTCGGGGTGGTGCCGCCGCCGCCGTGGATGAGGTCCCACGTGTTGTCGGGCGCCTCGGCCTCGATCATCGCGATCGCGACGTCGTCGCCGACGATGCGCCCGGCCACCACCATGTCGAAGGTCGCCCGCTCGCGCTCGGTGTAGCGCGGGAACGCCACCCACTGACCGTCGATGAGCGCGATGCGCGTCGCGGCCACCGGGCCGGAGAACGGCAGGCCGGACAGGCCGGTGGACACCGACGCGGCGTTGATCGCCAGCACGTCGTAGGCGTCGTCGGGGTGCAGCGACAGCACCGTGACGACGACCTGGACCTCGTTGCGCAGGCCCTTGACGAACAGCGGCCGCAGCGGGCGGTCGATGAGCCGGCAGGCGAGGATCGCCTCGGTCGAGGGGCGGCCCTCGCGGCGGAAGAACGAGCCGGGGATCTTGCCGGCGGCGTACTGCCGCTCCTCGACGTCGACCGTCAGCGGGAAGAAGTCGAACTGCTCCTTCGGCTCCTTGCCGGCGGTGGTCGCCGACAGGAGCATCGTGGAGTCGTCGAGGTAGGCGACGGCGGAGCCGGCGGCCTGCTTGGCGAGGCGTCCGGTCTCGAACCGGACCGTGCGAGTGCCGAACGCGCCGTTGTCGATGACGGCTTCGGCGAACTGGATCTCGGGACCCTCCATGGGTGCCCTCCTTGTTCTCGAAGGCGCCGGACGAGACCTCGGCGGTCTTCGATCGAGGCTCACGGACCGTGTGTCGTCCGGGGGCCACTACCGAGGACCGGACGCGGGCCGGCCGGCGCGGGTGGTGACGGTGTGGTACGCAGAACCGGCCCGGACCCTTCTGCGGGTCCGAGCCGGTGGGACGTGCTATCGACGCAGACCGAGCCGCTCGATGAGGGTGCGGTAGCGCTCGATGTCGACCTTCTGGAGGTAGCTGAGCAGGCGACGGCGCCGGCCGATGAGCAGCATCATGCCGCGCTCGGAGTGGAAGTCGTGCTTGTTGACCTTCAGGTGCTCCGTGAGGTCCTTGATGCGCTGCGAGAGCACGGCGACCTGGACCTCGGGCGAACCGGTGTCGCCCTCGTGCGTCGCGTACTCGGTGATGATGGCCTGCTTGGTGGCGGCGTCGAGGGCCACGGGCTCTCCTTCGTTGTCTCGTTGCGCGGCGCGCCGGGGCATGTCCACCCGGGCTCTGTGTGTCCGCGGCCGTTCGTACGGCCTCACAACTCTACCAGCCGGGCCGGTGCGGCTCGTGCGTGCCGGAACCGGGGTCCCGCCGGGCCGCGCGCCGTCACACCGTCTCACGTGGTGGGACACCCCGGCGGGCGCCCCGCCCGGTCCGGGTCCCGGTGCGAAACTCGAGCCGTGAGCACGCGCCCGACCGCCGCCCTGGCGTCGGTGCGCGCCCTGTGCCGAATGTGCACGTCCTGCTGTCCGTGTCACCGCTGAGTCCTACTCGCTGACCCGCGGCCGGCCTGCGCCGGCCACCTGCGTACCGCGCAGGACGACTTCCCAGGACCTGTCATGTCAAGCACCGCCGTTCTCGTCTCCCCCCGGGCTCCGCTACGCCCCGGCGCCGCCCCCGTCGCCCGCCCGCAGACCGCGCGCCGCGGCTTCGTCCTGCAGGTGGACCTGTCCGCCGTGGCCGACGAGGACCTCGACGACCTGCTGCGTACCGTCCAGAACCTCGCCGACCTCGCCGCGGAGTGGTTCCCGCGCGCCCGCACGCGTGCCGCGCTGACGGGTGGCGACGGCACCGTCCGCGTGGTGCCGAGCGGCGAGGCCGCCACGTTCCGCGACCGGCTCGCGGCTCTGCCCGGCACGCCGACGCTGACGATCGACCCGCACGCCCGGACGGTGACGGTGGACGGGCAGGCCGTCGCACTCACCGCGACCGAGCTCGCGCTGCTCGTCCACCTGGTGCAGGCCGGCCCGCGGGTGGTGTCGCGCGGCGAGCTGCTCGCGTCCGTCTGGGGCGGGCGCCACGTCCCCGACGGCAGCCGGACCGTGGACGTGCACGTGCGCCGGCTGCGGGACAAGACCGGGCTCGCCGACCTGCTGGTCACCGCACGTGGCGCGGGCTACCGCATCGCGCCGCGCTACGACGTGCGCATCGTCGGCTGACCGGCGGCCAGGGCCTGGCGGGTGCGCCGCACGTCGTCGGCCATCTGGGTCGCCAGTTCGTCGACCGACGTGAACCGCTCCATGCCGCGCAGTCGTTCGACGAGCTCGACGGCCACCTCCTGGCCGTACAGGTCGAGGTCGTCACGGTCGAGCACGTAGGCCTCGACGCGGCGCTGGTGGCCGTCGAACGTCGGGTTCGTGCCCACCGAGATCGCGGCCGGCAGCCGACGGTCGGCCTCGTCGTCCCCGACGGGGCGCCCGTCGGCGTGCCGCAGCCGTACGAGCCGGCCGGCGTAGACCCCGTCCGCCGGCACCATGCCGGTCGCGTCGGACGAGAGGTTGGCCGTCGGGTAGCCCAGGGTGCGGCCGCGTGCGTCGCCGCGCACGACGATCCCCCGCACCCGGTGCGGACGGCCGAGCACCCGCGCGGCCCCGGCGACGTCGCCGGCGGCCAGCAGCTCGCGCGCCCAGGTGGACGACCAGCGCCGCCAGCGGTGCGCGGCCGCGTCCTCCTCGCCCCCGGTGTCCCCCGTCGCCGGCGGGCGCACGTCGTCGACGACGTCCACCCGGAAGCCGAGGCGCTCCCCGAGCGCCGTCATGGTCGCCAGGTCACCGGCGTTGTCCCGGCCGAAGCGCACGTCGCGCCCCACGACGACCGTCCGCGCGCGCAGGGCGTCGACGAGGTACGTCCGGACGAACTCCTCCGGCGTCTGCCGCGCGAACTCGCGCGTGTACGTCGCCAGCAGCACGCCGTCCAGGCCGGTGGCGGCGAGCAGCTCCAGGCGCTCGTCGTCCCCCGTCAGCAGCGGCGGAGCGGTCTGCGGCCGGTGCACCTGCGCGGGGTGCGGGGTGAACGTGACGGCGACCGCCCGGCAGCCGGACGCGACGGCGTCCGCGACCATGCGGCGCAGCACGTCGACGTGCCCGCGGTGCACCCCGTCGAAGTTCCCGATCGTCACCACCGACGGCCCGAAGCCGGCCGGCACCTCGGCGAGATCCCGCCAGACCTGCACGTCCGCTCCTGTCCCGCTCACGCCGTACGCCGGGTCGGCGTGGTCACGGCGTGGTCACGTGCGGACAAGCCTGCCATGTCGTCGGATGAGTCACGCCGGCGCGAACACCACGACCGGGCGCAGCACCCCGTCGCGCGGCTCCAGGAGGGCGACCAGCGAGCCGTCCGGCGCGATCCCCGCGGTGGTTCCCGTCGCGTCGCCCGCCCCCGCGATGGCCTTGCCGTAGCCGAGCGCCCGCGTCTCGTCGTCGGACAGCCCCCGGACGGGGAACGTCGCCCGCGCCGCGTCCGCCAGCGCCAGCACCGGCAGCGGCGCGTCGGCGGGCTCGTCGGCCAGCTGCTGGAGGGTCCGCGCCACGTCGAGCGCGAAGCCGCCGACGCGGGTGCGTCGCAGCGCCGTCAGGTGGCCGCCGACGCCGAGCGCGGCGCCCAGGTCTCGCGCCAGGGCACGCACGTAGGTGCCCGACGAGCACACCACCTCGACGTCGACGTCGAGCACGGGCGTACCGGCCAGCTCCGCGGCACGGGCGTCGAGCACGTCGAACCGGGCCACGGTCACCGGCCGGGCCGCCAGCTGCACGTCCTGGCCGGCCCGCACCCGGGCGTAGGCGCGCTCGCCGGCGACCTTGATCGCCGAGACGCTGGCCGGCACCTGGAGGATGTCGCCGGTCAGCGCCCGGACGGCGTCCTCGACCGCCCCGCGGGAGACCCCCGGCGCGCCCGTCACCGTGAGGAGCTCGCCCTCCCCGTCGTCCGTCACCGTCGTCGCGCCGAGGCGGATGGTCGCGGCGTACGCCTTGTCGGCGCCCGAGAGGTACGCCAGCAGGCGCGTCGCGCGGCCGATGCCGACGACGAGCACACCGGTGGCCATCGGGTCGAGCGTGCCGGCGTGGCCCACCTTGCGCGTCGCCGCCAGCCGTCGCACGCGGCCGACGACGTCGTGGCTGGTCCAGCCCGCGGGCTTGTCGACGACGAGGACGCCGTCGGCGGCCGTCGGGCGGCGCCGGCCCTCGGCGGTCGCGCTCACGGGCGGGCCGGAGCGACGTGCTCCAGGCCGTCCACGCCGTCGATGACGCAGGCCAGGAGCGCGTCCATGCCCTCCTCCTGCCCGCGGTGCGCGGGCGCGTCGACCGCGAGCAGCACGTTGATGAGCATGCCGGTCGCGACGAACGTGCGGCCGTCGTCGGGCGTGCCCCCGGTGCGCTCGAGGAACATCCGGTACACCTCGCCGAGCGTGTGCCGGGCGAGGCGACCTACCTCCTCGTCGGCCTCGGCGAGGAACCCCTGCATGAGGATGCGCAGCAGGTCGCGGTCGTTGAGCAGCCGGACGTAGGCGGCAGCCATCCGGTCGCCGGCCTCGGGGCCGGCCGGGACGGCCCGGAACGCGTCGAGGATGCGACCGGCCACCTCGCGGTACACCGCGAGGAACAGCTCGCGCTTGCTGCCGAACAGCCGCACGACGTACGGCTGCGACACCCCGGCCGCGCGCGCCACCTGGTCGGTGGTCGCCTGGTACCCGCCCTGCGCGAAGACGGTGCGGGCGGCGGCGAGGATCTGGTCCTTGCGCTCGTCCGAGCGCATCCGGTGCCCCGGCGGGTGGACGGCGGCCGATGTCGACATGTTGACATGTTATCAGCCGATGCCTACGGTCCTCGTCGGTAGTTATCAATCAATACCAACAACCGGAGGCGAGCATGACCGTCAGCACCCCGCGCCCGCGTGAACCGCAGACGCCGCCCCGTCCCGCCGGGTCCAGCACCACCCGCACCGCGCTCGCGCTGGTCGCCGCCTCGCTGCCGATGTTCATGTCCACCCTGGACAACCTCGTGATGACCACCGCCCTGCCCGTCATCCGCCACGACCTGTCCGCGTCCCTGGAGCAGCTGCAGTGGATGGTCAACGCGTACACGCTCGCGTTCGCGTCGCTGATGATCGCCGCCGCCACCCTCGGCGACCGGGTCGGCCGCCGGCGCACCTTCGTCCTCGGCATCGCGCTCTTCGGCGCGGGCTCGGTCGCCTCGGCGCTCGCCGGCTCGGCCGGCATGCTCGTCGCCGCGCGCGCCGTGCAGGGCGCCGGCTCCGCCGCCATCCTGCCGCTGTCCCTCACGCTCCTCGCCGGTGCGGTGCCCCAGGAGCGCCGCGCGATGGCCATCGGCGTCTGGGGCGCCCTGTCCGGACTGGGCGTCGCGCTCGGCCCCGTGATCGGCGGCGCCGTCGTCGACGGCCTGTCCTGGCAGGCGATCTTCTGGATCAACGTGCCGGTGGCGGTCGTGTCGATCCCGTTCGTGCTGCGCGCCCTGCCGGAGTCGTTCGGCCGGCGCCAGCGCCTCGACCTGACGGGCGTCGTGCTGGCCGGCCTGGGCGTGCTGTCCGTCGTGTGGGGCGTCGTCCGCGCCGACGACGACGGCTGGACGTCCGCGGCGGTGCTCGGCCGGCTCGTCCTCGGCGCGGTGCTGCTGGCCGCCTTCGTACGGCGCGAGCGGCGCACCGACCACCCGCTGATCCCGCTGCGCCTGTTCGCCGTCCGGTCGTTCACCGTGGCGAACATCGCGGGCTTCGCGTTCGCGGTCGGCGTGTTCGGCGTCATCTTCGTGCTGTCGCAGTACCTGCAGATCAGCCTCGGCTACACGCCGCTGCAGGCCGGCCTCCGGACCCTGCCCTGGACGGCGGCGCCCATGCTCGTCGCGCCCCTCGCCGGCCTGCTGGCGCCCCGCACCGGCGTGCGGCCGCTGCTGACGGCGGGCCTGGCGCTGCAGGCGGCCGGCCTGGCGTGGATCGGCCTGCTCGTCACCGGCACGACGAGCTACCCCGCCGTCGTCCCCGGCCTCGTGCTGGCCGGGGTGGGCATGGGCCTGACGTTCGCCCCGTCGGCGACGGCGGTGCTCGCCGACATGACCGAGAGCGAGCACGGGACCGCGAGCTCGGTCAACGCGACCGTCCGCGAGCTGGGGACCGCCCTCGGGGTGGCGGTGATCGTCGCAGTGTTCCAGGCGGCCGGCGGCACGCTCACGCCCGACGGCTACGCCGCCGGCCTGCGGCCGGCGATCCTCGTCGGCGCCGCCGTCATCGCGGTGGCGGCGGCCGTCGCCCTCTTCATGCCCGCCGTCACCGGCCGGCCGGCCGCATCGGCGCCGGCCGTGCGGACGCCCGCAGGGGCGGTTCAGCCCGCGTAGCCCAGCCGCGGCGTGCCGGCCTCGTCACCGATCCGCAGGTCGGCGACGAGACCGGCCGCGCGCAGCTCACCCAGCCTGGCCACCGCGCGGTCGCGCAGCGTGTACGGGTCGATCGTGTTGACGTACACCTTGGTGTCGCCCTCGAACCCCGCGAGCGTGGACACCCGCCACTTCAGCACGATGCGCCACGGCATCGGCTCGGCGACGTCCGGCGGCCGGTGGTGCCACTCCTCGTTGCTCGGCGTGTGGACACCGCCCACGGCGTGCAGCGCGTGCAGCAGGTCGGACACCCCGCGCACCTGGGCCTCGTCGTGCTCCCAGGGCAGGTGCTCGCGCGCGGTGGAGTAGACCTCGAACGCCGGGTAGCGGTGCCCCACGCCCGCGATCGCCACCGCGTGCTCGTTCTGCGCCACCACGAGACCGTGCTCGACCGCGACGTCGATCACCTGCGTCTGGTACAGGTCCGGCTCGTCCCGCAGCCGGACGCGCTCGTGCTCCACCTGCGGACCGTGCTCGTCGATCGCGACCACCTGCTTGTGCAGGTGGTCGAACGACGCCCCGGCCGGCCGCAGCCAGTTCTGGAACGCCGCGACGTACAGCGCGGCAGGCCGCGTCTGGTACAGGTCGCGGATCGCGTCGACGGTCATCGCGACGAACCGGTGGTGCTCGTCGGGCGTCAACGTGCCGGAGCCCGCCAGCTCGTCGTCGAACGCCGCACCGTCGACGAGGTGGCGGCGCGCGACGACGACGTCGTGCGAACCCGCGAACAGGTCGATCGCCGCCTGCCGGTCCTCCGGCGCCGTCGATGCGAGGTCGGGGTCGCGGCCCGCCGCCAGGGCACGCGACCGCAGCACGCCCTGCACGTGCTCCGCCCCGGCCGGGTCGGCGAGGTAGGCCTCGGCCCGGTCGCGCACGGCGCGCGGCACCTCGAAGCCGTGGTTCGCCCGCCAGTAGTCGACCGACAGGATCTCGAAGAGGTTCGGGATCCGACGCACCTCGGCCACGGTGGCGTCCAGCTCGGCGGCCGGCACGTGCGCGATGACGCGTGGGTGCGGGTCCAGCACCAGCCGGGACTTCTCCGGCGGCGTCTCGCGGTACCGGCCGGCGCAGAACGCGCACAGCATGTCCGCCTGCGACGGGTCGACCGGCTGACGCCGCTCGGGGGCACCGGGCAGCGGCCGGTGCGCACGCCCCGGCACCGTCCACACCGTGGTCCCCGTCAGTGGCGACACCTGCTTGACGGTGCCGTCGGCGAGTCGCTGCAGCGGGTGCTCGGCCACGCGCGTCAGGCCGTGGGGCCGTCGGGCTCGTCGTCCGCCTCGTCGGCGGCGCGCTCGCCGGGCGACCGGTACGGATCGGCCTCACCCGCGTACCGCGCACCGAGAGCCAGCGCGGCGACCTCGGCGTCCTTGCGTGCGGCGGCAGCCAGCGCGGCCTCGAGGTGCGCCGCCGTCTCCGGCACGGCGTCGAGGTGGAACGCCAGCGTCGGCGTGAGCCGCAGACCGGTCGCCTTGCCCACCTCCGAGCGGATCAGACCGCCCGCGCTGACGAGCGCCGCGGCCGTGCCGGCCCGGGCCTCGTCGTCCCCGTACACCGTGTAGAACACGTCGGCGTGCTGCAGGTCGCCCGTGACGCGGACGTCGGTCACCGTGACGAACCCGAGCCGGGGGTCCTTGATCCGGGTGTCGAGGAGCCCTGCGACGACCTCCTGGATGCGGTCCGCCAACCGGCGCACCCGCGGGTTCTCCGCCATGCCGTCTCCCTCCCGCACGCGCCCAGGGTCAGGTCCGGCCCGGGGACGACGCCTCGGGCCGGACCTGGACACCTCAGGAGCGCGGCTTCTCCCGCATCTCGAAGGTCTCGATGACGTCATCGACCTGAAGGTCGTTGAACGAACCGAGACCGATACCGCACTCGTAGCCCTCGCGGACCTCGGTGGCGTCGTCCTTGAACCGCTTGAGCGACTCGATGGTCAGGTTGTCCCCGATCACCTTGCCGCCGCGCAGCACCCGCGCCTTGGTGTTGCGGCGGATCTCGCCGCTGCGCACCAGACAGCCGGCGATGTTGCCGAACTTCGAGGAGCGGAACACCTCGCGCACCTCCGCGGTGCCGAGCTGCGCCTCCTCGTACTCCGGCTTGAGCATGCCCTTGAGGGCCGCCTCGACGTCGTCGATCGCCTGGTAGATCACCGAGTAGAACCGCACGTCGACGCCCTCGCGCTCGGCGAGGTCCTCCACCCGCTCGGCGAACTTGACGTTGAACCCGATGATGATCGCGTTGTCGACCGTCGCCAGGTTGACGTCGTTCTGCGTGATCGCACCGACGCCGCGGTGGATGACCCGCAGGTCGACCTCCTCGCCCACGTCGATCTTGAGCAGCGCGTCCTCCAGGGCCTCGACCGCACCGGACACGTCGCCCTTGATGACGAGGTTGAGCGTCTCGACCTTGCCCTGGGCGAGGGCCTGCGTGAAGTCCTCCAGGCTGATCCGCTTGCGCCGCTTGGCCAGCAGCGCGGCCCGCTCGGCGGCCTCACGCTTCTCGGCGATCTGGCGGGCGGTGCGGTCGTCGGGCGCGACGAGGAACGTGTCGCCCGCGCTCGGGACCGACGTGAGCCCGAGCACCTGCACCGGTCGCGCCGGTCCGGCCTCGGGCACGGTCTCCCCGTGCTCGTCGAACATCGCCCGCACGCGCCCATGGGCGGTGCCCGCGACGATCGCGTCGCCGACCCGCAGCGTGCCGGACTGCACGAGCACGGTCGCCACGGCACCACGGCCCCGGTCGAGGTTGGCCTCGATGGCCACGCCGCGCGCGTCCTTGTTCGGGTTCGCCCGCAGGTCGAGCGCCGCATCCGCCGTGAGCAGCACGGCCTCGAGCAGCTCGTCGATGCCCAGCCGCTGCTTGGCGGAGACGTCGACGAACATCGTCTCGCCGCCGTACTCCTCCGCGACCAGGTTGTACTCGGTCAGCTGCTGGCGGACCTTGGCGGGGTTGGCCCCCTCCTTGTCGACCTTGTTGACCGCCACGACGATCGGCACCCCGGCCGCCTGGGCGTGGTTGAGCGCCTCGATCGTCTGAGGCATCACGCCGTCGTCGGCCGCGACCACGAGGATCGCGATGTCCGTCACCTGGGCGCCACGGGCACGCATGGCGGTGAACGCCTCGTGGCCCGGGGTGTCGATGAAGGTGATGGCGCGCTCGATGCCCTCGTGCTCGGTCTTCACCTGGTAGGCACCGATGTGCTGCGTGATGCCGCCGGCCTCGCCGCCGACGACGTCCGTCTGCCGGATCGCGTCGAGCAGCTTGGTCTTGCCGTGGTCGACGTGGCCCATGACGGTGACGACGGGCGGGCGGGCGGCGAGGTCCTCGTCGGACTCCGCCTCCAGCTCCGCGTCGAGGTCGATGTCGAACGAGCCGAGCAGCTCGCGGTCCTCCTCCTCGGCGGACACCATCTCGATGACGTACCCGAGCTCGGCGCCCAGCGCGGCGAAGGTGTCCTCGTCGAGCGACTGCGTGGCCGTGGCCATCTCGCCGAGGTGGAACAGGACGGTGACCAGCGACGCCGGGTTGGCGTCGATCTTGTCGGCGAAGTCGTTGAGCGACGAGCCGTGACGCAGCCGCAGCACCGTGGTGCCGTTGCCGCGCGGGACGGACACGCCGCCCAGCGACGGCGCCTGCATCTGCTCGAACTCCTGGCGCTTGGCGCGCTTCGACTTCCGTCCCCGGACGGGACGGCCACCGGCCCTGCCGAAGGCGCCCTGCGTGCTGCCGCGGCCGGCACCGCCGCCACGACCACCACCACCACCGGGACGTCCGGCGCCGGCGAAACCGCCACCGGCACCCGGGGCGCCGGTGCCACCGCGGCCCGCACCGGGTCCGCCGCGACCGGGCGCACCCCGACCGGGCGCGCTGGTGCGCTCCCCGGGACGCCCGACGCCGGCGTTCATGCGGCCCGGCATCATGCCCGGGTTGGGCCGCGGGCCGCCGGGACGCGGACCGCCCGGACGGGGACCGCCCGGACGCTCGCCGCTCGACGCGGCGGGCGCGCCCTGCTGCTCGGAACGGCGCTCCCCGGGACGGGGCATGCCCTGCGACGGGGCGAACGGGTTGTTGCCGGGACGCGGAGCACCCGGCCGCGAACCGCCGGAACGCTCGCCCTGCCGGGGCATGCCCTGGGAGGGGGCGAACGGGTTGTTGCCGGGACGTGACGGGTTCGCCGGGGACTGCCGGGGGCTGGGCCGGGCCGGGCCGGGGACGGGGCCCGAGGGCCGGGCCGTCGGGGCGGCGGGACGCGCGGAGTGCGCCGCCGGCCGCGCCGTCGGCGCCGTCGGACGCGCGGTCGGCGCCGCGGGACGCGTGCTGGGCGC
>JAJYSG010000055.1 GCA_021793675.1 Actinomycetes bacterium | reverse complement strand
CCGTGTCCGCTGGAAGCGCGGCATCAGCCTCGTGGAGGCGGCGATGGGCGAGGCGGTCGGGCGCATCTACGTCGAGCGACACTTCCCGCCGGAGGCGAAGGAGGAGATCGACCGCCTGGTCGCCAATCTCATCGAGGCGTATCGCGCGTCGATCTCGACGCTCGATTGGATGAGCGCCGAGACGCGCGAGCGCGCGCTCGACAAGCTCGACCGCTTCACGCCGAAGGTCGGCTACCCGACCAAGTGGATCGACTACGCCGCGCTGGAGATCGATCCCGAGGACCTCGTCGGCAACGTGCGCCGCGCCAGCGTCTTCGAGCACGACCGTCAGTTCGCGAAGATCGGGCAGCCGATCGACCGCGACGAGTGGCTGATGACGCCGCAGACGGTGAACGCGTACTACCACCCGCTGATGAACGAGATCGTGTTCCCCGCGGCGATCTTGCAGTATCCGTTCTTCGACCCGAACCGCGATGCCGCCGCCAACTACGGCGGCATCGGCGCCGTCATCGGTCACGAGATCGGGCACGGCTTCGACGACCAGGGCTCGCAGTTCGACGGCACCGGTGCGCTCAACAACTGGTGGACCGAGGACGACCGTGCCGCGTTCGAGTCGCGCACGAAGGTGCTCATCGAGCAGTACGACGCCCTGACGCCCGTCGGACTGGCCGCTGAGCACACCGTCAACGGCGCGCTCACGATCGGCGAGAACATCGGAGACCTCGGCGGGATCAGCATCGCGCTGAAGGCCTACGAGCTGTCACTGAACGGTGACGCGGCGCCAGAGATCGATGGGCTCACGGGCGTGCAGCGCGTGCTGCTGTCGTACGCGCAGGTGTGGCAGCAGGCCAGCCGCGACGCCGAGACGATCCGTCTGCTCGCGATCGACCCGCACTCGCCGAACGAGTTCCGGTGCAACCAGATCGTGCGCAACGTCGACGCCTTCTACGAGGCGTTCGGCGTGACCGAGGCGGATGCGCTGTGGCTCCCGAAGGAGGACCGCGTCTCGATCTGGTGACGCGGTCGCGGCGAACCCTGCGTCAGTCGAAGACGTAGCGGTCGCGTCCGACGAACAGCCCGATCACGAGCTGCGCGAGCAGTCCCGCGATCACGTAGCCGAGCGGCCAGGTCCACGACGCGGTCGCGGCGTGGAGCCAGCCGAAGATCAGCGGCGCCGCGCCGGAGATGACGTAGCCGACCGACTGGGACATGCCGCTGAGCGCGGACGAGGTGCGGTGGTCTCGGGCGCGGGAGGCCATCAGCGTCAGCGCCATCGCGATCGAGGCGCCGCTCGTTAGGCCCTGCACGAGCAGCCACACCACGAGCACGTTCGGTGCGACGATCAGTCCGATCGTGCCGATGACGCCGAACGCGGGGAGCAGGGCGGGAATCCACCGCTCCGCGCGGCCGCGCAGCAGCAGCGGCAAGGCCAGTGATCCGATGACGCCTGTGATCTGGAACAGCATCACGTCGTTTCCGGCCGCGATCTCGCTGTGTCCGTGATCGCGCGCGAACGGCGCCGTCCATGTGAGCATGGCGTAGAAGAGGATCGACTGCGTGCCCATGTAGAGGCCCACGAGCCACGCCGTGCGGTCGCCCCACACGCTGCGCCGGACGGCCTCGCTCCGCGGCTGCGGGCGCACGCGCTCCTCCGGGCCGGCCTGTCGCATGTGCCAGATCCACAGCACGCCCGCGATCGGTAGCGTGGCGCTCATCGCGACGAGCGCGACGCGCCAGCCCGTGGATCCCTCGCCGCCCGACACGAGGTACGACACCGGCACCACGAGGCTCGACGCCACCGCGCCGAACCCGGCGAAGAGCGCGGTGTAGATACTCGTGACGACGGGAGAGCGCCGGCCGAACGAACGCTTCACGACCGCGGGCATCAGCACGTTGAACATCGCGATCGTCGCGCCGACGAGGAGAGTGCCGACCCAGAGGCCCACCTCCGCCGCGACGCCGGGCAGCGAGCGAACGACGGTGCCGACGCCGAGCAGAATGATCGCGGCGAGAACCACGGGCCGCAGTCCGAAGCGCTGGGTGAGCGGATGGGCGACCGACGAGATGATCGACCACGACAGGACCGGCAGCGACGTCAGCAGGCTCAGCACCGACAGCGGCTGCCCGGTCGACGCGCTCATCTGCTCGAGCAGCGGCCCGATTCCCGTGATCGGCGTGCGCATGTTCACGCCGATGAGGCAGATCGCCGCGAGCAGCAGTGCGAGGGAGATCCGACGGTCGTCGGTGGGGCGATCGGTCACGCCCGGATGCTACACCTGTCGGAGTCGTGGACGCGCATCCGGGCGATCGACGGTGCGCGCCGTCACAGCTCGATGCGGGCGGATCCCTCCGGTGCGCGCACGTCCGCGCGATGCGAGACCAGCACGACGATGCGATCCTCCGTCGCGGCACGGATATCCGCCATCACCGCCTCCGCGGTCGGCCGGTCGAGATGCGCGGCCGGCTCGTCGAGCAGGATCACGTCGGCGCGGTTGAGCAGTGCGCGCGCCACGGCGAGACGCTGGCGCTCACCGCCGGACAGCGCGGATCCGCCCGCCCCGACGTGCGTGTCGAGCCCGTCGGGAAGCGACGCGACGAGATCGCTGAGGCCGGCGCGCGCGAGGGCAGCGAGCATCTCGGCGTCGTCCGGGGCGTCGTCGCGGGCACGGCCGACGAGGAGGTTGCCGCGGAAGGTCGAGTCGAACACGTACGCGTCCTGCGGGCACCAGGCGACGCGGCCGCGCCAGGAGGCCGGATCGAGGTCCGTGAGCGCGACGCCGTCGGCGCGCACGACGCCCTCCGCCGCTGGCAGGGCGCCCATGATCACCGACAGCAGGGTGGACTTGCCCGCGCCCGAGCGCCCGGTCACGACGAGCCACTCGCCGGTTCCGACCGATCCCGACAGCCCAGAGAAGACCGGCTCGGAGCGGCCGGGATAGGTGGCGGCGACGCCGTCGATCTCGAGGCGCGTGACGGGGCGGGGCGCTGGCGCGGTGCCCGTCGAGACCGGGCGCGGCATGGTCAGCAGCGGTGCGATGCGGCGCGCGACCTCGCGGAGCGCGGGGATCCGGTGGCACGCAACGATGAGTTCGTCGAGCGGCTCGACCGCGGCGAGGGCCAGCAACGCGATGACGCAGGCGAGCTCGGCCGGCGTCGCGGGGGACAGGAGCGGGGCCCAGGCGGCGAGCGCCGAACAGGCGAACACGGCGACCGCGCTGCCGAGACCCGCGCCGAGCGACCCCCACCGTTCCGCACGCGCGAGGCGGGCGCCGACCTGGTCGAGGCGCGTGACCGCGGGGTGGGCGACGCCGTTCGCGCGCAGGTCGTCGGCGGCGGTCGCGAGCGCCGCGGTTCCCCGCACGAGCGTCGACCGTTCGTGGATCCGTCGTCGGTGCGCGCCGCGCGCGGCCACGATCGCGAGCACGGCACCGATCACGGCCGCGGCGGCGAGGACCCCGCCGACGACGCCCGTCAGCTGCGGGACCGTGAACCAGGTCGTCACCGTGATGCCGAGCACCGCGAGGACGCCGACGGCGAGCGGCGGGATCGTGCGCGGCAGCAGGTCGCGCAGCTCGTCGGTGAGCGTGACGAGGTAGTCGACGGGGGATCCGCCCTCGAGCACGCGGCGGGATCCGGCGCCCCGCGCGGCGATCGAGCGCCACAGGCGTCGGCGCAGCCGGTCGGTCACGTGGAACGACGCGGCGTGCGTCACGAGGCGTTCCGCGTAGCGCGACACGGCACGCCCGATGCCGAAGAACCGTACGCCGACGATCGCGACGAGCAGGTACATGATGTACTCCTCGACGCTGGCCCGCACGATGAGCCATCCGGACACGGCGGTCAGCGCGAGTCCCATCCCGGTCGTCGCGGCGGCGAGGAGGATGCCGAGCGCCCACCGCACGGTCGTGGGGCGCAGGAGGCGCAACAACGCCCGCCACCGCGCCGGGCGGTCGGGTTTCAGCGCGTAGTGCTGGGGCCCGCGCAGGCTGGGCAGGCGGAGGGATCCCGAGTCGGGCGCGTCAGGCAGGCGGATGGAGTCGGTGATCACCGGGATCCCGACGGTCGTCGACGTCGGATCCTGCCTCGCGCCATCCGCGGGAGACACGGTGGACGCGGTCGGCGCGGCCGACGGGCTCGACACGGCGACCGCGCCGCTCGGGTGCGCCGTGGCCACGTCGACGGCGACCGTCCGCTTCGCGAGAGCGAGCGTGGCGGGCTCGTGCGTCGCCAGAATCACCGTCGCGGCCGACGCGCGGCGGCGGATCGCGTCGCGCACGCGATCCGCCGAGCGCTCGTCGAGGTGTGCGGTCGGTTCGTCGAGGACGAGGACCCGCGCGCCGTGATCGACGCGCACCAGCGCGCGGGCGACGGCGAGGCGTCGCAGCTCTCCCGGGCTCATCTCCGCGATCGACGAATGCGCGAGCCGCGCGATGCCGACCTCGCGCAGCGGGGCCTCGGGGTTCTCGGATCCGTACAGCACGAGCTCGTCCCACGGCGTCGCGGTGAAGGCGCGCGGCACCTGCGGTGCGTAGGCGACGAGCGCGGGGTCGATGCCGACGATCCAGCCCGACGAATCGGCGCCCGGCGGCAGCGTGCCGGCGATCGCCGCCAGCAGCGTCGACTTGCCGCTGCCCGACGGGCCCGTGATGGCCGTGATCCCACCGATGTCCGCCGACAGCCCGTCGAGGGTCGGCGCCGCCCGGTCGGCGTAGCGCACGCTCAGGTCGTGGATCGTGATGGGGGCCGGCGCGTGGTCGGGCACGCCCTCGGGCTCGTCGGCCCAGGCCGCGCCGGAGGCGATCTCGTCGAGCGTCGGGAAGTCCTCCGGCGCCTCCGTCCGCTGCGGTTCCGTCCGCACGAGCGGCAGATCGATGGGGCTCGTGATGTCGGCGACGACCGGCAGCTCGGATCCGCGCACGTCGCCGCGCCGCGCGCCCGAGAGGATGCGGCGAACGCGAGCGAGGGCCGACAACCCGTTCTGCGAGGAGTGGAAGGCGGATCCGACCTGCCGCAGCGCCGTGAAGCACTCGGGTGCGAGCAGGAGCGCCACGAGCGCCGCCTCGAGCTCGACCGTGTCGTTCATCAGCCGCAGGCCGAGTGCGACCGCGACGACGGCGACCGAGATCGTCGCGATGAGCTCCAGCGCGAGGGCTGAGAGGAACGAGGTGCGCAGCGTCTGCTGCAGGCGTGTGCGGTACTCGCGCTGGATGTCGTCGAGCGCTCGGGCCTGCTCTTCGGCGCGGTTGAGGCCGACGAGCACGGGCAGCCCGCGCGCGAGCTCGGTGAGGTGGTTGGCGAGGCGCGCGAGGGATCCGGTGGCCTCGTCGGTGCGCTCCTGCGTGTGCTTGCCGATGAGCGCCATGAACAGGGGCACGAGCGGCACCGTGAGCGCGACGATGAGCGCGCTCAGCCAGTCGGCGCCGAGGATCCACAGGCCCGCGATGAGCGGGACCGCGACCGCCTGAATGATCGCGGGCAGGCTGGTGGCGTAGTACTCGTCGAGATCGTCGAGCCCGTCGGCGGCGAGGATCGAGACGGATCCCTCGCCCTCGCGCTCTCGGGCGATCCGCGCGGGGGCGCTCGGGCGCGGATCGTCGTCGTCCTCCGCGAACTCCGCGCCCTCAGCGTCGCCCGCAGCGAGGCGATCCCACAGGCGCCCCCGCAGGTCGCGCTTGACAGCGATCGCGATGTTGTGTCCCCCGACGCGCGTGCCCCACACGGCGAGCGCGCGAAGGCCACCGCCGATGAGGCCGAGGAGCAGCACTGAGCGCGTGTCGAGGTCGCCGGCCATGAGACCCGCGATGCCCGACGCGACGGCGGCGGCGACGAGCACGAGCCCGGCGCCCTTGAGGACGGCGAGCACGCCGAGCCCCACGAGGGCGACCGCCGGCACCGGGCCCAGCTCGGGCCGGGGCGTCGGCGCCGCGCTCTCGGCGGATGTGTGCCACGGATCGCTGCTCATCGTGTCTCCATGCCTACCCGACGATACGTCGCCTCAGCCGATGCCTCGCCAGACATTGCACGTCTGGGCCGCCCCGCACGGTCATCTCTGGCGACCCATCGAGGGGTGAACCCGCCCGCACGCACACCCCCGCCCGCGTGACACCCGTCGTC